>JBKQJL010000112.1:0-5502 GCA_052147975.1 Myxococcaceae bacterium
GGCGGCGTCCACTTGAGGCACCACGTGCTTTAGCCCGTGTGGTATGCGCCACAGCGTGCGCTCCCCCCCCTTGGCCCCCCTCCTTGCGGCAGCGCTGGCGTTGGCCTCACCGGCGCTGGCGGACACCCAAACCGTCACCGTCCTCGTCACCTCGGATGAGAATGGGCAGCTGCTTCCCGTCGCCGATGGGGACAGCCAGAAGGGCGGCGCCGCGCAGATGCTCGGGCGCTGGGTAGCCGTCGAGAAGCACTGTCCAGGGCCGGCCAAGCAGGACGGCGCGGCGTCCTGCCCGGGCGGCCTCACCTTGGCCCTCAGCACCGGCGACCACTGGAATGGCTCCTCCTTGTCCACCTTCTTCCAGGGCGAGCCGGTGGCCCAAGCCATGGCGCGCATGGGCTACGCCGCCAGCGGCTTCGGCAACCACGAGCTCGACTTCGGGCGCGAGCAATTTGTGGCCCTCCGCGAGGCGGGCGGCTTTCCCTTTCTGGCCGCCAACCTGAAGGTGACGAAGCCGTTGGCCAAGCCGGTGGAGCTGCCGCCCTGGCGCATTTTCACCCGCGGCGCGGCCCGGCTGGGCGTGGTGGGGCTCAGCTACGCGCTGGCGGTGCAGACGGCCATGGCGGACCGCTTCTACGGCGTGGAAATTCTCCCCTACGAGTCCTCCTTGGGGCAGGCGGTGAAGGAGTTGCGCAAGGCGGGCGCGGACGCGGTGGTGGTGCTGGCCGACGACTGCCCCACCGCCCTTGAGCCGGCGGTGAAGAAGCACCCGGAGTGGAGCCTCACCCTCTTGGTGGGAGGCCACTGCAAGAAGCCCATGCAGGCCACCGTGGGCACCACCCCGCTCGTCAACCCCGGCCGGCGCTTCGAAAGCTACGCCCGGGCCGAGCTCAGCTTTGACACCGCCAAGCCGGCCGGCCAGCGCCTCACCGGCGTGGAGGCCAAGGTGGTGCAGGTGCTGGGGGGCCCCTCGGCGCCGCCGCCGGACGCCGTGCTGTTGGCGCAGCTCAAGCCCTGGGTGGCCAAGCACGAGGCGGCCTTCGGCGAGCGCATTGGCTTCACCCGCTCCGGCCTCGACGCCGGCTCGGACGCGCTGCATGGCTGGGTGGCGCGGGCCATTCGAGAAATTACCAAGACGGACGTGGCCATTCTCAACAAGGGCGGCTTCCGGGCCGGGCTTCCGGCCGGGCCCATTACCCGCGGAGCGGTGTACGCGGTGCTGCCCTTCGACAACTCGCTGCTCACCTTCAAGCTGAAGGGGGACGCGCTGCTGCGGGCGCTGGCCAACCCGAAGGCCGTCTATTCCGGCGTCAGCAAGGGGCCCAATGGCGGCTACCGCGACGCCCAGGGCCGCGACATTGTGGCCCAGGAAACCTACTCCGTCACCTCGGTGGAGTACCTGTACTTCGGCGGCGACGGCTTCGACTTCGAGAAGCAGGACCCGCTGCCCGGCGAAACGGGCATGGTGTGGCAGACGGCTGTGGTGGACTGGACGAAGCGTCTCAACACCACTTCCTCCAGGCCCCTGGAAGGCTACCTGCAGCCCTGACGTCGCACCGCCCGACGGCGGTGGGGGTGTCTTCCAACGCTGAACTGGCGGCCAGGTGAGCGCTACTTTGGCTACTTTGGTCCATGGCGCGGGCTTTCTGGGGGCCCTTTGGACACCTGTTGCGTGCGGGGGCCGGACCGGTCCTGAATAGGGGCATGGCGATGTGACACCCACCCGCACCCCCCCGAAGGAGGGGCCCATGCAGCTGACCATCACGTTCCGCAACCTGGAGGCGTCAGAAACCCTCAAGGAACACGCGAAGGAACGGGTGGAACGGGTGACTCGCCATCTCGACGTCGCCGGAGTGGCACACGTCGTCTTCTGGCTCGAGCGGCACCTGCACTGGGCCGACGTCACGGTGGCCGCCGGGCCGCTGTTGCTGCGCGCCGGGCACGCCACCACCGACATGGGGGTGTCGCTCGACTTGGCCTGCGACCGGCTCGAGGAGCAGCTGCGGCGGGAGAAGGACCGGCACAAGCACCACCACGCACGCGACTGGGTGCACCACCAACTGGGCGACTTCGAGTCGGCGGGGTAGGCTCTCCTCCCCATTCCCCTGCTTGGCGAAAAAGGGGCGGGGGCGCTGGGCGCGCGTCTTGCGCTGCCCAGGCGTGCGGGGTAATTGCCCCCACTCTCTCTCCCTTCTCACCTGAAAAGGGTCGAGGCATCCGACGGCATGAAGGTCACCGAGTTTCTCAGCCCGAATGCCGTGGTGGCCGAGCTGCACGGCACCAGCAAGGCGGAAGTCCTCCGCGAGCTGTCGGAGCACCTCTCCTCGGCCTACGGGGGCATGCTTCGGGCCGACCGGGTGCTGGAAGTGCTGGCGGAGCGAGAGAAGCTGGCCTCCACCGGCATCGGCGAGGGGGTGGCCATTCCCCACGGCAAAATGCCGGGGCTGGACCGGCTGTACGCCGCCTTCGGCGTGTCGCGGGCGGGCGTGGACTTCTCCTCCATCGACAAGCGTCCCACCCACCTCTTCTTCGCGCTGGTGGCGCCGGAGAATTCGGCCGGCATTCACCTCAAGGCGCTGGCGCGCGTCTCGCGTCTCTTCCGAAACCCGGAGCTCCGCGCCTCCATCCTGGCCGCCAGCACCAGCGCGGACATGTACCGTCTTATCTCCGAGGAGGACGGTCGGGCCTGAGACGGGCGCTTCTGTTTCCCCGGCCCTCCGCGAGCGCCAGGTGAATGTCATCCTCCGGCCGGTCAACGACCGCTTCCTCGAGGAGGTGGCCTTTCCGGCCTTCAGCCTCGGGGTGGTGGACGCTGGCGCCGGCCTGGCGCGACTGCTGCAAGGCATGTCCGACGCGCGCACCCAGTGGCTGCTCGAGCAGGTGCTGGAGCGCACGGTGGGCGGCAGCTTTTTCGGCCTCGACGACGACGACTGGCTGGAGGCCGTGCACCGGGTGCTTTTCGCCGAGTGGCGTCACCAGGGCCAGGGCTGGACGGTGGTGGCCGAGCACGCCGGCTACGCGGGCAAGTACGAGCATGCGCTGCACGCCGCCCTCATGTTGCAGGAGCCGGCCTACCCTTACTGGAGCCCGGAGGCAGCCGAGGCCTTTCAAACCGACTGGCTGGGGCGCGTCATCCGCAGCGGGCTGGTGGCGCTGGTGGCCGGAATTTGGGACCCCTTCCCAGCCTTTCCCCCGGACCAGGTGCTGGTGACGCTGGGGCGCTCGCTGTACCGCCCGGCGGACAACGCCGCGGTGGCCGACTGGAATTTCCGCAGCAGCTACGCGGTGAAGGCCTGGGGCCGCACCCTGCACGACCAAGTGCACCGGCTGGCCGAGCGCGAGCGCCGGCGGCTCGGCAAGGTGGAGCTCCCCGAGGTGGAGGAGCTGTTGGCCTATTGGCTGGGCACCTTGGCCTCCCCGCCGACGCTGACGGTGGCCTTCAGCGGGCTGGGGGCGGACGCCCAGGCCTGGGTGCGGGAGGTGGGCCAGCTGGCCCAGCAAGTGCGAGAGGCGGCCGCCCGGGGCTTCGCCCTCACCAGCCTGGTGACGCGCGAAAGCGGGACGCTGGCGCCCCTCGACTAGAAGCCTGTGGCCCGCGGACGCCTCGCCGTCCAAACCCCCCGGGGCGGGAGGCAATGCCTCAGCCTCCCTCCGGCGCGCCCGGCCCTCCTGCGCCTTCCAGGCGCTCCGTCTCGAGCAGCACCGTCACCGGGCCGTCGTTGACGAGCGCCACCTGCATGCTGGCGGCGAAGACGCCGCGCTCCACCGTTACCCCCAGGGCCGCGAGCTCGGTGCAGAAGAGGCCGTAGAGGCGGTTTGCCTCCTCGGGCGGGGCGGCCAGGGTGAAGCTGGGCCGCCGGCCCTTGCGGGTGTCCGCGTAGAGGGTGAATTGGCTCACCACCAGCGCGCACCGGTGCGTCTGCAGGAGGGACAAATTCATTTTCCCGGCCTCGTCTGAAAAGAGGCGCAAGCCCGCCACCCTGTCCGCCAGCCAGGCAGCCTCGGCGTTGGTGTCCCTCTGGCCCACGCCCAGCAGCACCAACAGGCCTGGGCCAATGGCGCCCACCACCGCGCCGTCGACGGCCACGCTGGCCTCCCTTACCCGCTGCAGCAGCGCTCGCAAAAAGGCCTCCTCACACTTTCTGGCTTCAAACAGCGTGTTGTCACCGGCGCCCCACCCCCTTCTCGGCCGGGGTGGAGGGCGTTTTTGCTTCCAACGGGGGGAAGGGTTTCGGCCCTCGCGGGGTTGCTTGCAAGCGCAACGGTTACCACCGTTGTGGCGTCATTCCCCCTTTGCAAATGGAGGTCCGCCATGCCCACTCAGCGTCGTCTGCTTGCTTTTGTCCCCGCCTTGAGTCTCCTCGGTGCCCTCGGCTGTGCCCACGAGACGCCCGTTGCCCAGGCCCCGGCAGCCCCCCCACCCCCCGTCGTCGCCAAGGCGGAGCCGCCTCCGGCCGCGGCCAGTGACGCTGAAAAGGCAGACGCCGCGGCCATGGCCCGCCTCCTCACTGGCCCCATCGCCTACTTTGCCTTCGACAAGTCCGACTTGACGTCCGAGGACCAGCAGAAGCTGCAAGTGCTGGCCCAGGAATTGAAGGCCCACCCCACCGCCCACATCCTCATTGCCGGCAACACGGACGAGGTGGGCACCGAGGAGTACAACCTTCACCTCGGGCAGCGGCGCGCCATGGTGGCCCGCATCTACCTCATTAACCTCGGCGTCCCCTCCGAGCGCCTGGACACCGTCAGCTATGGCGAGGACCGGCCGGCGGACCCCGGCCACGACGCCGCAGCGCACGCCAAAAACCGGCGAGACGAAGTCTCGACGCGCTGAAAGTTGCTGGACGCTGCTGGGGGGGCGGCATAAAGCCGGGAGGCCCAACGCAGGCCCATGGCACCTCCCCGCCCGCAGCCGCCCCGCGTCTTCCAAGTCCTGGTGGCACCGCTGCAGGCCTTCCTGCGGACGGAGGCCAAGGGCGGCATTTTACTCTTGCTGGCCGCCCTGGCCGCCTTCGGGCTGGCCAACTCGCCCTGGCGTGCCGACTGGGAGGCCCTCTGGAAGCTCAGCCTAGGCGTCAGCCTGGGGGGCGTGGCCCTGGAGGGCTCGCTGCATTTCGTCGTCGACGACGTGCTGATGGCCGTCTTCTTCTTCGTGGTGGGGATGGAGATAAAGCGCGAGCTGGTCCGCGGCGAGCTGCGGACGCCGGCGCAGGCGCTGCTTCCGGCCATTGCCGCGGTGGGGGGCATGGTGGTTCCCGCGCTGCTCTTCGTCGCCTTTCAAAAAGGCGGGGAGGGCGTGCGCGGCTGGGCCATCCCCATGGCCACCGACATTGCTTTCTCCATTGGCTGCCTGGCGCTGCTGGGCGACCGGGTGCCGCACAGCCTCAAGGTGTTTCTCACCGCGCTGGCCATTTTTGACGACATTGGCGGCATTCTCGTCATCGCCCTCTTCTATGGGACGGGCATCCAGCCGGCGGGACTGTTGTGGACAGTGGTGGCCACCGC
>JBKQJL010000113.1:0-50605 GCA_052147975.1 Myxococcaceae bacterium
TCCCACCCAATCCGCCTGATAGCCCATCGCCTCAACCCTGTTGAAGGACCCAATCTCCGGTCAATCCATGCGCGTTGACGTCACCGAAAGGCAGTCTATCCAGAACGTGCTCCCGCTGCCCCATCCCCTTTCAGTCCTCGCGCGGGGGGTCTCGGACCCGTTCGCCTCGAGCGGTCTCAGCCAGAGGCGGAAGCACTCCGATGCCGTCTGGTCCTAGCGCGACGTCGTTGCGCCACGTGAGTTAGCGAGGTAGGGGAAAGGCAGGAGGCCACGAATGGCGAGGGTGACAGGGATTGGGGGCGTGTTCCTGAGGAGCGCGGACCCGAAGGCGCTCGGAGCCTGGTATGCGAAGCACCTGGGTGTCGAGAGCGGCGACTACGGGGCGACCTTTTTGTGGAAGGACGAGGTGCCGAAGGGGACGGGCATGACCGCTTGGAATCCATTCCCGATGGACACCACCTACTTCGGTGAGGGGAATCAGGCGGTGATGATCAACTACCGCGTCGACGACCTCGATGCGCTCCTAGTTGATCTCGCCGCCGCTGGCGTCTGGATCGACCCGAAGCGCCAGAACGAGAGCTACGGTCGCTTCGCCTGGATCAAGGACTGCGATGGGAACAGGGTGGAGCTCTGGCAACCGCTCTAGACGTCCGAGACGTAGCGAAATTGAAGCGACGAGCGCTAGGCTTCGCGCGGCGCGGTGGAGTGAACTCACACCATAACTGTGTCGGCTCACGCGAAAATTCGTAGAGAATTTCGGTAGGCCCAGCTCCCGTGGGCGAGGAGTTGTTGGTCGAGGAGGTTGGCGAGCGCCCTCTAGGTCAAAAGCCCCAGCGTCCGGCCTGTACCGCATCCTTCGGGCGGGCGATGCGGTCGTCCCGCGCCGTCATGTCCGCTGCCCCCTCACCCATTTCCTCAAGTGACAGTGTAACCCACGATTATTGCGGGAATAATGCGAGGCCCAAGAGAAAAAGGCCGAATAATGTCGAGAGCTGTTCCTCTGCTCCGACCTCTGGGTGACGCCGGGACAGGCCCGGCCAGAACAGCGGAGAGCGACCATGACTACCTCAATCACGACTTTCCTCACTTATGACACCCAAGCCGAAGAGGCCGCGAAGCACTACACCTCACTCTTCGGCGGAACAATCAAGGAGACGAGGCGCTATCCAGCCGGCGGGCCGAGGGCGGACGGTGCCATCCTTTCGTTGACATTCGAGCTCTTGGGGCAGACGTACATCGCGCTGAACGGCGGCCCCAGTTTCACTTTCGCGCAGGGCTTCTCGCTGATGGTGCAGGTTGACACGCAAGCGGAGATCGATCGGCTCTGGAACAAGCTCACGGAGAACGGCGGCAAGGAAGTGCAGTGCGGTTGGCTCGTCGACAAGTTCGGCGTGTCCTGGCAAATCGTCCCAAAGCAGCTCAGCGAAATGCTCTCGGACAAAGACATCGCGAAGGCGGGGCGCGCGATGCAGGCGATGATGGGAATGCGGAAGCTGGATCTTGCAAGGCTACAGTCCGCATTCGACGGTTCAGGACGTGAGAAGGAGAACCGGTAATGAAATTCATCCTGATGATGCACGCTCCGCGCGGCAACGGCGACTATCAGATCAGCCAGTGGAAGCCCGAGGAGGTCCGGGCCCACATCCAGTTCATGCGGACCCTCAACAAGGGCCTAAGGGAAGCCGGCGAGCTCGTCGGCGCGGAAGGCCTCGCGCCTCCTGGCCAGGCACGAATCGTCCGCTCGAGCGGAGGCGCTCCCGAAGTGACGGACGGCCCGTTCGCCGAGTCCAAGGAGTTCCTCGTGGGCTTTTGGATCGTCGACGTGGACAACGCGGCGCGCGCCTATGCCATCGCCGGCGAGGCATCGACCGCACCCGGCCCCGGTGGGAAGCCTCTCGGCATCAAGATCGAGGTGCGTCAGGTGATGAGCGGACCGCCCGACGTGCCTTAGGACCTGTGTCGCCGCTATGAAAGCGACCGGCGAGCACCTGCTCCGCGAGCTTGCGTCGCAGGTGCTCGGCGCCGTCGTACGTCGCTACGGCGACTTCGATGCCGCGGAGGACGCCGTGCAAGAAGCGCTCACCGCAGCTGCGTTCCAGTGGCCTCGCACCGGCGTGCCCGAGAACCCTCGCGCATGGCTCATTCAGGTTTCGGCACGAAAGCTCACCGATCGGATCAGGTCCCAGTCTGCGCGCCGCCGGCGCGAAACGAAATTTCTCCTCGAGACGCCGCCGGGAGAGGACGTGGTACTTCCGCCCGACGAAGCACTCGTGGAAGAGGACGACACGCTCACCCTTCTCTTCCTGTGCTGCCATCCGGCGCTCACGCGACCGTCCGCAATCGCCCTGACGTTGCGCGCGGTGGGGGGTCTCACCACGACGGAAATCGCGAGCGCGTTTCTCGTGCCCGAGGCGACGATGGCGCAGCGAATCAGCCGCGCCAAGCAGAGCATCAAAAGCTCGGGCGTCCGCTTCGCGATGCCGCTGCCGGAAGTGCGAAGCACGAGCCTCAGCGCCATCCTCCACGTCCTCTACCTCATCTTCAACGAGGGCTACGCCACGAGCTCCGGGAGAGCGCACCAGCGGGTAGACCTGGCGAAGGAAGCGATCCGCCTCGCCCGCGCGGTCCACGAGCTCGTCCCAGACAGCGGCGAGGTAAGCGGCCTCCTCGCACTCATGCTTCTCACCGACGCGCGGCGCGCCGCGCGGTCGGGACCCGATGGTGAAATCGTCCCGCTCGACGAGCAGGATCGGTCGCTTTGGAACAAGGAAGCGATCGCCGAAGGCGTGCAGCTGGTGACGGGCGGAATGGCGCGTGGCCCGGCGGGGTCGTATCTGCTGCAGGCCGCCATCGCTGCCGTGCATGACGAAGCGGACCGCGCCGAAAACACGGACTGGCCGCAAATCGTCGCGCTCTACGGCCTCCTCATGCGTCTGTCTGACAACCCAATGGTTGCGTTGAACCGAGCGGTCGCTATCGCGATGACGCAAGGGCCGGCCAAAGGGCTCGCGCTCCTCAAGAGGCTCGGTCGTGATCCGCGGATCAAGGATCACTACCGTCTCGATGCCGTGCGCGCCCACCTCCTCGAGCGCTCGGGAGAAATCGAGGCCGCCCTGACCTTCTACGAAGCGGCGGCCGAAAAAACTGCGAGCATTCCGGAGCGCGATTACCTGCTCCTGAAAATCGGACGTCTGCGCACGCGGTAGAGCAACCGCGAAGCGCGTGGGCCTGGTTCCACGACTTCCAGCGAAGTCTCGTCGCCCACGCGCCATCTCTGCCCGGCCCACCATCCGCCCACGCCGCTCGTCTCCGCGCAGTAGCACGCGAAACCTCGGCACCGGCGGGGCCGTCGTCATGCGCATGTCGGGTCACCACAACATGCGTGCCGCATGAGGTGAATACCGCCGCGGCAGCCCCGCAGCCCTCCCCGGCACGACCCGACGCTCGCCGCGCCGCCGAGGCGCCTCTCGAGCTTCCACGCCCGGCCGCGAGAGTACAGGATGGGGTGTGCCCCGCGACCGGATCCGCGTCATCCCCCGCCGAGCCTTCACCGACGAGCTGATCGCCAGGCTGCACCAGTTCTCGAACCCCCTCCTCCCGGAGGATGCGGCGCACTTCCGGGTCCACGCCAACACCAACGAGGTGGTGCACATCTTCGAGCACGGCAACGCGATCGTCGGCTACCAGTTCTGGCGTACCGCCCCCTTGGACCTCTCCGGTGCCCGGGTGATCCTCGGAGGCAAGCTCCGCGTGCTCCCCGAGCACCGCCGCCGCGCGCTGCACCTCCGTTCGGGACTACGGTTCTTCCTGGGTTGCAAGCTCCGCCACCCGCTCACGCGCTACTACCGCCTGGCGGTGGCAAGCCTGTTCGGCTTCGTCTCCATCACCGGGGCGCTCGCCGAGTACCAGATCTTTGATCCGCGGCCGCGCCCCGGCGACGCCGAGGGCGAGGCGCTTCGCACCGCGTTCACCCGACTGGCCGTGGAAAGTGACTTCCGGATCGACGGTCAGACCGGCCTGGTCTTTGTGGACATCGGCATCGCCCCGGAGACGCTTGCGCAGTACCCGGTGAGCTACCTCGACCGGCCCGAGGCCCGGGCTTACGCCCGCCTCAACCCCGGCTGGCGCGACAACCGCTGCGACGTCGCCTTCTGGTTCCGGTTCACGCCTCGGAACCTGCTCTCCCTCCTGCGCAAGATCCGGCGCGCCCGGGACCTCGATCGGGAGCGGCGAGGTAAAGCGGCGGCTCCCAATTAGGACCGCCGGGAGCGGCTTTCGACCGCATCGTCCTGACACGCCGAGAGACGAAGAAGGCGGTCGTCTCTACGCTGACGACCGCCCCTAGATTTCCTCGGATGCTGACTTGGTAGTTGCGGGGGCGGGAGCCCAAGGTCGCCGATCGGGCAGGCAGGCCTCATAACTGAATCTTTCAGAAACAACGCTCAGTTACACGCGAGGCGAGTCCACTCCAGCGCTCGCCAGTCCCCGGGAGTCCCCGCAAATTTGGACGCGTTTTGGACACGATTTTCGGTACAGACGCCGGATTCTGGAAGGAGCCTGTAGCCACCCCACCGGTCAGCCTTGCGCGTCGAGCTCCGCCAGGAAGATGGCCGGCTTGACGACTCTCAGCCCCGCATAGCCATCAAGGGGCGTGAGGTGTCGGGTGTTCCCGGTCACAACCCAGCGCGCACCACCGGCGAGTGCAGTCGCCAGGTAGACGTTGTCTGACGGGTCCGCCTTCACGACTTCGAGGTTTGGAAGGTGATCGGTCGCCACCATGTGGGCGCTGGCCATGGCCCGCTCGACCAGGAGTCGCGGGTCAGTCCGGAACTTGCCGGCCAGCTTGGGATACTCGATGACTCGAAGGCACTCGGCCACGATTGGCGGGGACCAGACCAGCTCGAAGCCGTTGCGTTGCCGGACCCGAGAGAGCACCTCGGCGCACTTCCCATCGGAGAGCGCAGCCGTGATCACCACATTGCAGTCGAGCACTGCACGGATCACCGTGGCCTCGTCACTCCCTTCGCCTGAATGGCGAGGTCCATGGCCTCGTCCTCGTTCAGGGTCCCCGGCTTCGACGCCTGAAGTTGGTCGCGGAGCTGGAGCGCCGCGAGGTCCCGGCGTAGTTCCGTCTCGATGATGGTGCGCCCCCACTCGGAGGCGTCCTCGCCCCTGGCGGCGGCCACACGTTTGATGGCCGCAAGGGTCTTCTTCGGCAGCCGCATCCGGTAGACAGCATCCTTACGCATGGGCGTGTGAATGTAGCTACATCAGCGCTACAACGCAAGTTGGACGCAGACGTGGCGCTTTGCGCGGCCGACATGCCATCCACCACTTCCAATGTGGCAGCATCCAGATGACCACCGACGTCGCAATTGACCCCGCAGGTAACGTTTGCGGCAAACAACTGGAATGACATCGAACCCATGGTCGCCAAGGACCCGATTCGCCGCACCTCGACCCGGGGCGGAGGCTCGGGCATTACGGTCATTTATGGCGTTGCAGCGCCAGTGAAGACGCCACTGCTGGGTCAGGTGCGCAAACAATAGTACGAGCGGCAGCTGCGCCAGGCCCTTCTGAGCGGCCGGAGGAGCGGGAAGAGCTCCAACGCTCGAGGAGTGGCCCTACTTCCGCAGGACACCAAAGCCGAGGATGCAAGGACGGAGCTTCTGACAGCGCGCGTACTTCGCGCGTTGAAGACGCTTCCACGAGGCACCTCAGGGGCAGCCGTCTTCCCCGACCCAAACACTGGAGCGCCGTGGCGGGACATCCGCAAGGCGTTCCGGCGCGCTGTCGCCGCGTCAAAGCTCGAGGGCCTCTGGTTTCACGACTTGCGCCGAAGCTTCGTCACGCGTGCCCGGAAGCTTGGCATCAGCGAGTCCGTCGTCATGCGCATGTCTGGTCACCGCACCCGGGCTGTCTTCGACAGGTACAACATCGTGGATGTTGAGAGGGACTCACGGGAAGCGGTGCGCGTCCTCGAAAAAGTTGGATGCGTTTTCGACACAGTGGCCGTTTCCAGGCTCCATAAACGCCAAAGCCCTACCGCCTGAGTGCCGGTAGGGCTTTGGCTTTGCGCTTTTAGGAGTTGCGGGGGCGGGATTTCAACGGTTGCAGGACACGTCGTTACCGTCGCCGAGCTGCACCCGGGTGGAAGCCCCCAGGTCCTCAGCGTCACCAGCCGGGCAGCATGAGCCGCACAGGGCTGTCTATCGAGGGTGCGCCCAGAACCACCAGGTCAGCAGCAGCCCGACCACGGCTGCCAGCGGCAGCCACACCCGGGTCCCGAGATGGTCGAAGAAAGCCTTCCCGGCTTCGTCCGCTATCCTCCGGTCATCTCGTACAGCCGCCCGTTGGCCGACCCAGTGATGCTGCTCCGAATCTACTGCCCAGCGTTCCTTCTTCCTCCAGTCCAAGTACAGCCTCCAGGTCAGCATCGGCGCTCTCCGCGTTGTCGGGCCCGCGGGATGCGGTCCCCACTAGTACCTATGGTCACGGCGACTCGGTTCCCCTGCGCGGCAGTGGCCGGCGGCTCTGGAGGTCCTGGGGCAAATGCTGGGCGGCTTCGAGCGGTCGCCGCACCTGCGCAGCCTGACCGCCGCCAGCTGACAGCCATGCTGCCGGCAGCGAGGGCCTGTGCCCTCCGCCGGCGGAGGCCACCGTTTGCCGCGCTGTCAGCCGGCCGTGTAATGTCTCTCACCGTGAGCGACCGCATAACCATGCGCCTCTGAGGGCGCGTCAACCTTGAAGGTTGCTCACCATGTCCCCCGTTCCGAAGAAGTCCCGGCGAAAGTCACCGCGCCGTCCCCCGAAGAAGTCCCTCCGTCCTAGCCCGCAGGCCGTCCCCGCTTCGCTGAAGCCTGACCCCGCGGCGCTCGCCGCGCTCGGCGTCTACCTGAAGCGCCCCGAGGTCTGCGCGCTCCTGGGCGTGCATCGCGACCTGCTGCGCCGGCTGACGCGCGCCGGAGCTTTCCCCAGTCCGGTGCAGTTCGACCCGAAGGCTCACCCGCGATGGTTGCGGGAAGACGTGTTGCGCTGGATGGCCGAGCGCGCCGCGACGTCGCGGCACCCGGCCTGGGCTCCCCGTACTGCCAACGCGGCGGCGTAGGTGTCGCCGCAAAGTGCAGCACCTTCCGCGAGCGACGCGGCCGGGAGCTTGCCGACTCCGCCGGCCGGGCAAAGCAAAGCCCCGGCCGCCTCCCCATCAGAAGGCGGCCGGGGCTCGCCTGCCCTTGAAGGCCCCGACGGATAGAGGCCCCCGAAGACCTCACCCGTCACGCCCACCTTAAACCGGCCCTCCCACAAGCCTCTAGCGAACGAAAGTTCCCCATGCCCCCGAAGAAGTCCCCGCCGTTCACCTTCACCCTGTACGACGCCGACGACCCCCTCCGCCGCCCCGTGGGCGAGCTGGTATCCGCGGAGAGTTTCGAGGCCGTGACGGCCAACGCCATGCGCTGGCCCTGGTCCCCGGCCGCTTTCAAAGGGAACCGCCGGGCAAACGCTAACTTCCTCGGCGAGGACGTCCTCGCCCTGGACGTGGACAACGACGACGGCCGGCCGCCGTTGACGCTGGAGGCCGCGGGCGAGCTGCTGCACGCCGCGGGGCTGCTGGCCGCGGTGCTCACGACGAAGTCACACCAGAAGGACAAGCACGGCGACGGCCGGCACGTCGACCGCTTCCGCGTCGTGCTGCCCCTGGCCCGACGCATCTGCACCGAGGCCGAGCACCGGGCCACCTGGGCGACTGCCAACACGCTCCTAGGCGGCGCAGCGGACGCGGCCACCGCGGACCCTGGCCGCTTCTATTACGCAGCGCCGGGCCTGGCCGGCTTCACCCACCAGAAGAAGGGGAAGCGCTTCCCCGTTGTCGGCGCTGGTGTGCCAACGCCGAAGGCCGCGGCCTCTGTCGCTGGTGTGCCAACGACTGGGAACCGCTGGCCTGAAGGAGTTCCGAACCGCGAGAGATTCTGCCGCGTGGCCCTGGCCGATGAGGCCGCGGCGCTGGCGAGGACGCCGAAGGGTAAGCGGCTGCTGTCCGCCCACCGCGCCGCCGTCAAGATGGGCAGCCTTGCCGGCCTGGCCGGCCTTCCGGCGGAGGGCGAAGCGCTGGGCCGCCTGTGGGATGCGGCGGTGGCCGCCGGCCTCCTGGTCCCGGACAAGCCGCGCGAGACGGTCGAGAGTCTCCGGCGCGAGCTGAAGCGCAACCTGGACAACGGCTGGACGTATGGCCTCGCCCACCCGCGGAAGCCGGAGAGTGTGCAATGAGCGCCGAGCCCGAGGCCGCACAGCTGGGGAAGCCGCGCCGGACATACGGCAAGAAGCGCCGCACGCATGCCGAAGTGCGGCGGGACGAGTTGCAGACAGGATGGGACGCCGTGGTGTCGAAGGTGTCGGCCTGGTGCGACGACGACGACGGCGATGGAGCGCCGGAGCTGCCCGAAGAGATGCGCGAGGACGTCGCGGCCTCTGCGGCGAAGCTCGCGCGCCTGCTCGACAAGTACGCGAAGCGCACCGGAACGAACGGGGCCGGCAACCCGTACAACAAGGATGAGGACGACGACCAGGAGGACGCCGAGGTCGAGGAGCTTCCGCGGCCTGTCCCGTGGGCCGAGTTTTTCGAGAGGCCCTCAGTGCCGCCGGAGTGGGTCATCCCTGGTTTCGTCCAGGCCGGCGCACAGGTCACCTTCTCGGGCCCGCCTGGCGCTGGAAAAACTGCCCTCGCTATCAAACTGACGGCCGAGGCCGTGAAGGCCGGGAAGCGTGTGCTTTTCGTCGAGCTTGAAGGGAGCGAGTTCGCGCTGAAGCACAAGCTCCGCTTTTCCGGCCTCGAACCGAAGACGGCGGGCCTCGACATCCTCTACGGCTCGCGCATCGACCTCGCCAGCGAAGAGTGGAAGGCGCACCTTGAGAACCTGGCCGAGGGGCGCGACTTCCTGGTCCTCGACACGCTGGCGGACGTTTGGTCCGGCAACCTGCTCGACGTCGAGAAGCTCGGCGAGTTCCTGAAGTGGCTCCGCGCCATGTGCCGCGGCCTGGGTGCCGCCTGCATTCTGGTGACGCACGTCCCGAAGGCCGTTGCCAACAGCGCCGCGGCACCGGCCCTCGCGGACGTCTTCGGGAGTCAGGTGCTGGGCGGGAAGATTGACTCGGCCTTCATTGTCCGAAACTTCAAGAGCAAGAGCGCGAAGGGGAAAGACGCGGCGGAGGAGGAAGAGGCCGCGGACAAGCCGCTAAAGGAGGTCCATTGCGTCAAGATGCGAGACGCGGAATTTCCCGAGAGTCGAACCGGTCGCATCCTCGTGCTGCAGGTGGGCGACCTGGTGAAGACGGACGGAAAGCCCGTCACCGTTGGCATCTGGGAGTGGGTCGGAAAGTCTCCTCAACGGCTGAAGGCCGAGCGCGTCGAGGCGAAAGTCCGCGACTGCATCCTCGAAACCCTGCGCGTCCTGGACGCTCCGCCGAATCGCACTGCGCTCTACAAGGCCGCGAAGGACGACGACCGCCGGCCGGGCAAGGCCGTTTTTCTCCAGGTGCTGGAGCGCATGGTCGCAAACGGCGACCTCACCGAGGACGACGGGCTCCGCTCCACGCTGCCCGCAGCGCCGAACTCGGCCGGGACCGAGAAGGGCGCGAGGACGCCCCGCAGTAAACGTCAAAAAGCGGGGAAATTCTGAATGAAAGTCACCAGCGGAAACATGGTTCCGAAAACGCCGGAACCGAGCGTCCCCGGAACGGACTCGGTTCCGAGTCGGTTCCGGGAAAGTTCCGGCCTCTCTCAGAGTGCGGTTCCGACTGGTTCCGAGAAGTTCCGAAATTTTGGGGCAAGTGGTTCCAGGTTCCCACCCTATGGGGGGAACCGGAACCACCCCCGCCCTCAGAACCGGCTGAAAGCCCCTGGCCTAGGGGAAAGAACACGCGCCCGCGCGCGCTCACCAGTACCACCAGGAGGTCGCACCTGTGACACTGAAGCCTGAGAACGAGAAGAAACGTCTCCGTTGTCAGCTGGGCGAGGACGACGTCTCGCGGATGCTGCTGCACGCCGCGGCACAGGTCGGCGGCGCGCGCGTGTGGATGCTGCTCGGGATTGCTGGCATGGGTTGCGGTCGTCCAGGTTGCGCGCATCGGATGGCGCTCTTCCCCGTCGCCCACTGCCTCAGTCCGCGCGAAACGCGCGCCGATGCTGAAGCGCTCGCTGCCCAGAGGCGAGCGCTGACAGTGCCACCGCCGCACCCGTGTCCTACGTGCGGCAGTCCGCGACACACCGCCCAAGCCGTCGAGCTGGTCTACAACGGCGATGCGGCAGAAGCGTCGGCCGCTGTCGCTAGGGTCTTCGTTAACGAATTGGCGCAAGCGTTCGGAGAGTAGTTTGCTCATCACCTACGGAAGCGGAGAGACAATGAAGGAGGCGAAGCGTTTCGCGGTCATCCTGTCGGGCGTCGGTACGCTAGGCGCGCCGTCCATTCGCATGCTGCAGCGATTGTGCTCCTCGCTGAGTGAGGCCGAGCCGGGCGTCGAGGTGTTGGAGGCCGTGTGCGGTGGCATTGGCTGCCCGCGTCCTGTGGACGTGCTGGCGTACGAGGACGACGACGCGCCCGGGTCCCCCGCGCGGCTGCTGCAATGACGGCCGCCCTACCAGACCGCTCGACAGGCCGGCTCTTTGGGATTGGAGCGGCTTGCTCTCTTCTCGTCGCGTCCGCCTGTGCAACTTCGGCCGCCAAGCCGGGCGCAAACAACCAAGCACCCCTCGGAAATTACGTCGTACTCGATTCCTCGTCGCCAGAGTGCGCGGCGATTGGGCGGCCAGCGGAGCCAAGACATCCAGCCGAGGTGAGGGCCGTCTTGGGGAGAATCTCGGGCATTCAACCTGGCGAGAAAGTACGCCTGATAAAGTTCGGGCCGGAAACCAGCGAATCAACGTGGGTCAACCCATTCGTCCGGGACGTTGCCGTTGACGCCTCTACGCGCCTGATGCCGGACGGCTCCTTCTTCATCTACTTCCCTGACGAACGGTTTGTGATGCTCTTGGTCGTCCCGTCTCTTCACAGGAATGTCGAGATTTTCTCGGCGACCAAGGAACTCTGCGTCGGAATCCCGCTCATGCCAGTAGTGCCTGGGCCGGCTCACGGAGGCTGACTCTCCTGTGCCACACGGCTTTCCCGTAGACCTGGGCGGCATCAAATCTCTGGGCGAATGCGCCAGCACCCGCGTGCCGCCTCAAAGTTCGCGCAGGCTGATGGGAAAGCGCCGCACGACTGCAGGTGCCGTCCGGTGTCCTCCGCACTCCGCCGGATTTCTCTTCGGGGCTCGACGTGTCTGCCGGAAACGGCGGGAGTTCTAGTGCCTGCTCGACGCCTCCCGGTCTCTGTGAAGCAAGCCCGCGGCACGCTGCACCAGGCGAAGGAACGCCGCCACCGCGAGAAGCTCGCGGAGTCGCGGAAGCGCCTCCAGGCCGACGCCGGCAAGGTCGGCTCGCCGCCGGCGGACCTCACGACGCGCGAGCGCACCGTCTGGGCGGAACTCGCGCCGTTGGTCGAGCGCGTCGGCGCTTTCTCCGAGACGGATGCGCCGACCTTCAGGCTTTTAGTCGGAACGACCGCAAGAATCCGCGACGCGCGGACCTCGCCCGGGTCCATTCCTTCCCTCACGAAGACTGCGGCGTCCCTCTCGCACTCGCTCGGCCTCACGCCCGCGGCGCGCGTGGCCGTGGGCCTGGCCGAGGACACGCGGCCCGAGGACGGAGACCTTCCGCCACCTGGTGAGCCTGTGGCCTGGGCTGAACAGGAGCGCATCCGCCGCGAGGTCGCGGCTGATTTCTTCCGGCCGCTTCCGTGCTTCTGTGCGAAGCACTTCCCCGCGTGCTTCCCGGTGTCGGAGGGTGGCACGCGGCCGGACTGAAAGCGGCTGGTGTGCCAGCTACTTCGAAGCCCCTCCGCCGGCGGAGGGCCTTTTAGCTAAAACAATAAACAACACAACACAACACACGGGCAACCGCGCGGTATCCACCGCGGAGTTTCCGGGCTAGGCTTTCCTTTAGTTTGACGGAGGCGCGGTCCCGAATGCTGGCCCTTGCAAGCTCGACGACTCTCGCAGTGGCGCTGTGCATGCGCTCGCGGTCGTCGGCGTCACCAGAATCCTTGACCTTCGCGACTCCTCCGACCGTTCCGGGCCAGCCTGGGCGGCGGAGTTTTTCAGTGCCTCGACGACGGGCCAGCCCGGGAACGCCGAGGAAGCGCAGCACAGTCCCCCCGCCGTCCCCTGGTGACAACGCACAATGCAAACCGCCGAAACACACCGCAGCAACCTGGCCCGGGCCGAGGGCGACCTCGCCGCGGCCGACAAGGCGCACGTCACGGCCATCGCCGCGCACGAAGCGCTGCGCAGTAGCGGCCCGGTGCCGCGAGGCGCGCTGAACGCATCCCGCGACGCAACAGCCCGGGCCGAGCACGCGGCCGAGTTGGCCCGCCGTCGCCTCGACGCCGTCAGGCCCGCGGCCGAGCTGGCCGCGAAGCATTCGAAGGCCCTGGGCAAGGTGGACGCGGCCGAGGCCGCCGCGGTCGACGCCTCGGCGAAGGTGACGGCCGCCCTGGTGGCGGCCGTGGAAGCCGCTCGGCCGCTCCTGGGCGTGGCCTCGAAGGCGGCCACCGCCTACCGCGAAGCCTTCGGCGAGCTGCCCGGGGACGTCCGGGCCGGTCTCGGCCTGACGCTGCGCGCGCTCGACTGGCAGCACCTGGAGGCCGGTGCGCCCGCGGCGCTGCTCCTGCGCCGCCTGGTCGCGCTGCTGGAAGGCCAGGCCATCGCGGCGAGCTACGCGGACCCGGCCTCGAACATGGCGACCTGCCCCAACGCGCGGCCCGTCGGCAAGGGACTTTTTGGTAAGGGCGTTCCCATTGAGACCGTCGAGTGGGAGCCGCTGAAGTACGGACACGACGCCGTCAACGGGCTGCACAACCCTGGAGGCTGACCCCGGTGAGCGACCCACGCACTGAAGCGCTGCGCAGCTACTTTCGCCGGGCCGTCCTCGACGACTTGAACGGCCGCGAGCCGGAGCAGCGCGGCTCCGGCCTCATCTGCCGCGTCGTTCCGGCCAAGGGGCAACGCACGCCGAGGCCGAAGCCTCCGGCCGACGTCGAGCAGCTCCGCGCCCAGGTGGCCCGGGCCTACGCGCGCACCAGCGAAGGCCAGGCCGACGCCGCCCGGGAACGCATGGCAACGCTTCGCGCACGCGTCGAAGTCGAAAAATTCTCGAGGACATCCTCGGGCGTCGTACCGAAAGGAACTGCTGACCCAAATGAACGAGAAGCCCTCGTTGGTCTACAAAGTGCCCGCGTACGCCGCGGCGATTCCGCCGCAAAGCGTAGCAGGTGCAGGAAATCCGCTCGGAGGCTGGGCGGACGCTTCTCTGATGAAGTGGGGAAAAATTCTCAGCCTCGCCGGAGCCGGCGGCGGCACCTTCAGCCTCAAGGTCGAGCAGGCAACGTCCTCGGGCGGCGCTGGCGTGAAGGACTTACTCTCGGCGGCGTCGCTGGGCATTACCGCCCAGGCCGCGGCGAGCGTCGTGCAGGTGGACGTGGCTCTCGATGAGGGACTCCTCGACGTCACAAACTCCTACCGCTGGGTGCGCCTCAACGTCACCTGTACCGGCGGCGGCGGCACGCTGTACGCCGCCACCCTGGAACTCGGCCCGCAAGTCTTCACGGCCTGACGCGCTTGGGCTCGCGTCGTGACTTCCTTTCGCGCGCACACGGGCCCCGGCCGCGACGCTTACGGATTCAGCTCCTTCGGCGTCGCGGCCGAGTTTTTCCTCCGCCTCGCTGTCCTGCAGACACCGGGCCGCCGGAGGAAGGACGGGGCACCGTGTGACGTCGAGCGTCTCTCTCAATATGGACGCAACCTGCTACGCCAACAGCTACAGCCTGGACGCGGCGAAGTTCGACCGCTTCGCGGTGGCGGACGCTGAGCGCTCGGCCTGGTTAGTGCGCGAGGTCCAGCGCTTCGGCCATTGCTTCCGGTGTGGTGCCATCCTCCGCGATGAGGTCGGCGGCTACCGCGGGACGTGTCGGAAGTTCCGGTGCCGGAAGGCCGCGGCCATTCGCGCCGGGCCCGAGGCGCTGCGCCGCTTCCAGGCGAAGCAGGCGGCCTTCTCGAAGGACTACCAGGCCAGAAAGGCCGCGGGCCTGGTGCTGCCGCCGGGCCGGCCGAAGAAGGAGGCGCGCTGATGGGGACAAGCGGCCGTGCTGACCGACCCGGATGCGCTGCCACGCCGCGAAGCCCCCAACGGCTCGAACCCGAGGCAGCCCTAGCGAGGAACGAGAAACTCTTCCACCTTCACGCGGATAACCTTGCGCACGGCGAGCTGCCTGCCGTCCGAGGCCAACGTGTCATCGGCGAAATCGGTAAGCAAGGGAGGGTGCGGTCCGTAGAGGACTTCGTAGCTGAGCGAGCCGGGCGGCGCGGATAACTCTTCGAAGCTTCTTCCCTCGATGAAGATGCACGGGGCGATTTGGACTCCCCTGCCAAGTAGCCTTGTCGAACGATGGTAGCCATCTCGAACGAATGAGCGGCCCTTGTAGCGGATTACCTGCAGGTAGCTGGCTCCCATTGTGATGAGCAGCGTTATCGCCTGCATCGGTGTGGGAGGAGCCGTCGGTGTTTGGTTCACCATCGCCTGGTGCAACTGGGAGCCGACGTACCGCAAATTGGGGTTGAGCGAGCTGACCGTGACGCCCTTCCCATCGGGGTCGCCCATCGCGCCCTGTGGAGGGAGCGGTTGCGCCGCCGGCAGGCAGACAGCGAAAAGGTCCTCCATCGACTTCGCTGCTGCGGCAGTGCGCTCTTCGGATTCATCTACCGCCACTAACTTCTGAAAGCTGAGTACCCGGCGGAGATCGACCATTGCGACGTGCCAATTGAACTGCGTGAATTGGGCTTTCACATCTGCCCGGGCGGCGACCGCGTCGAGTAGAGGCTGTGCCTCGGGAACCGAGACGATTGGGTCTTGTGCCTCGAAGGGCTGGCGCTGTGCCAGGGCCGCCATGGCCTTCAAGCGTGCGTCGTTGATCTCCTGATTCTCGGGCGCGCTACCCTGGCGACCGAGCCTGAACTGGACCGCCTCGACTTCGTTCGTCCAGGCCAAAAGAAACCTGATTGGACGGTGACCGAGCGCCTCACCGTGCACCATCGTTAAGGGGGGAAGTGAACCGGGCATCGCCTCCGCCTTCTGGACGTCAGTAAAAGGCTATCGCACCCTGCTGGGGAGGATCAGAGGTGTCACGGGCGGGGTCGGCAAGCCAAGTATTCGCGCTCGGTGTCAGTACGATCGGCGACGGAAGACCATGCACTTCCGGCTTCCAAGCGCGGCTGGGAGCGGCTTCTCCAACGGGGAGGAAACCAACCGTACGAAGCGACGCCAGCATCAAGTCCCTGTCCAGAAACGCAAGGACTGGCCGCCCTGTTGGCTTGCTCGCCTCGACGGGCGCGTCGTCACGCTCGGCACCAAGGCGGACAACCTCAACTAAGCGCTCGCGGGTGATCGGGCTCATGTGACTCCTACTAGCTAACGAGGGAACGGCCCCGGGGACAGCTCAAAGTACAGCCACTCGCCATCATCGGTGAGCTCACGTTCCAAAGGCGTGAACCGCCATACGTTGTACACCACTTCTGACTCGGGCTTCGAGTGGAGGCCTATCCGCCCTCCCCAACCAAGGTCCTCTGAGAGCGAGTGGACGGTTGACATCAGGGCGAGGCCAAGCCTTGCGATGCGACGTTCCCCCTTTGGGGGTGGAAGATTCCACGGTGCGACGCTGATGTATTCGACGTAGACGAGGTTCGCGCCAGGTGTGGTACGCGATTCGCCATACGCGAGGCGAAGAGACGTTAGGGCCTCGACCGTTCGCAGCGTCCGTCGACAGGTGGGCGCGGTTCCTCGCAGCTTCGCCCGCAGCTGAGCCCACAGCCTACAAGGCAGACGAGGCCTTCCCTCCTGCACCAGCGCGAGACACAGGTACCCATCCTCGGCTAGCCCGCGAGTGATGTGCTCCCGCCAGAGCCACTTTCCGGAAAGGGCTGCCCCAAGCCTTGGCTTCCAATGTTCCTCCCACCAATCCACGTCGCGAGGGGTGGCTTCGCGCAAGGTAATGACAACGATGCGACCGGCCGAATCGGTCGTTTCAAAGGAAAGCTGGGGTGCGGGAACCGAGAAAGGCACGTTTTCGGCAAATCGACGTCGAACAGTACATCCAGCTCGGGCTACACGAGTGGTACCAGAGACTCGACGCGCACGACGGCACTCCGTGCGAGGTTAGCCCCTAAAGCCCCTCCGTCGCTCCGCTTCAACCGAAGCACTGCGCTCCGAATGACAACTCGAGAGTGGTTAGGGTTGCGCACGCACCCGTGGGCGTGAAGTTGTGCATCTGGGAGTTTGGTGAGCCGCTGATCGGGTCAAGAGCCGCAGCGTCGCGTCCTCCTCGGCGTCCTTCTGGCGTGCGATGCGGTTGTCGCGAACGGTGATGGATGCGGAGAGGTTAGCGTTAGTCCTCGGGCAGTGGATCGCCGACGAGGTCGCCCTTCGCGTCGACGGCGTACGTCCTCACCTGGCCAGTCGAGCCTCGAATCTTCGCTTTGCGCACTGCGCCGCTGGCGTCGTGTGCGCGAGAGACGATGGTGCCAATCCTGTTTTGGCAGGGATAAGGACAGCCGACGCTGCTCCAGGTCAGTTTCTCCACTGGGTGCCTCCCCGAAGCCGGAAGTCGGCCCCTTCCCCCTACCTATAGTTACCGCGACTCGGACAACTGGGCCACGCGAAAAGGGGGGTGTCCGCGAAGCCGGAACAGTCCTGCGCCCCGTCGTGGT
The DNA here is from genome assembly GCA_052147975.1 of Myxococcaceae bacterium. Classification (GTDB taxonomy): domain Bacteria; phylum Myxococcota; class Myxococcia; order Myxococcales; family Myxococcaceae; genus JADGRA01. The sequence goes on from JBKQJL010000113.1 coordinate 16,849, forward strand.
CGGACGGTTATGTTTCCCGCGCGGCCATGGAGCGCACCCCCCCCCATCGTTCCGTTGCCCTCGCGCCCGGCCCGCTAGCTCAAGGCGGGCCCCGCGGTCGCGAGCATCTCAGGCTTGCGTCCCGACGAAGGTCATGGAAAGCGCGCCGCCTCCGCATCCCGCCGAGGTGCCCGTATAGACGACCGTCAACGTGGTTCCGTCCAGCGTGCCCGTCACGTTCTGGTAGGTGAAGACAAGGGAGGGACAACCTCCACCCGGGAAGCCGAACGCGGGGCAAACCAAATTTCCGGACCACGTGGCCGAGTTACCCGAGCCTGCGGCGGTCAGCGTCCCAGAAGTTAGCCTCCCAGAGCCGTACGGACAGACGCCGGCGACGCTGGCCGAATTCCCGCTCACCGTGACGACAATGTGTCCGGTGTAGTTAGCCGCGTCCAAGCCGGAGTTGTAAGTCAATGTCACCGGCCCGCTCCACGTGCCGGCTAGCGCAGTGTTGAGTGGCGGCCCGGGGCTACTACCGCAAGCGGCCAGCAAAGCCGCACCCAAGACGAGAGACGCTTTCCGCATGGCCCCACCCCCAGGACGTTCGAGGAGGACGCTAGCGCCCCCTCATGCCGCGGTGTGAGGGACGGTTCACCGTTCGAGACTGAGCGCGCGTCCCAGGGCCGCGTATAGGCTCATGGCGGCCCCGGAGCGGATCCCCCCATCGCCCCGTGGTCCTCGCGCCCCGGCCTGCCAGCTTCGGGGGCCGCGGGCGCGGGCCTTAGTTCTCGACGACTGCTAAGCTTTCTCGCCGGGGGTCTGCCGATGGCAAAGACGTCGTTGTTTGCCGCCGCCGTTTTGGTGGCCTCGTGTGCTTCGACAAAGACCACTTCGTTCCAGGATCCCGAATTCCGGGGGAGGCCCTTCACGCGCCTGGTGGTGCTCTATGCGAACCCGCTCTCGTTGTCGGGTCGCCAGAACGTAGAGACCCATATGGTCGCGGCGCTTCGGGATCGCGGGATCTACGCGGTCTGGGGGCTGTCTGTTTTCCCGCCGACCCGAGACATGTCCCCGGAAGAGATGAGTCGCGCGCTCCAAGTCGGCGGGTTCGACGGCCTGCTGGTCATATCGCGGACTGGCACAGGCGTGCAGCAAACCTACGTACCACCGACGACATCGACGACGACCACGACCGGTACGATTACCTCCTACGGCTACGGCTCGGCCTCTTACTCTGGAACGTCGACCACCTACACCCCGCCGGGCCAAACCATCAACAGACCCTGGGCGAACTTCGACACGAAGGTAGTCGACGTCGCGACTGGCAGGACGGCTTGGATCGCGAGTGCATTCACGGGAGGCAACGGCTACGCGAATTTCGACACCGTGATTAACTCTTACTGCGATACGACTGCGGAGGATCTCGTAGCGCAGGGGGTCGTCGTAAAGGTCCAGATGCCTGTGGCAAGCCCGCCCCCGCCGCCGAGCCCCGTCATCACGCAACCACCTCCACCCGGACCGTGTGCGGCTCAAGCTGCGAGAGCACAGCAGACTCAGGCGGCCGCCGGGCGAGCGCACCAATACGCGGCTCAGGTGTGTCAGGACCCGAGCAACAGCGCTGCGTGTTCTTCGGCGCAGCTGGCCGAGCAACAGCAACTGAGCACCGCGGCAGATGACGCCGCTGCGCTATCGCGCTGTCAGGCGCAGCACCCGCAGTAATCATCGCAGGAATTTCCATGACGACCGAGGACCGTCGCTCTGAGTACGCGCAGCTGCTCGACTCTCTCTTTTTCACCGTCTTCGCCGCCAACCCGTTTGGGGCCGTGTGCACGGTGCTGCGCGTGGGCGGCATGCAGGACGTCAACACTCGAATGGCTCGCGCGCGACCTTCAGCTTTCAGCCCGACGGCTCCATTGGCTTCATGGTTGGGAACCTCGATGCGCGTACGAACGTTTGGAAGATTAACGGGACCCCAGTCGAGGACTGGAACGCGCTGCCGTAGCGGGTCGTGTTCCGACTTCGGGGCGCTGAGGCGAGGTGGACACACGGGCCTAAACCATGGGGCGATGCGCCTACGGCCCCCCATCCACCGCCACCCTGATTGCAGACAGCAAGTTCGAAGATTGGCCCGACCCATTGAAGGTCCTGAGTGAGTCGTCGGTGATGGCGAGGCGCATCTTGTCATCGGTCTTGAAAAGAATGGCTGGCCGCTGCCCGGATACGCCGATGCCGAGTTCGCCTCGAGAACTCGAAAGGTTCAAAGCTGGGACCCCATCTCGACCAACAAGCAGGTGGATGACGTGCTCGCCATTCGAGCTCACGACTCCAAGGCCGATGTCCCCTTTGATGCCCCCCAAAACAACCAGGCCCCCGGGCTCGAATAGGGTGAGCGCTGGGCCGTCCTCTCCACTTTGGAGTAGCGCCGCTGGCCGTCCTTCGTTGTTGAGCAGCGTGAAGGCATGCGCCCGGACCTCGAGTGGGCCCCTCCAGAGCATCGCCAGAAGCAAAACGACGAAGGCCGTGAGTAGGCCAACCAAGACGGTGAGAATGCGAACGCCGCGCCGCATGGAAGACAGTTCCTCTTCGGTGGTCACGGTCGGCTCCGCTCGCTACGTTCGGGTGCGGTTCGAAGGTTTCCGCTTCTGGATTTCTCGCCGAAGCCTGGCGATTTCGGCATCCATGTCCTTGCGTTGCTGGAGAAACACTTTGAGAGCGCCCCGGTAGTCACGCTTCTTCTCCTGCGGGTCTGTTACTACTTTCCCCCTGTCCGGGGTCTCGCTCTCGACGACACGTATGAGGACCTCGTCTCCGAGCGTCAATGTCCGCTGGTCCCACGTGAGGTGAACGCCTCTTCCTCGTCTAGGGTTCATGTCGAGACCGTGGATGCTGAGGTTTGCTCCGTCCCTTGCGCTTGGTCTACCTCGCCGCGGTTTCCACGTTGCCAAACTGACGGTTGTGCCGAGGAGCCCCAACCCGGAAAGCCCCGCGACAGCAAGGCGCTGTCCGTTGAGCGAGACATTCAAACAGAGCATGAGCCGACTCTCGCATAGCTGCGGCATTCTCGGCATTCGACGTAGTACCGGGCGCAGAAGGCGAAGCACTGAAAGGTCCAGGCATTGTCTGCCCGGGGCAGTAGAAGGAAGGGAGAGCCACCATGAAGACCTGCACCATCTACGCCCGCTTCTCAACCGACAGGCAGAACGAGTCGAGCCTGGAAGACCAGGAGCGCTGCTGCCGCACCTGGGCGAGGGCGAACGACTTCAAGGTCGAGCGCGTCTACAACGACGCTGCCCAGAGCGGCGCTACCCTGGCCCGTCCCGCGCTGCAGCAGCTGCTCGCCGCTGCCCCGGACTCCGGCTGGTCCGCTGTCCTGGTGAACGACCAGAGCCGTCTCAGCCGCGACACCGAAGGCACGCTGGCGCTCATCCGCCAGCTGCTGAAGTTGGACATCGTCGTCATCGACTGCACCAGCGGGACCGACATCTCAGACCCTGACGAGGAACTGAAGACCGTCGTCAACGGGTGGCAGCTGAAGCAGTTCCGTCGAATGATTGGCAGCCGCACGACTCAGAGGCTTACCAGGCGAGCTGAGGATGGGCACTGGTGCGGCGGTCGCGTCTACGGCTTCCGCACCGTACCGGTGCGACCCGAGGACGAGAAGTCGCCAAAGGTTCCCGTCGTCGACCAGGAGGAAGCGGCGGTCGTCCTGCGCGTCTTCAACGCCTGCGCCAAGGGCGACGGGCTGCGCACCATCGCCGACGGACTCAACCGCGACCAGGTCCCCGCCCCCTACGACGGGAAGGGCTTGGGCTACGGCAAGAAGGCGGGCCGCGGCTGGGGGCACACCACCATCCGCGCCATCTTGAGGAACCCGCGCTACCGTGGGCGCTTCACCTGGAACCGACTCGCCTGGACGAAGGACTGGGACACCGGGAAGCGCGTGCCTCGCGTTCGCCCTGAAGCCGAGCACAAGGTGACGGAGCGGCCCGAGCTGGCGATTGTCCCCCAGAAGCTCTGGGACGCCGTCCAGGAGCGTCTGGGAGCCCGCCAGGGCGTCGCCTTCGGCGTGGCGAAGCAGTTCCGCGCCCAGGACCGCATCCCGTCCCCCCTGGCAGGACTGCTCCGCTGCGGCACTTGCGGCGGGCCGATGTCCGTGGCGGGCCGGAAGAACGGCTACCGCACCTTCGCCTGCAGCACCCGTCGCAGCAAGGGCAAGCACGGGCCCTGTCCGAACGCCCACGGGATGAACGAGGGCGCGCTGCTCGACTTCGTCGGTGAGACGCTGCGCGGCAGCCTGAAGCGGAAGCTCGGCGAGGACAAAGCCTTCGAGAGCTTCGTGCAGCACGTCGCCCGGGTGAAGGCAGTGAAGAAGGGCCCGGACGTGAAGGCCCTCGACGCCGACGTCCGCAAGGCGCAGGCGAGGGCGAAGCGCGTCGCTGAGACGCTGCTCGCCGTAGGCGTCAGCGACATTCTCCGCGAGGAGCTGCGGCTGGCCGAAGCCGAGGTCGCCCGCTCCACGGCAGCCCGGGCGGCTGCGGATGGTGCTGGTGTACCAGCGCCATCGCAGGCGCTCGACCCGCGCGTCGTGCGGCAGATGTGGGAGATGCTCGACTGCCACGTCACGGAGCGCGACCCGCTCAAGCTCGGGCCCTTCCTGAAGGAGCACGTCGAAGGCGTCACCATCACGCCCAGGGATAAGGCCCAGGGCGGCGTCGTGTGGACGCTCGCCCTGGATGTCCGGCTTCCTGCATCCGGTAGTTGCGGGGGCGGGATTTGAACCCGCGACCTTCGGGTTATGAGCCCGACGAGCTACCAGGCTGCTCCACCCCGCGTCGAAGGCCGATGCTTGTATCGGCCCGATCAGCGCCCGTCAAGGGGATGCACGTCCTCTCGGCTGCTAAAGCTTTCGACCCTTGAGCAAGTCCCCAAGCGTCCCGAAGCCCTTGCCGCCCGCACCAGCCGGCTGTTTCCGCTTCCAGGCCTCCATCTCGGCTCGTTCCTCCATTCGCTGGGCCGCCGGAACGGAGAGTCGAATTTTTCCAGCTGCGTCCACATCGAGAATGGCCACCTTGAGTTCCTGACCGAGGGTGTACTGGCGCCTCAGGTCGGTGCCACGCTCAGTTCCGGTCTCGCTGGCAGGAATCAGCCCACGGCCTCCTGGAAACACGAGGAAGACGCCGTAGGGCTCGATGCGGTCGACCTGCCCCGTCACGACCTCACCAACCTTTGGGCGAGGCGAGGGCGCGGGACGGGCGGCCACTGGCTTTTCCGCCGTTTCCAGACTGGGGGGAAGCGCCGCTCCAGAGCCGACAACCTCGCCGTCCCGAACCAGGCGGAGGCCCACGCGCTTCTCGGCCGTGTCGATTTTCTCCACCTGCACCAGCACTTCGTCGCCAACACTGACTGCATCACGGGGGTGTGCGATGCGCCGGTCTGACAGAGCCGAGATGTGGATGAGTCCATCAACCCCAGGCCGCAGCTCGACGAAGGCTCCAAAGGGCTGAAGCCGAACGACCTTGCCGGAAAGTCGGTCTCCATCATGAATGGCGGCCGCCGCCGCTTCCCACGGGTCTTCCTGCCGCGCACGCATGGACAGCGTGATGCGCTCCTTGTGTTTGGCCTTGTCGGGCGAATTGGGCTGCGCTGGCTCCAGGCGCAGGACTTCGACTTCCACCTCGTCGCCAACCTTGCAGACGTCGGAGGGACGTCCGACCCGGGTGTGACTCATCTCAGCCACCGGCACCAAGCCCTCGATGCCGCCCAAGTCGACGAAGGCGCCAAACTCGCGGACGGCAGTCACCCGGCCACGGAGCACCTTACCGACGTCGAGACTGGCACGCGTCTGGGCGGCAAGCGCCTTCTGCTCTTCCTCGAGCAGGGACCGTCGGCTGAGCACGACCTTGCGCTCGCGAAGCTCGGTGACACGAAACTTGAGGCGCTCGCCGATGAATTGCTCGGGCTTTTCCACGAAGCGAATGTCCATTTGGCTCATCGGCACAAACGCCCGAGCCTCACCCACCGCCACTTCGAAGCCGCCCTTGTTGACGGCAAGGACCAGGCCCTCCACCGGCAAGCCAGACGTCCGGGCTTCGGCGAGCATCGCCAAGGAGGCGGAGCCCTTGGAGAGCGTCCTTGTCAGCAGAGTGCCACGGGCACCGGATTCCAGAACGTAAGCCTCGACGGTGTCTCCGACACCGAGGCGCAGGATGCCCTCCTCGTCCTTGAGCTCACGCAGCTCAATCATCGCCTCGGACCGCCCGCCAAGAGACACGAAGGCGGTATCCGCGCCGAGCTGGAAAATGGTGCCAGTCACCTTTTCGCCCACTCGAACGCGCCGGACAGGGGCCTCGTGCTTCTCGGAGGCAGCCAGCATGTCCGCGAAGGAGCCATCCTCCGGTGGCGGCTCCTCGACGTGCCGGGTTTGCGGACGGATGGGGGGCACCACCTCCGGCGCGTGCACGGGTTCGGCCGCCACCGGGACGGCCGGTGCCTCGACGGACGCTGCAGGGGGCTCGGGCCGCTCTGTCAGCTCCCGCGTTTCGACGACGCCAGTGGCCCGACGGACGACAACCAATGGCCCCTGTGGGCGTCGGCGCTCAGGACGACGTGGCTTGGCAACCGGCGCCGGCGAGCCTTCCGCTGCCGGCACGGTCGGCTCCGGTGGCGCACTGGAGCTGGTGGGCGTTTGGCTCGGACGGGGGACACCGGCACCACGCGCTCGGCCCTTTCGCGGCCGCTCCTCGCGCTCTCCGCCACGGCCAGCAGGGATGCCCAGCATCACATCCCCAAACGTGGGCCGGGGCTTGCGCGGACCGGACCCTCCAAATCGCTCGTCGCTCACGTCGGCTGAAACCTCGTGTTGCCGCGCCTCAAGGCACACCCCATCGTCGGAGCGCCTCCTTGGGTCGCGAGGGCGCGGGCTATGACACAACCGGCCCCCAGAGGCAAACGTCGCGGCGCGCGGCGGGGCGCCATTCCATCAGGCGGAAAAACCGGCGCTGTCCCCCCCTTCTTCCGCCCCCGACGTCGGCACCAGCGCTTGGCTCGTCAACGCCGCAGCAGGCGGAAGCGGAGTCCGGACAGCTCCGACACGCGGAGGGCGGCGGTCAGCGCCAGGTAGACAGCTCCGTACAGCGACAGCAGTACCGCTGCGGTGAGGACCGGGTTGAGCGCAGGTGCGGGCAGCACCCACCCTCCCCAAGAGGCTGACGCGGCGGCCGAGGCCCCAAGCTGGCGGACGAGCAACAGCTTGGCTCCGAGCGCCGCCGCGGCTGCGGCGAGGGCCGAACCCCACAGCCGAAACACCCGCCGCGTCCCGACGCCCGTCGCGCCAACGCGCCTTGTGAGCGCCCGCCGAAGAAGCAGGTATTCGCACCAAGCAGCAATCCCGCTGGCCGCGGTGATGCCAGCGCAGCCGACAAGCGGCGGGGCTCCCAGCCATTGTGCAAGGTGTCGGACGGCGAGGTAGGCCAGAGCAGCCGCCACCAGCACGCGCACCGTCGCGAACCGGAACGGAGTACGCGCATCATGCAGTGCATAGAAGGCCGACGCGTAGAGGCGCGCCAGAGTCCCAGCAAGCAGCCCCACCGCCGAGCCCATCAGGAGATACCAGAGCTCCCGCGTCTCGGCCGGCCCGAACCGGCCGGTTTGCACGAGGAGCCCGCCCACCACGTCCCCGAGGCCGAGAAATGCCACCGCCGAGGGAACGACGAAGAAGGCGATTCGGCGAAGCCCAGCGTCCAGCCTCCGCCGCAGCCGCTCCTCAGAGCCCTCTTGCGCGCCCGACTCCCGGGAGAGCTCCGGAAGCTCGGCCGCAGAAACGGACATCCCGAACAGGGACACCGGAAGGACGCCAATCAACTGAGCGTAATAGAGCGCGGACACGGCCGGCGCTGAAATCAGCGACGCGTAAAAGGTGTCCACGAGCGCGCTCACTTGCACCACCCCACGGCCGAGGACGACTGGAAGAAAGTTGCGCAGCACCGTGCGCATGGCGCTGCTGGCAGTGTCGAGGGAGGGGCGAAACGCGCCCAGCAGTCGAAGCACCGAGGGTAGTTGCACCGCAAACTGGAGCAGACTTCCCCCCACCACCGACCAGGCGAGCAGGGTTGCGAGCCGGCCCTCCCCCACTCGACTTCCAGCGCCAATGAGGAGTCCAATCTGCGCCGCGTTCCAAACGACGGGGGCGGTGTACGAGAGGAAAAAGCGGCGATGGCTGTTGAGGACGCCCAGACACCAGGCGCTCATCACCAAGAGGCCGGTGCTCGGAAAGAGAATGCGCGTCAGCTCGACCGTCTTGGCAAAGGCCGCCGGGTCGGTGGCGGCATAGCCACCGGCAACCAGCCGAGCAAGCCACGGGGCGCCGGCAACGCCGAGGACAACCAGGACAGCCGTCGCTGCCGAAAGAAGGCCAAACACGGCCCCGGCGACCTGGTCGGCCGCGTCCTCCCGTTTTTCCCCCAACAGGCGGGCATACACCGGGATGAAGGAGGCGGAGAGCACCCCCTCCCCCAGTAGGTTTTGCAAGGTGTTGGGGATGCGCAGGGCTGCCGAGAAGGCCCCGGCCACCGGTGAGGTGCCGAAGGCGTGGGCAAACACCCGCGTTCGGATGAGGCCAGCGAGCCGCGAGAGGAGAATTCCCAGCGCCACGCGGCTGGCGCCGCGGGCCGAGGCAGGTGGGGCGCTGTCGGAGTTCTCGGGCACCTTGGACGACTTCTGACTCTAACCGGAGCAACCCACGTGCCCGCATGCTATCCGGCTCTCAATGGCGAAGGTGCTGGTCATCGATGATGAGGCCAACCTGCGGAAGGTGCTGGCGGCACTCCTCCGGCGGGATGGGTACGAAGTCACTGTCGCTCAGGACGGAGCCGAAGGGCTGGTCCAGCTTGAAAAGAGCGGCGCCGACGTGGTGGTCACGGACCTGGTCATGCCGAAGCTGGGGGGGATGGACGTCCTCAAGGCTGTGAATGCGACCGCGCCGGACGTGCCCGTCATCATCATTACCGCGCACGGGACAGTGGACTCTGCGGTAGAGGCCATCAAGCTGGGTGCTTTCGACTACGTCACCAAGCCCTTCGACCAGACGGAACTCTCGGCGGCCATCGCCAAAGCCGTCCGGAGCCACGAGATTGCCCGGGCCAACGCGCGCTCGGACGCGCGGGGCCGAGCCGCACTGGTCGGCGATTCGCCCACCATGCAAGAAGTGCTGCGCATCATCGACCGCGTGGCCGACACCCCCTCCACGGTGTTGATTACGGGCGAGAGCGGCACCGGGAAGGAGCTGGTGGCGACCGCGCTCCACGAGGGCAGCTCACGCCGAAACCGGCCGTTGATTCGCATCAACTGCGCGGCGATTCCCAAGGACCTGATGGAAAGCGAACTCTTCGGGTACGAGCGGGGCGCCTTCACCGGGGCCGTGACCAGCAAACCTGGCCGTTTCGAGCTGGCGGATGGCGGCACGCTCTTCCTGGACGAAATTGGTGAGGTCCCCGTGGAAATGCAGGTGAAGCTCCTCCGAGCCCTGCAGGAGAGCGAATTCGAACGGGTGGGTGGCATCAAGACGACGCGCGTCGATGTGCGCCTGGTGGCGGCCACCAACCGCGACCTCGCGGAGGACATCGAAGCCGGGCGCTTTCGCAAGGACCTCTTCTACCGGTTGGCAGTTGTCCCCATTGTGCTGCCTCCGCTTCGCGATCGAACCGAGGACATTCCCACGTTGGTCCGGCATTTCCTGCAGAAGTACAACCGGCGCCTCAACAAGCAAATCGACGGCCTCGAGCCGGAGGCTCTGGCGGTGCTCCAGGCCTACTCTTGGCCCGGCAACATTCGCGAGCTGGAAAACCTCATCGAGCGCGTCCTGCTCTTTGCCGATGGCCCCCTCATTCGCTTCAAAGACTTGCCGGAGTCTCTGCGCGGCGCCACCCTCAGCACCCCCTTCCCTGCCCTCGGCTCGGCGACGTCCTCGGAGACTGGGCTCAAGGACATTGTCCGGATGCATGCGGCAGAGCTCGAAAAGGACCTCATCACCCGCGCCCTCGAAGAGACCGGAGGCAACGTGACGCGGGCGGCCAAGCTCTTGCAAATCAGCCGAAAGTCCCTGCAGACGAAGATGAAGGAATTCGGCCTGCGCGGAGGCGAGGCGGACGAGTGAGGCAGAAGCCGTGGCAGTAAAGATGCCGGTGCTGGGCGACTCCAGCCGCCGCAGGAGACGGGCTCCGGCAACACCCTGGGTGCTCCTGGCCGCCGCCGTGGCCGCCACCGGCTACGCCTGGCGCTGGAGGGTGCAGCACCGTCGCCCCGAGGCGTCGAATGTGGCGCACGCAGCACCGGAGCCCCTCCGGGTTGGGGCAGCCGCTTCCCCGCCCCTCCCGGAGGGGGCGCCGCCCTCCGTCGAGACACCCACCAACGGGCCGCGCCGGCTCTCGGTGGTGCTGGACGGCGCGCTGGAGACGGCCTTGGTGCAGGCCGCCGGACGGGAGACCGGCCCTGCCCTGGCCCAGGTGGTGAAGCGGCTCCTGGTGTGGTGGATGCGCATCCCGGCCGACCTTCAGCGAGGGGACCGCGTCGAGCTGCTGTACGAGGAGCGGGCTGGTGAGGAGCCGGTCGTTCTGGCCCTCCGCGTCGTGAGCGGCAAGCTGCAACGCACCTTCGAGACGTTTCGCTTCCGCAGCAGCTCTTCGGAGTTTCCCCGGTATTACCTTGCCGACGCTGAGGAGTTGGAGCTCCACCTCGACCCCTCACCGCTGGACAGCTACGAGCAGGTGACGTCTCTCATTCGCGATGGCCGGGGGCACAAGGGGGTGGACTTCAAAACGCCCGTAGGCAGTCCGGTGAAGGCCACCTTCGACGGCACCATCACCCGGAAGAACTGGGCCTTCCATGGAAACGGCAACTCGCTCGAAGTCACCGAGGCCGCCAGCCCGCACCGCCGGGCCATTCTTCTGCACCTCTCGGAACTGCCCAAAAGCCTAACCCCGGGCACCCGCGTCAAACAGGGGGAGGTCATCGCCCACAGCGGGAACAGCGGCCACTCCTTCGCCCCGCACCTGCATTACCAGCTCGAAGCTGAAGATGGCCGGGTGCTGGACCCGTTCCTGGAGCACCGCACTCGCCGCGTAAGCGTCCCCGCCAGCGACCGGCCAGCCTTCGACGCCCTGGTGGCAGAGGCCCGCCGACAGCTGGGACAAACGAGCGGCCCGCGGCCCGGGTCCGCCGCACCAACCAGTCACTGACGTTTGGGGCCCTGGCAAAGGCCCGGTGCCGACGCGGACTACTGCTCGCGTTTCACGTCGTTGGCCAGGCGATAGACGTCAGCGCTCGGCCACCCCGAGGCGCGCGCCACCTCGGCCGACAGCGTCTTGAGCCGCTCCCCCCGGGCCAGCCCGGCGGCGAGGGCTGCACGCACTTCCGTTTCGGCCCACCTCTCCATTCCGGTCCGGCCTTCCACCACCAGCACCACCTCGCCTCTGGGCGTCTCGGCTGCGTACCTGTCGGCCAGCTCGCTCAAGCGCCCACGGACGAATTCTTCGTGAAGTTTGGTGAGCTCGCGGGCCACGACGCCGCGGCGGTCTCCCAGCACGCCGGCCAGGTCCCGAAGGCTGTCCGCAAGCCGGTGGGGGGATTCGAAAATTACCAGTGAGGCGCGGAGGCCAGCCACCTCGTCCAACATGGCACTGCGCTCAGGCCCCTGCCGCGGAAGAAACCCGAGAAAATGAAAGCGCCCCGTCGGTAACCCCGAGGCAGACAGGGCGGCCAGGACGGCGCTGGCCCCCGGGACGGGCACCACCCGGAGGCCCGCCGCCAGCGCTTCGGCCACCAGGTACTCGCCCGGGTCGCTGACCGCGGGCGTTCCCGCATCGGTCACGAGCGCGCCGTCCTCGCCGGCGACCAGTCGCTGCAGGATGCGCCCGGCCCGGGCCTTCTCGGCGAAGGCCGGCAAACTCACCGTGGGCTTCTTCAGGCCGAGCGAGGTGAGCAAGTTGCCGGTGTGTCGGGTGTCCTCGCAGACGATGAAGTCCGCCTGGGCCAATGTCTCGCGTGCGCGGGCTGTGAGGTCTCCCAGGTTACCGATGGGCGTCGCGACCAGGAAGAGGGTTCCAGGCATGCGAGAGCCCCTCTCAGCGCCGGCCGGGGAAAGCGCCCGGGCGCTGCTCGATGCAGAGCCCCGCCTTCCCCTGGGCTCGCTCAGATGTTGGCGGACCCATCGGAGAGCGAGCTGAAGACGGGGTGCCCGGTGACATGCAGCACCTGCGTCAGGGAGCCGAGGTGCTTCAGCATTCGCCCGAGGAGGGGTAGCCGGGCCTCGTCCAGGGCGGGGGCCAAATCCTCGAAGAGAACGGTGTGCGGTTGCTGGCCGGCCGATTTTTCGATGAGGGTGAGGCGCAGCGCAAGGTAGAGCCAGTCGAGGTCCCGCGCAGCGAGCTCGCCGACTCCCATTCGGCGACCGCCGCCTCGCACGAAGGCATGGCCTGAAAGGTCCACTTCACAATGCTCGACCCGCCGCTCGGTCAGCGCGGAAGCGTACTGTGCCCAGCGCTCCTGGACCAACGCCACCACGCCCGGGATGTCGAGCGCGAGGAGGTCCGCGGCTGGGCTCAGCACCGCCGGCATGGGGTCCTCCAGTGGCTCCATGGGCACCGGCGTCCGGGAAGGTGACGGGCGGGCTGGCGCCGCCGGGGCTTTGGAGCGAGCGAGGAGTTCCCGAAGCTTGGCGAGCTCGCGCTCCACGTCGCCCGGGTCACGGACGTAGGAGCCTTGCTCCAGCAGACGTGCGTTGAGTGCCTCTTGCTCGGCGCGAAGCTCGGCCAGCTGGGTGGAAGCGGCAACGTACTCGGGCGCCTCCTTGGCCTGGTTGAGCTGGCCCTCCAGCTGCAGCACGCGGTTCCACAGCTCTTCGCGCTGCGCCAGGGCTGCCACTAGGTCCTCGGGCTTCTCCACTCCCACCGCCTTCATCGCCGAGCGCAGCGGCTGCGTCTCGAACTCGAACTGGTCGCGGATTTTCTTCTCGCGCTCCGCCAACCGCTCACCTTTTCGCACCGAGTACTCAGACCATTGGACATCCTCGACGTGTTTTAGGGCAACCAAGGCGGCAAGCCCAAAGGCCGGGATGTCGAGCAAGGACACGTACTGCCACGGAGCAGAGGTCAACAACCCGCCGAGCAGAGCGGCCGTTCCCAAACCGATGCCCGTCCAGAAGCGCCCGTCTCGGGTGATGGGCACTGCGTCCGGCGGCGCGGTGGCGGCGTCCATCTGACGCTCTGTCTCGAGACGGGCCAGTGCCTCGTCGCACTTCGTCACCAGGACGCCATGGTTTCTGGCCTGTGCCACAACGTCGTCCGGAAGGCCCAGGTTTCTGGGCGAGGGCGCGGCATCAAAGACAGCACGCGCCTCGGCCACCGCGGTCTCAAGTCCCTCAACGCCCTTCACCCGGAGCTCGAGCTGGAAAATTTGCGCCGCGATACCGTCCAGGCGGTATTGGAGCTTCTCCACCTCGCTGGCCAGTGCTAGCTCCTTGGTGAGCTCGGCAATGCGAGCCTGGGCTGCTGCGGCGTCGAGGGCGGGCTCCGGCGTCACGGCGCTCGGAGGCGGCGCCCCTCTGGCAGAACCGACCGTGCGCCCGGGCTTGGGAGGCCGCCTGCTGGGGAGCTGGGATTGGGTGAAGGTGAAGAGCTGCTCGTACACGCCGCGCGCCGGGAGACCGACCTGCCCGCGGAGGAACTGCACCAGTTCCGCCGGGTCTTCCGTCACCAAGTCGTGCGCCCGGGTGGAGGGGTTAACGCGGTGAAGGCCGCCCCCCCGTCCAAGGTCACGCATCACCCGGTAGGTGCCCCCATCACGGGCGGCGAACCACAGGGCGGCCCGTGACTCCTGCCCCGGGCTGGCGAAGGCCGCGTCGCCACCGCGGCCGTCCGGGTAAAGCATCGCCGAGGCGAGCCCGACCAACGGTGCGCCCGGCGCCTGCGGAAGCAGCGTCCAGTAGCCTGGCCGCAGCGAAATGCGAACGCTGGGCAGGAAGCCGCGAACGCCCTGCAGCGCAAACTCGACCCAGTGCACAGGTCGAATACTGTACGACAGAACGTCCGGCCGCGGTGCGGCTCAGCCTGCCGTCTTCTCGCCCTTGGCCTTCTTGGCCTTCGACTTCTTGCTGGGCTCCGCTGCACCCGTAACCTCCGGCACCGTGGCGGACTCACCCTCGGCGACGACCGCCGCTTCCGGGGCTGCCACCTCCAGCATCTCCTCCTGGACGTCGACCCGTGAAGCTTTGCCCTTGAGGTCGCGGAGGTAAAAGAGGCGGTTGCGGCTGACGCTGCCCCGGGTAACGACGTCAATCCGCTCGTAGCGCGGGCTGTGAAGCGGAAAGATGCGCTCGACACCCACTCCGTAGGAGATTTTCCGGACCGTGAAGGTGGCGCGGTTGGCCCCCTTCGTCTTACGGATAACCACCCCTTCAAAGGGCTGGACGCGCTCCTTCTCGCCTTCCTTCACCTTCCAATGGACACGGACCGTGTCCCCGGTGCGGAAGTCGGCAAGGTCCTTCCGAAGCTGCTTTGACTCGACGTATTCGAGGGCGCTGAGGCGCATGGCTGCTGACTCCGACTGCTCCTGGGATGGCCACCCCGGGGCGACAGGAAACCCCGACCCCGGAGGAGCCGGCCTACCTAGCAGGAAGGGCCCGGGCCCCGCAAGCCCTCCGACGTCCGAAAACTCAGTACTTACCCGAGGTCCGCTCCCGGCAGGCGCCCGGATGGGGCCCGGTCGCAGCCGCGGCCCGTCCCCGGGGGGGGCAGCGGCCGGGCGAGAAGCCGGTGCTGGAGGTTTGAGTCACAACTCCTCCTCTGGCAGCGACAGCAGCCGCTGGTCCTCAGGGCTGAGCGAGGCCCGGGCCAGCAGGTCCGGCCTTCGCTCCTGCGTCCACCGCAGGGCCTGCCACCGTCGCCAGCGCGCCACCCGGGCGTGGTCGCCGCTCTGAAGGACTGTCGGCACCTCCACCCCGCGAAAGACGGCCGGCCGGGTGTAGTGGGGGTACTCGAGAAGCCCCTCTTCGAAGCTCTCGGATGCGGTCGAGCCGGCATTGCCAAGCACGCCGGGAAGCAGCCGCGCCACCGAGTCGACGAGGCACAGCGCCACCAGCTCGCCGCCGGTGAGCACGAAGTCCCCCAAAGACACCTCCCCGTCCACGTAGGCATTCACCCGCTCGTCGACGCCCTCGTAGCGGCCGCACACCAGCACCAGGTCCGTTGGGCCCGTCGCCAGAGCCCGGGCCATGCCCTGGTCGAGTCGGTCGCCGCGCGGAGAGGTGAGCAGCACGCGCGCGCCCGGCAGGCGCGCGCGAGCGGCCTCGATGGCGGAGACCAGAGGTTCCGGCTTGAAAACCATCCCCGCCCCGCCGCCGTACGGAGCGTCGTCGGTGACATGATGCTTTCCCTCGGCATAGCTCCGGATGTCATGGGCGGTGACTTGGACGAGCCCGCGCTCGACTGCCTTCCCGAGAATGCTCTCCGAGACGTACCCGGTCACCATTTGCGGGAACAGCGTCAGGACATCCACGTGCCAAGCGCTCATTGGGGCCTCGACTACTCGAGGAGCTCCATCGGGCGCACGACAACGACGCCTCCCTCGAGGTCTACCGTCGGAACGAAGTCGTCGGCAAAGGGGACGAGCAGCTCTCCGGCGTCGCCGCGGATGACCAGTGTGGGGACGGGCCCTGCGTTCCAGACCTCCGCCACGGTGCCCAGCCGCTGTCCCTCCGGGGAAAGGGCACGCAGACCGACCAGGTCGCCCTGGAAGAATTCTCCCTCGGCCGGAGCCTCCAGGTCCTCTCGGTACACCAGGACCGTCGAGCCTCGCAGCGCCTCTGCCGCTGCACGGCCCTCCACCGCGGCAAGCGTGAGGAGCACCTCACGCGAGGCTGGCCGCGAGCCAACCACCTCGAAGTCCCGCTCCTGGCCGTCCCGGGCGCGCAGCACCACCCGCTCGACACCGTCGAGGGCGTGCGAGGCCGCGTCAAACGTGCGGACGGCCACCTCGCCAGCAATGCCGTGGGCTCGAGCAACGTAGCCCACCACCAGAGTGGCCGAGCCCCTCACGGGACCACAGACGAGGGGCCGCCTCCGACGTCCGGTTCCCCGGACGGGCCGGATTCCGGAGGCCCGGCGGGCGGCGCCGAGGAAGGGGCCGCTGGACCGCGCCTGTCATCCAACACCTCCAGGCGAACCTTGGCACCCCGTCGAAGCGCAGCCACCGCCAGCACGGCACGGATGGCGTTGATGGTGCGACCATCGCGGCCGATGACTTTGCCCACGTCCTCCGGTGCGAGCTTGAGCTCAAGCACCGTGCCACCCTCCACCGCCTGGGTCCGCAGCTCGACTTGCTCCGGCCGGTCCACCAGGGCCCGCGCGAGGTAGGTGACGAGCTCCTCCACCGGAAGGCCCTCTAGGCCTTGGAACCCGCCGGGGCCGGATGCACGGCGCGCTTGATGAGGCCAGCCACCGTCTCGGAGGGCTGCGCTCCCACCTTCAGCCAGTGCTCGAGACGCTCCTGGTTGAATTCCACCTTGGGCGGGTTCAAGTTCGGGTCATACGCGCCGATGGCCTCGATGAATTTGCCGTCACGCGGGTTGCGCGAGTCGGTAGCAACCACATGGTAATACGGCATTTTCTTGGCGCCCGCGCGAGCAAGGCGAAGCACAACGGCCATGACACGACTCCTCGGAAGGGCCGCGGGGTGTAGCTCCCTCCCCCACCAAAGTCAAGAAGCCTCAGTGATTCAGAGCGTTTGCCTCCGCGGTGCCTGAGAGGTTGGCGAGCTGCCCGCAGGCGGCTGCAATGTCCCTCCCCCGGTTGGCGCGGATGAAGGCGGCCAGGCGGCCTGCAGCCAGAATGCTCCGGAAGGCCTCCGCACGCGCTTCGCCCGTCGACGAGAAGCCGAGACCGGGGTTCTCGTTGTAGGGAATGAGATTGACCTTGGCCGGGACGTCGCGCAAGAGCTCGACCAGCCTCCTTGCGTCCTCATCGCTGTCATTGACGCCCTTGAGCAGCACGTACTCGAAGGTGATGCGACGCCCCTGCCGCAACGGAAAACGGCGGCAGGCTTCAATGAGCTCGCCAATGTTCCATTTGCGGTTGACGGGCATGAGCTCGGACCGCTGCGCGTCGTGGCTCGCGTTGAGCGAGATGGCCAACTTGACGTCGGTTTCGGCGCCAAGGCGCTCAATCATCGGCAGAAGCCCCACCGTCGAGACGGTGATGTGGCGGTGCGAGAAGTTTGGGCCCTCCTTTGACTGCAGGATGGTCAGCGCCGTCTTGAGGTTTTCGAAGTTGTGCAGCGGCTCGCCCATCCCCATGAAGACGAGGTTGGAAAGCGGACGCGGCTGCGCAAGCGCCTCGTCGCGGGCCACCCGTCGGTTGACCAAATGGACTTGGGCCACAATTTCCGCGGCCGTCAGGTTGCGCTCCAGCCCCAGCGTCCCGGTCATACAAAACCGGCAAGCCATGGCGCAGCCCACCTGGGTGGAGACGCAGAGCGTCCGTCGGTCGGCGCTCGGCATGTAGACCGCCTCGATGCGGCGGTCGTCCCTGGTGCGGAACCGGTATTTGACCGTCCCGTCGATGCTGCGCTGTTCGAGGTCAATCTGCAGCGGGGAGAAGTCTCCGAGCTCGCGGAGCCGGCTGCGAAATGCGATGGGCAGGTCGGTCATCCGCTGGAGGTCGGTTTCGCCCCGCTGGTGCAGCCAGCTGTAGAGCTGCCGTGCGCGAAAGGGCTTTTCCCCAAGCTGGTCGACCACCAGCGCGGTGAGTGCGCCCAGCGGAAGGCTGAGCAAGTCCGTTGAATGCGGTGTGGCCACGCGCTCCATGAGGTTGGCGGGGCTTTCGCACGGGCCAGGCGGCGGAGTCAAAAACGTCAGCCCCAGGGCGTTCGACGGGCTGCCGCCAACTCTCCCAGCGTTCGCTCCATTCTTCGCCGGAGCGCCTCGGCCTGCTCGGCCAAGGCAGCACCCTCCACCTCCGGGGTGGGTGGCGCCTCGGGCGAGAGAAATTGGTAGTCAATTCGGGTGGGGTTCGGCCAAAAGGCCAAGACCGCCGCCGCCCCCAGGGCAGCGCCGGGGAGCAGACCGGCGAGCCATGCGGCGAGGACGCCGAGCAGCAAGCAGCCACCCAGCGGCATTGGCCAGGTGGCGAGCCGCACTCGGCGTAAGCCGAGGAGACGGGCGATGAGCGGTCCACCCGGCAAGAGCGTGTACTGGGCGTGGCTCCCGGAGATGACCAGCGGGACCACCGGAACACGGGCGTCCCGCGCAGTCCGCAGAAAACCGTGACGGCCGCCCCACACCACCTGCTCACGCGCGCTGAAGGGCCGCAGCGCGTCCAAATCCCCTCCTGGAAACACCAACACCGGAAAGCCCCGGGCCAATGGGTCAAGCCCAGCCGCGCCGCTGGCCCGGACACCGCCAATGCGCAGGACGATGAGCCGAAACGGCCACCACAACCCGAGGTCATGCGCCAGGCCGACCACCGGGCGCGAGAGCCCGAAGCGTCCCACCCACAAGCAGAGCAAGGTGAGGATTTCCATCACCCCATAGCCGCTGTGGTTGGCCACGCACAAAAAAGGCGTCTCTGGAAGATGCTCCCAGCCCGACACGGTGGGTCTGAACCACAGCTGCGCGACGGGCCCAAACCACCGCTTGAGCCCGAGGACAAACGCCGCGCTGTACGCCGCAGTGGGAGCCAGCGCTGTGGCCGCCCCGCTTGGTGGCCCAGGGCTAGCGCCGGTAGGCGTAGGGATGGAGTTCGGTCTCGCGGAAGAAATACGCAATTTCGGCCTTGGCCGTCTCTGGACCGTCTGAACCATGCACGGTGTTCTTCTCGACGTCGGTGGCAAAGTCCTTGCGAATGGTCCCCGGGGCGGCATTCGCTGGGTTGGTGGCCCCCATGATGTCGCGGTTGCGCTGGATGGCGTTCTCACCCTCCAGGACCATCAGCACCACCGGGCCGGAGGTCATGAATGTCACCAAGTCCTTGAAGAAGGGCCGAGCGCGATGGACGGCATAAAAGCCCTCCGCCTCTCTTGGAGACAGGTGAGCGAGACGAAGTGCCACCGGCTTCAGCCCATGCTCCTCGAAGCGGGCGATGATTTTCCCGATGACGCCCTTCTCCAGGCCGTCCGGTTTGATGATGGACAGCGTCCGTTCGTTGGCCATTAGTGTCTTGTTCCCTTCGTTCAAATGTCAGCTGCGGGACCCCCGGGCGAGGGCGGCCTGCAGGGTGGTGCCGAGCTCGGTGGGAGAGGGCGCCATCAGGACACCAGCCGCCTCCATCGCTCGAATTTTTTCGGCTGCGGTGCCCTTTCCGCCGGCGATGATGGCGCCCGCGTGGCCCATCCGCTTGCCCGGAGGCGCGGAGACACCGGCGATGAAGCCGGCAATGGGCTTTTTGAATTCGCGCGCGATGTAGTCGGCCGCCGTCTCCTCGGCGCTCC
This sequence comes from Myxococcaceae bacterium, assembly GCA_052147975.1. Classification (GTDB taxonomy): domain Bacteria; phylum Myxococcota; class Myxococcia; order Myxococcales; family Myxococcaceae; genus JADGRA01. The sequence continues at coordinate 36,301 of JBKQJL010000113.1, forward strand.
CACCGATTTCGCCAATCATAATGACCGCGTCGGTGTCGGCATCGGCGTTGAAGAGCTTGAGGCAGTCGACGAAGTCCGTTCCGTTGACCGGGTCACCGCCAATCCCCACCGCGGTGGACTGGCCGAGGTCGAGTTGGGTGAGCTGGTAGACGGCCTCGTAGGTGAGCGTCCCCGAGCGTGACACCACCCCAATCCGCCCCGGCCGGTGGATGTGGCCGGGCATGATGCCAATTTTGCACTTCGCTCCGGGGGTGATGACTCCCGGACAATTTGGACCGACCAGCCGTACCCCGGGATGACCTCGGAGTGCGTACTTACAGCGCACCATGTCCAGCACCGGAATGCCTTCGGTGATGGTGATGATGAGGGACACCCCGGCGTCGGCGGCCTCCAAAATGGCGTCGGCCGCGAAGGCCGGCGGAACGAAGATGACGCTGGCATTGGCGCCCGTCTCTCGGACCGCCTCGGCGACGGTGTTGAAGACGGGCACCTCCTCCTGGAAACGGGTTCCCCCCTTCCCCGGAGTGACTCCCGCCACCAACTCCGTGCCGTACTCCAGCATTTGGCCGCAGTGGAACGAGCCGGCGGCTCCGGTGATGCCTTGGCAAAGCACTCGGGTATTTTCGTCGACCAGGATGCTCATGACTTCACCCCGCGCACCGCGGCGACGGCCTTCTCCGCCGCCTGCCGGAGGTTGTCCGCGGGGGTAATGGCCAGTCCTGAAGTTCGGAGAATTTCCTTTCCCTTCTCGACGTTGGTGCCTTCGAGCCGGACCACCAGCGGCACCCGCAGTTTCACCTCGCGGGCCGCCGCCACCACCCCGTCGGCAATCACGTCGCACTTCATGATGCCTCCGAAGATGTTGACCAGCACCGCCTTGACTCCGGGGTCATCCAGAATGAGCTTGAAGGCCGCGGTCACCTTCTCGCGGGTGGCACCGCCGCCGACGTCGAGGAAGTTCGCCGGGGCGCCGCCCACCAGCTTGATGGTGTCCATGGTGGCCATGGCCAGCCCGGCGCCATTCACCATGCAGCCGATGTTGCCCTCGAGCGCGATGTAGGCCAGGTCGAACTCCTTGGCCTTGGCCTCCCGTGGGTCCTCCTCGTCGACGTCTCGGAACGCGGCGATGTCCGGATGGCGGTACAGCGCGTTGTCGTCGAAGGTCATTTTCGAGTCGAGCGCCATGACACCGCCATCCTTGAGGACCACCAGCGGATTGACCTCCGCCAGGCTGGCGTCGGTTTCCTGGTAACAGCGGTCCAGCGCGCGGCAGAAGGCGACGAAGCGCGACACCGTTGGGCCGCTCAGGCCCAGCTGAAAGGCCAGCTTTCGGCCCTGGAAGTCGCAGAAGCCGGCTCCCGGGTCGATGGATTCAACGTGAATCCGCTCCGGATGTTTCGCTGCCACCTCCTCGATTTCCACGCCGCCCTCGCTCGAGGTCATAAGGCTGACGCGCGACAGTGCACGGTCGAGTGTCATTCCCAAGTAGAACTCGCGGGCAATGTCGAGCCCCTCCTCGATGTACACCTTCCGGACCTTTTGCCCCGCTGGGCCAGTCTGGTGAGTGCGCAGTTGCATCCCGAGAATCTCCGAGGCGAGCTTCCGGGCTTCCTCCGGGGAGCGAGCCAGCTTGACGCCGCCTCCCTTCCCGCGACCTCCGGCGTGAATCTGCGCCTTCACCACCACCACCGGTGACTTGAGCTGACGCGCCGCCTGCTCAGCCTCCTGTGGCGTGGTGGCCAAGAGGCCGCGCGGCACGGGCACCCCGTACTTCCGGAACAATTCCTTGCCCTGGTACTCGTGAATCTTCATCGTGCCTCTTTGGCGTGGGCTGCGTTTCGGCTCACAGCTTGACCGCGTCGATTGTCTTCTTCACCGAGTGGACCGACTTCTCCAATTCGGCCTTTTCCTGAGCGTCGAGCTGGAGCTCGAAAATCTCCTCCACGCCGCCCGCGCCGATTCGGACCGGGACGCCGACAAAGACACCGCGGACCCCGTATTGCCCCTCCAGCAGTGCCGCCGCCGGCAGGATGCGTTTGCTGTCCTGGACGTAGGCCTCGGCCATCGCGATGGCGGAGGCGGCTGGCGCAAAGTAGGCCGAGCCCGTCTTGTACAGCTCCACCAGCTCCGCCCCTCCTTTGCGGGTGCGGTCGACGATGGCGGCGAGCTTCTCCTTCGGGAGCAAGCCACTCAACGGTGCGCCGCCCACCGTCGCCGAGCGAAGCAGCGGCACCATGTCGTCACCGTGACCGCCGAGCACCAGCGCCTGGACATCCCGCGGCGAGCAGCCCAGCGCTTGGGCCACGAAGCACTTGAAACGGGCGGAGTCCAGCACTCCCGCCATGCCCACCACGTGGCTCGCCGGAAAGCCGGTAATTTTGTGGAGCGCGTACACCATCGCGTCGAGCGGATTGGCGACGTTGATGACGAAAGCGCGCGGGCAGTGCGTCTTCAGGTTGCTCGCCACGTCCTTCATGATTTTGAGATTGGTCTCGAGCAGGTCCTCGCGCGACATGCCCGGCTTGCGCGGAATGCCTGCGGTGATGATGACCACGTCGGCCCCGGCCACATCTTTCCAGTCGGTGGTTCCCGTGACGTGCGCTGCGTAACCGTCGACGGCCGCCAGTTGGTTGATGTCGAGCGCTTTGCCCTTCACCAGCCCCTCGGCCGCTGGGATGTCGTACAGCACCACATCGCCCAGGTCCTTCTGGACGGCGAGCAGGGCCAAGTTGCCGCCGATTTGCCCGCCGCCGACGAGTCCAATCTTCCTTTTGCCCATGGGTGCCTTCTTGGTGTGGTGAGCCGAGCTGCGAGAACCGCGCTCACATGTGCTGGATGATGGCCTGGCCGAACTCGGAACACTTCACTTCCTTCACACCGGCGTAGCCATCCTGTTTCATCAGCCGTGCGAAGTCGTAGGTCACGCTGCGGGCGACAATCGCGCCCCGAATCCCCTTGATGATGAGGTCCGCGGCCTCGTGCCAGCCGAGGTGCCGGAACATCATGTCCCCGGAGAGAATGACGCTTCCCGGGTTGACTTTGTCCAGGTCCGCATATTTGGGCGCTGTCCCGTGGGTGGCTTCGAACACCGCGTGCCCGGTGACGTAGTTGATGTTGCCGCCGGGGGCGATGCCAATGCCGCCGACCTGAGCGGCCAACGCGTCCGAGAGGTAGTCGCCATTGAGATTGAGGGTGGCAATCACGTCAAATTCGTCGGGTCGCGTGAGCACTTGCTGCAGGGTGATGTCGGCGATGGCGTCCTTGACGAGCAGCCGACCGGCGGCCAGGGCAGTCTTTTGCTCAGCGTTGGCTGCTTCCTCGCCGGACTTCGCCTTGGTCGCCTCCCAGTGCTCCCAGGTGTAGACCTGCGGGCCGAACTCCCGCTCCGCCAATGCGTAGCCCCATCCGCGGAAGGCCCCCTCGGTGTACTTCATGATGTTGCCCTTGTGGACCAACGTCACGCTCTTGCGCTTGTGCTCCAGCGCATAGCGGATGGCGGCCCGCACCAGTCGCTCCGAGCCTTCGCGCGACACCGGCTTGATGCCGAGCCCGCACTCAGTCGGGAAGCGAATCTTCTGGAACTCTTTCGGAAACCTTTCGCGGAGGACCGACAGCAGCTGGAGGTCGGCGGGCGAGCCGGCCTCGAACTCGATTCCAGCGTAGATGTCCTCGGTATTCTCCCGGAAAATGACCATGTCCACCTTCTCGGGGTGCTTCACCGGTGAGGGGACACCCGAGAAGTAGCGCACCGGGCGGAGGCAGACGTAGAGGTCGAGCAGCTGGCGAAGCGCCACGTTGAGCGACCGGATGCCGCCGCCGATGGGTGTGGTCAGAGGTCCCTTAATGCCCACCAGGTAGGTGCGGAACGCTTCGACCGTCTCATCTGGCAGCCAATTCTGTGTCTTCTGGAAGGCCTTCTCGCCTGCTAGGACCTCCAGCCAGGCAATCTGGCGCTTCCCGCGGTAGGCCCGCTCGACCGCAGCGTCAAAAACGGCTTGAGAGGCGCGCCAGATGTCCCTGCCCGTTCCATCGCCCTCGATGAAGGGGACAATGGGCCGGTCGGGGACCGACAGCTTCCCGCCCGCGAGACTAATCCTGTCTCCGGCTGCGACCATGGATGACCTCCGGAAAGCCCCCAAGGGGGCGGCAGGGTATAGGCTCCTCGCTGGAGAAGCCGCAAGCCTTGCGGCCCCGCCCTGCCACTTCCACGCTCGAGCGCGCCGCCGAGCCTTCGAGCAGAATGGGTGTCGCTTTTTTGGGGTTGCAACGGAGCCCCGCTCGGGGGAATGAGGACAGCATGTCGAAAGAAACACTGACCGTCACTGACAACCGCACCGGCAAAACCTACGAGTTGCCGATTTCCCAGGGCTGCATCCGAACGGCCGACCTTCGCCAAATCAAGGTCGACCCGTCGGACTTCGGCCTGATGGGCTATGACCCGGCGTTCTTAAATACCGCCAACTGTCGCAGCGCCATCACCTTCATCGACGGCGACAAGGGAATCCTCGAGTACCGGGGCTACCCCATCGAGCAACTCGCCGAGCAGTCCACCTTCTTGGAGGTGGCGTACCTGTTGATGAATGGGGAGCTCCCGAGCCGGCAGCAGCTGGCCGACTTCACCCACGTCATCACCCACCACACCTACGTCCACGAGAACGTCAAGACGTTCATGGACGGCTTCCGGTACGACGCCCATCCCATGTCGATGCTGGCCTCCACCGTGGCGGCCCTGTCCGCCTTTTACCCCGAGGCCAAGCACATCCAGGACCCCCAGGTGCGTCGCATCCAGATGATGCGGATGGTGGCGAAAATGCCGACGCTCGCCGCGTTCAGCTTCCGGCACGCCATGGGCTTGCCATACGTCTACCCGAACAACGACCTGTCCTACGTCGGCAACTTCTTGGCGATGATTAAGAAGATTGGCACCGACACCTACCGGCTCAACCCGGTGCTGGAGCGCGCCCTCGACGTGCTCTTCATCCTGCACGCCGACCACGAGCAGAATTGCAGTACCACTGCCGTCCGGCTGGTGGGGTCCAGCGAGGTGGACCCCTACTCCGCCGTCGCGGCTGGCATCACCGCGCTCTACGGGCCGCTTCACGGAGGCGCCAACGAGGCCGTCCTGAAGATGCTTCGCAGCATCGGCCACTTGGACAAGGTGCCCGAATTCATCAAGCTGGTGAAGAGCGGCGAGGGCGAGACGCGGCTGATGGGCTTCGGACACCGCGTCTACAAGAGCTATGACCCGAGAGCGAAAGTCATCAAGCGGGTCGCGGACGAAGTCTTCGAAGTCACCGGGAAAAACCCGCTCCTGAACATCGCCTTGGAGCTCGAGCGCATCGCCTTGCAGGACGACTACTTCATCAAGCGCAAGCTTTACCCCAACGTCGACTTCTACTCAGGCCTCATCTACGAGGCGATGGGGTTCCAGCAAGCCTTTTTCCCGGTGCTGTTCGGCATCCCCCGCACGGTTGGCTGGGTATCCCAATGGGAAGAGATGGTGCTCGACCAAGAGCAGAAAATTGCCCGCCCGCGACAGGTGTACGTCGGACACCCCCGGCGAGACTACGTGCCGTTCGATAAGCGGTAAGCGACCATGACCATCGACTTCACCTGCCAGAAGTGCGACGCGAGCTTTGAAATCGACGTGCAAGACCTCATCGACGGCTCCGAGAAGCTCGTCTGCACCAGCTGCGAGGCCAAAGCCCCGGCCAACGTGGTCGAGGATTTCGTCGCCGCGCTGACCGAGATGCGCACCCAGGTGGCAGCCCTGGGGAAGAAATTCAGCCTGGCCATGGCGTTTGAGACCGAGGATTTAGAGGACCTCGACGCCAAGGACGAAGAAGAAGAGGACGAGGAAGACGAGGACGACCTCGACGAGGACGAGGACGACGAAGACCTCGATGATGACGAAGAAGACGCCGACGAGGACGAGGCCTGAGCGGGGCCGAGCGCCCGGGACAGGAAAGCCCGGCCCCCCCTCCCAGAGTGGCCGGGCTTTCAACGGCAAACCAGAAAACCAGAAGTCCGGACTAGGGTGCGGACACTCCTCCTCTGGTGAAAGCAGCGCGGCCTTGCGTCAAAAAGTCCGGCGGTCGTATGCCGGGGGCGGGCGAACTGTCAAGACTTCCCGTGGGCATGGTGCCGGCTGCCTCAACCCCGCGCCCGCAGCACGGCCGTTGGGTCCCGGAAGGTGGCCAGCATCGAGCGGACATCCAAGCGCGCAGTGCGCAAGAAGACTCTCAGCGCACGCTCGGCCGCTTGGGCCAGGGTATTCATCCGTTCCAGACGGACGAGCCGGTCCCTGTCCACGCCAGGGGCGCTCGCGGCGACGCGGCGGGCTTCGGATAACTCGGCGCGGATACGCGAGAGGAAGGCCAGCTCGCGCTCCTCGATGACGCGGCTGACCATTCGCACCAAGTCCGTCTCCGAGCGGTAGTGCCAGGCCCCGGTCCCCGGCTGTCGCACCCGGTGCACCACGCCCCAGCGCTCCAGGTCCCGCACCAGCATGGAGACGCCGCCCTTGCTGAGCCCGAGGGCCTCCTCCAGCTGCGTGGCGCTCATGGCGCTCGCCCGGAGGTAGAGCAGCGCCCACACCCGGCCCTGGTTGTGTTTGAAACCCCAGAATTCAATGACGTGGCCCACCGCCTCCACGGCGATGGACTCCCAGCGGGGAAGCCCACCTTCCAGCGGCTCCCCGGGGGAAACCATCGGCGCGTCGGACCAGCCATAGCCCTTCATGCCTGGATGCCCTCCTCGAAGGCCTGGCCGAGGGCCTGCGCCCAGGCCACCAGCTGCTCCCCACCGGGCTCCTGGGCATAGGCGCCGAGCGCGTCCAAGGCGCGGGAAATCTCCCGGTGCAGCTCGGCGCGGGCCTCGCCCATCGCCAGGCTGGCGAGCACGGCTTGACCGACTTCGCGCACCCGCTCGTCGGGCATCGAGCCGAAGGCCCAGAGCTCCTTCAGGCAGCGTCGGACGTCCGCGTCGCTGGCGGCGGCGAGGAGGAGCGGCAGCGAGGGTGTGCGCGAGCGGATGTCTGCGAAGGGCGGCTTCCCAGGGTCACCGCCGGTGAGGTCCTTCAAGTCGTCGGCAATCTGAAACGCCACCCCGAGGTGCCGGCCAAAGGTGTCGAAGCGCCGAGCCACCTCCGGCTTGCCGGCCAACGTCGCCGCCGCAGCACCACAAAAGCCAAACAGAGCGCCCGTCTTCCCCTCGGCAATGGCGCGCAGCTGCTCGGGGGGCAGCGAGAGGTCGCCGCGCGCCTCGACTTCGCCAATGGTGGCTCTCGTCATCTCCGCCACCGTGGCGACGGCACTGGCTGTCACCGCGCGGTCGAGCGTTGCCAGCTCATCCAGGGCCACACACAACAGGAGGTCTCCCCCCATCACCGCGACGATGTTCCCCCACAGCGCATTCACTGTCGGCCGGCCGCGCCGGAACATCCCCTGGTCCACCACGTCGTCATGAAGGAGGCTGGCGGAGTGCACCAGCTCGGCCGCCACCCCCACGTGCAACAGCGAGGCGGGGGAGGCGCCCACCGCCCGGCCGAAGAGGTGCACCATCAGCGGGCGAAGCCGCTTGCCGCCACCCCCGATGCACAGGTGCCGAGCGGCATTGCTGAGGGTTTCGGAGCCGGCCGCTCCGCCGTGTCTGCCGTTCAGGACTTGACCCAGCCGGTCCTCGGTCGCCCCTAAGAATTCATTCGCGGCGGGCGTCAGGTCCATAGGAAGTTCACTGCGTTCAAGACTACGTGAACTTCGCGCCCCGCGCTGCCGGCCCCACCCCTCGCGCTTCTCGCTCTCACAAGGCCCTCTTCCCGTTTGCTGGTTTTGCCTCGCTGAAGTGCGCTGCAAGCTGCTCCCGCAGCGCCACCCGGTCCACCTTTTCCGCGGCCGTGCGGGGCAGCCCGGCCACCGCCACCGCCTCGGCTGGCACCTTGAAACGCGCCAGCCGGCCCGCTGCCCACTCCAAAAGCCCGTCTAGGCGAGCCCCCGCCCGAAGCACCACCGCCGCGACCGGGACTTCGCCCCAGGCGGCGTCGGGCCGCCCCACCACCGCTGCCTCGGCCACCGCCGGGTGGGCGCTGAGCACCGCCTCCACCTCTGCGGGATAGACGTTTTCGCCACCTGACAAAATGAGGTCGAGCCGCCGCGCCAGCACCTGGAGCCGTCCCTGCGCATCCAGGCGCCCCACGTCCCCGGTGTGCAGCCAGCCGCCCGCCAGGGCGCGCGCCGAGGCCTCCGCGTCGTCGAGGTAGCCGGCCATGAGGGTGGGCCCTTGGACTTGAATCTCGCCCTCGCCCCCGGCGTTGGCCCCCGCCCCCTCGGCGCCTGCAATGCGCACCCTGAGTCCCGGCAGCGTGGGGCCTACCGTGGTGCCGTCGGCCTCGGCCGGGCGCTCGGTGGTCACCTGGGAGCATGCCTCGGTGAGGCCATAGGTTTGCAGCACCGGGAAGCCCGCTCCACGGGCCCGCGCGGCAAGCTCCGGCGCCAGCGCGCCACCGCCCACCAGCACTGCCCGTAGCCTGCCCGGCCGAGCCCCCGCGTCGAGGGCAACCGCCAGGGTGCGCGCCACCAGGCTGAGGTGGGTAATGGGTTGCTCGGACAGCGCGCGCGCCGTCTCGAGCCCGTCGAAACGACGGTGCAGGACGAGGGCCGCGCCGTCCACCGCGCACCGCACGGCCATGGCCAGGCCACCGACGTGAAACAGTGGCAGGTTGCACAGCCAACAGTCCTCTTGGGTGCTGGCGAGGTTGGCGCGGGAGGCGGCTGCGCTGGCCAGAAAGGCACGCACCGAAAGCCGGGCGCCCTTCGGCTGCCCAGTTGTGCCGGAGGTGAAAAGGACTGCCCAGTCCGCGTCCAAGGAGAGTTTCCCCTCGCCGAGAGGTGGACTGGACGGCTCCTGCGCCACGGCTTCCAGCCTCTCCGCCTCCGGCAGGCGGTCGGCCAGCGCTTCCTCGGCGAGAAGCGCCTGCGGACGCAGCCGCCCGACCAGCGCTTCGAGCTCCGGCCGGGCAAGGCGCGCGTTGAGGGGGGCCAGCGAGGCGCCCAGACGAGCTGCCGCAAACAGCAGCGCCACGGGCGCCAGCCCGTTCCAGGCCAGGAGCGCCACCCGGGTGCCCGGGCCAACCCCACGCGCGCGCAGCCGTCCGGCCCAAGCAGTTACCTCAGCGTCCAGCTCCCGGAAGGAGAGGCGCTGGGTGCCGGCCACCAGGGCCGCCCGGTGGGGGGCACGCAAGGCGGCGGTCCGCACGGGGCAAGTGGTCACCATCCCATCGCCTCCGGGGCGATGCCGAGGCCTGGCTCGTCCGTCAGTCGCAGTGCGCCACGCACCACCGGGTGCGCGCCCGGGTCCTCCAGCAGGAGCGCTCCGGTGGCCAGGCCATGGGCCCGTGCGCCGCCCAGCGCCACGGCCAGGTGCGCCCCGGCGGCCCGCCCCACCGCGCCGTCCATGGCGCTCGTCACCACCGTGTCCACTCCGCGAGCACGGGCTCGGGCGGCCAGGCGCAGCGCGCCGAGGAGTCCGCCCAGCACGGGGAGTTTGAGAATCAGCACGTCGGCGGCCGGTCCTTCGTCCGCCTCGAGCAGCGCGGTGGCAGCCCCCTCCACGCCGAGGGCCTCGTCGGCAGCCACTGGCAACAGTGTTCGCAGTCGCCGCAGGCCGGCGACGTCCTCGGCCGCAACGGGCTGTTCCACGTACTCGAGCGCCAAGGGCACCAGCGGCGACAGCCGCCGGCGTGCCTCCGCCTCCGTCCACGCGCCGTTGGCGTCGGCCCGGAGTGCGACGGCCCCACCCACCCCCTCCCGCACGGCGAGCAGCCGCTCGACGTCGTGTTGTGCCGAGAGTGCGCCGACTTTGAGTTTCAGCGTCCGGAAACCCAGCGCCACCGCGTTGCGCGCCTGCTGGCTCACCTCCCCGGCCGTCTCCCCATGAAGCAAGGCATTCACCGCGACGCCCTGGACGCTTGGGCCTCCCAGCAGTTGGCCCAGGGGCACCCCTCGACGTCGTGCCAGCAAGTCCAACAGTGCCATCTCGACGCCAGCCCGCGTCGCAGGAGCCCGTCCGACGAGGGAAAAAGCGCCTGAGACATCCTCGACGTCCTCCGGCATCCGGTGGAGGCGAAGCCCCTCCAGCGCACGCACGGCTTGCTCCAGCGACTCGGTGCCGAAGTCCTGAAGCGGCGTCACCTCCCCAAGGCCAAAGCCCCCCAAGCCGTCCCTCAGCAGCAGCCGAAGCCCCTCGACAGCCACCTGGCGTCCATGTGCGGTCCCCAGCGGCGCCCGCAGCGGCAGACGGAAGGGCCGCATGTGCAGCACGAGGCTCACCCCAGCCCTCCTCGCCAGAGGCCCAGCGCGAGGAGCAGTCCATGGACGAGCTGCAGCCGAGCGCTGCCCGCCAACGCGCGGTTGAGCACCGCTCCTCGCTGGCCGAGGACGAGGCGCATGGGGGGCCATGCCAGCGGAAGCGCAAGCAGCGACAGCAGCACGGCCCCGCCCACCTGCCCCAGCCCCCACGCCAACACCGGCGCGAGGAAGGCCACGGCGAGGACAGAGACATACTCGGCGCGGGCAAAGCGCTCGCCGAAGCGAGCTGCCAGAGTGTGCTTGCCGGCCACTCTGTCGGTGGGAATGTCGCGCAGGTTGTTGACGACAATGAGTAGCGTCGCGGTACAGCCCACCGACAGGGCGCACAAAAAGGTGCCAGGGGGAAGCCGCAGGGCTTGCACCCACACCGTGCCCCCCACCGCGACGAAGCCGAAGAAGAGCAGTACGAAAACCTCGCCGAGCCCCAGGTAGCCGAGCGGCGCCGGGCCTCCGGTGTAGGCCCAGCCGGCGAGAATGCTGCAGAGACCGATGGCCACCACCGGCCAGCCCCCGGCAGCCACTAGGAGGAGTCCGACACCCACCGCGCCGGTGAAGCACAGCGCAGCGGCGGCCAGCACCGTCTGCGGCGCCACCAAGCCGGCCTGGGTGACGCGCACCGGCCCTAGCCGCTCGGGCGTGTCCGCCCCTTTGCGAAAGTCGTAGTAGTCGTTGGTGAGGTTGGTGCCAATTTGGATGAGCAGCGCGCCCAGCAGGGCGGCGGCGGCCAACGCCCAGCGACCAGCCCCCGTGCCGAAAGCCAGCCCGGTGCCGACCGCCACCGGGGCCACCGCCGCCGTCAGCGTCTTCGGGCGAGCAGCGAGCAGCCAAGTGCGCAGACGCCCGGTGGGCGCTGGCGCTTCGAGCGCTGGCGAAGGGACTTTCATGGACGTCGGGGAAACTTGGAGAAGTCAGGCGGACGCTTCTGGACGTAGGCGTCCCGGCCTTCCTGCGCCTCCGCAGACATGTAGTAGAGCAGCGTCGCGTTCCCGGCGAGCTCTTGGATGCCCGCCTGGCCGTCGAGGGCGGCGTTGAAGCTGGACTTGAGGAGCCGCAGCGCCAGCGGGCTGAGCTGAAGCATCTCCCCGCACCAGCGAAGCGTCTCCGCTTCGAGCTCGGCGAGCGGCACCACCGCATTCACCAGGCCCATCCGCAAAGCCGCTTCGGCGTCGTACTGACGACAGAGGAACCAAATTTCCTTGGCCTTCTTCAGGCCCACCAGCGAGGCCAGGGTGCTCGCCCCGAAGCCTCCGTCGAAGCTTCCCACACGGGGCCCGGTCTGCCCGAAACGGGCATTGTCCGCAGCGATGGTGAGGTCACACACCACGTGCAGGACGTGCCCACCGCCGATGGCGTAGCCGGCCACCATCGCCACCACCGGCTTGGGAAGGCTGCGAATCTGCCGCTGTAAGTCGAGCACGTTGAGGCGGGGCACCCCGTCCTTGCCGAGGTACCCCTCGCTGCCGCGGATGCGCTGGTCGCCTCCCGAGCAGAAGGCCTTCTCACCCTCGCCGGTGAGGATGACGACCCCCACCTCCGGGTCCTCGCGGGCGTCCTCGAAGGCGGCGCTCATCTCGAAGAGCGTCTGCGGGCGAAAGGCATTCCGCACCTCGGGGCGGTTGATGGTGACCTTCGCGATGCCCTTCCACTTCTCGAAGCGAATGTCCTTGTACTCCCGCACCTGCTTCCAGCTTGCCCTCATCCGTTGCCCCCGCTGTCGCTCTCCACGAGCGGTCGTTCAATCCATGGCGTCGACAGAAACCCGTTCACCTCCCGGGCCCAGGCGTCCGGGACCTCGAGGTGCGGTGCGTGTCCCACCCCGGGAAAGACGTGCCCCCAAACCACCGGCAGCTCGGCGGCCATCCGCCGGGCCACGGCAGTGAATTTCTCGTCGCGCGCGCCACTGAGCACCAGCGTCGGGGTGCGGATGCTGGGAAGGGCAGACCAATAGCTCGGCTGGGAGCCAAGCCCGAGCCGCCGCAGCGACAGCGCCAGTCCCTCGGCCTTTCCCCCGAGGCGCCGGGCCCGCAACGCCTCTTGCACCTCGGCGCTCAAGGCCCGCACCCCGGAAAACAGTGGGAGCGCCTCCCAGTGCTCGACGAAGGCGTCCACGCCCTGGGCCTCAATGCGGGAGGCCAGGGCCTCGTCCTGGCGGCGGCGCTCGCCCCGGGCGCGGCGCCGCCGCAGCCCGGGCGAGCCGCTCTCCAGCACCAGCCGACGCACCCGCGTGGGGGATTGCGCCGCGAGCCCAAGCGCCACCCGGGCTCCCAGCGAGTACCCGGCGACGTCCACCGAAGGCAACTCGAGCGCGTCCAGCAGGGCCAGCAGTGCAGCCAGGGTGGAGGCGAAGGTGGTGTCGGGGTTGAAGGCGCTCTGGCCGTGGCCTGGGAGGTCCACCGCCACCACCGAGGCGCTGGGTGTCAACCGCTCGCGCAGGTGGGCGAAGGTGCTTCGGTTCCCGGTGAAACCATGCAGCAGAAGCAGCGGCGGCCCGTTTCCGACCCAGGTTTCATGGGCGAGCGGACTCACAGGGCCTCCTCCGCCGCGCGCGCCGCGCGCTCGCCGAGCTCCTGGTGGAGTGCGACGTTGGCCGCCCGCGCCGGCAGCTGGGCTTCCACCAGGTGCAGTCCGCCCTGCAGGCTGGCACCCAAGGCCGCCGCCAGCTCCGCGGCGCTCTTCACCCGGACGTGCTGCGCGCCAAACAGCGCCGCGGCGTGCGACAGCTCGAGCCCGTGCGGAGTGGCGAAGAGCGGCTCAAAGCTGGCGCCCACGCCCGCCACCGGGAGGAAGGAGAAAATTCCCCCCCCGTCATTGTTGGCCACCACCACCGTCAGCGGAATGCGGGAACGCCGCGCGATGAGGAGGCCACCCAAGTCATGGAGGAAGGCGAGGTCCCCGAGGAGCACCACCGTGGGGACGGCGTTTGTCGCCGCCGCCCCGAGCGCCGTGGAGAGGCTACCGTCAATGCCGTTGACGCCCCGGTTGGCCAGCACGCGCAGTCGCGCGGCGTGGGTGGGGGCAAAGGAGTCCACGTCCCGAATGGGCATGCTGGAGGCCAACACCAGGCACCCCCCCTCTGGCAGGCAGGACACCAAGCGGTGGGCGAGCTGGGGCTCACTCAAAGGGCCAGAGGAGGCGAATGCCTCGGCCAAAAAGGCGTCGGCCCGAGCGTCGGCGGCGTAACAGGCCTCGGCCCACGCCGCCCGCCGGGGCGCCGTCGGCGCCGTCAACGCGACACAGGTGGCGGCCACGTCCCCCCCCAGCAGCAGACTGGCCCGGTGCGCCGCATCCACCGGGCTGTCGTCCTCGGCCAGTAACACCGTCCTTGCCCCGCTCTCGTCCAGCCACTGGCTGAGCCGCTTGGAGGTGAGGCCACCACCCAGGCGCAGCACCAACTCGGGGCGAAGCGCTCTGCGGAGGGCTTCGCTGCGCAACAGCACGTCTGCATGGGCCACCACGCGCCCTGCCCCACGCCAGCGGACGTTGGAGGCGGCGTCGGCCACCACCGGGTAGCCGTAGGAGGTGGCCAAGGCAAACACCGCCGATGCCAGCCCGTCACCGGCGGCGCGAGGCCCCACCACCACCAGGCCCTTCTCCGTGGCGCCCAGCCGCTTCCGCAACTCGGCTAGGGCCTCCTCGGGAGGGTTGCGGGCCGGCGCGGGGGCGTCCAGGAAGGGACCCTCGCGCCCCTCGCTCGCCAGAGGCTCGAGCCCAACCACGTCGGCCGCTGGTGGCCCGGGCACCAGCGGCTCCCGAAATGGCACGTCCAGGTGCACCGGACCGCGCGGAGACGCTTGGCTTCTCAGCACGGTGCGGGAGACGACGGCCCGGAGGTGCACCACCGCCGTGGCGCTGGCCTCGGGCGCCGGCAGCGCCACGGCGGCACGGGCGAAGCGGCCGAAGAGGCCCTCCTGGGGCACCGTCTGGGGCGCGCCGAACCCATG
>JBKQJL010000114.1:0-5829 GCA_052147975.1 Myxococcaceae bacterium
GTTTGAAGGACAGCCACCAGCCGCCGGCGCATGGCCAGCGAGTCGTCCACCACCAGCGCGCGGAAGCCGGCCGTCCCCAACTGAGTGCGAGACACTAGCCCCTCCCCGGGGCCGGCGGCGAGGGAGCGGCACACAAGGCCAACACGTCCAACAGGAAGTGGACGGCCGGCGGCTCCTCCCACACCGCCACCACCCCCGGCATGGCCTCCTCGGCCGGGGCCGGAAGGCGCAGGCGGCTGACGGCCACCTGGGCCACCGCCCCCACCGCGTCCATGGCGAAGGCCACCCGGCGCGGCCCCAGCCAGCACACCAACAGCCCGGGCCGGGCGCCTTCCGGTGCCGCCGTCTCCAACAGGCAGGCCCGGAGCTCCACCACCGGCACGCGCTCGCCGCGCAAGACGACGCTGCCCCGGACGAAGGCGGGCGCACCCGGCGCCGGCACCCCTTGCATTTCCGGAAGCACCTCGTCCACCCGGCCCAAGTCCACGGCGTAGCGGTGCGCGCCCACCAGGAAGGTGAAGAGCTCGAGCACCTCCGGCGGGGGCCGCAGGGGCACCTACAGCACCCGCTCCAACTCGAGGAGGACGAGCGGCTGCTGGGCGGCCAGCGCCCTCCCCACCACCGCGCCCTCGCCGGACACGGTGGCAATGCTGGCCGGGGCCAGGCGCACCACGTCGCGCACGCTGTCCACCCACATGCCGGCCGGCCCGGCCTGGGTGCGGGCCACCAGAATGCGCGCCTCGCGGGGCACCACCTCGCACTCCTCGGGCGGCCCGGCCACTTTGCGCAGTTGGGTGCGCAGCCCCAGCCCCAGCGCCAAGTCGTACACCGGCGTCACCGTCCCGCGGAGGTCCAAGACGCCCAACAGCGGGGCCTTGGCGCGGGGAATTTCCACCAACAGGCGGGCCCGGAGAATTTCCAGCACCGTGCCGAGGGGCACGGCGTACGTCGTCTCGGCCAGCTGGAAGGAGAGGTACTCCCGCAGCGCCTCGGCGGCGGGCTCCGGCAGCAGCGTCCCTGTCCCGGCCGGCGGAAGGGCCAGCCGCGAGACGTCCTCGTCTGGCCGGTAGCAAAAGGCCACTAGGCGCTCGGCCAGCGAGGCACGGGCGCGCTCTTGCGGGGGCGCCCTCATTCGGGGAGGGCAGCGCGGTCCGCCCCAGGCTCGACGCCCAGGGCCTCGCCCATGAGGGCCGCCACGTCCAGCACCAGCACGGTGCGGCGGTTGCCGAGGTCCGCCACGCCGGCAATGCCCTCCACCCGGCTGAGGCGCTCCCCCAACGGCTTCGTCACCATGTCCGCCTGGCCCAACAGCTCGTCCACCGCCAGGCCGAGGCGCTCCTGGGCCAGCCCCACCACCACCACGTTTCGCTTCGGCAGCTGCACCTCGGGCAAGCGGAAGAGGCGCGACAGGCGCACCAGCGGCATGGGGGTGCCGCGCACGGAAATGGTTTCGCGCCCGTGGCGCGCCTGCACCGCCTCCGGGCCAAGGGCGAGAATCTCGACGACGCCGTTGAGGGGAATGGCGTAGGTGCGGCCACTCACCCGGACAATCAGCCCGCGCACCATGGCCAGCGTCAGCGGCAGGGTGAGGCGGAAGCATGTCCCCAAGCCGGCCACCGACTCCACGTCAATGACGCCCGAGAGCCGGGCCAGGTTGGTGTGCACCACGTCCAGCCCGACGCCCCGGCCGGAGAGCGGGCTGATGCTGCGGGCGGTGGAGAAGCCGGGGGTGAAGAGCAACCGGTGCAGCGCCCGCTGGGAAATGTCCGTCGCCTGGTGCGGGGCGAGCAAGCCGCGCTCCAGCGCCACCTCCCGCACCCGCGCCGTATTCACCCCCCGTCCGTCGTCGCGCACCTCAATGACGACGTGGGCGCCGGCCGGCCGCGCCGTCAAGGTGAGACGCCCGCGGCGGGGCTTGGCCAGCGCCTCCCGCTCCTTGGGAGCTTCAATGCCGTGGTCAATGGCATTGCGCAACAGGTGCATGAGTGGGTCCGAGAGCTCCTCCACAATGAGTTTGTCCAGCTCCACCTCGCCGCCGCGCGTCAAAAGCTCGAGCTCCTTGCCCGCCTCGCGCGCCACCCGGCGGACGAGGCGCTGCAGCCGCTCGAAGACTTGCGCCAGGGGCACCATCCGCGCCTCCAGCAACCCGGACTGAAGCGCGTCCAGTCGCCGCGCCATCTGCCGCTGGTCCTTGAGGAGGTCCGCCCCGAAGGCCCGCGGCAGCTGCAGGACACCGGGGGCGGTGGCCCCGTCGGCCAAGCGCTGCAGGTTGGCGGCGATGAGGCGCAGCTCGCCCACCGCATTCATCATCTCGTCCAGCTTCTCAATGTCGACGCGCACCGTCCGGCGGCTGGAGCGCAGCGTGGCCTCCGCCTCGGCCGCCGACAGCGGTGCCTCCGCCTCGGCGGTCGAAAGCGGCGCCTCCGCCTCGGCCGCCGTCGCTGGGCGGCCGGCCAGCTGCCCCAAGTCCACCCGGGCCCGGCGCTTGCGGAAGGGCACCACCGAGAGCGCGCCCACGTCCGGGGCCAGGGCGGCCAACAGGGACTCCTCGCCTGCCGCGGAGCCAATGAGGAGCTCGAAGCAAATGGCCGTCGGGTCATCCACCGCGTGCCCGGGCAGCGTGGCGATGACTTCGGCCAAAGGCGTCAGGCGCTCCACCAGCGCCGGTAGCCGCCGGTCGAAGTCCTCCAGCGCCCAGCGCACGGCGAAGCGCCACACCAGCGCGCGGCGCCGCAGCGTCTCTCGCAACCGGTGCTCCTCGTACTCGGTGAGCACCGCGCGCACCTCGGCGGTGAGCTCCAGTCGGCCGAGGACGTCCACGCTGAGGCGCTCCGGGGCCTGGCTCAGCTGGCGCAGGCGGACATTGAGGGCCTCGGCCGCGGACACCAGCGCGGCGTCCACGCCGGACTCGCTGGCCACCGCCAGCCGCTGCAGCACCTCCACCGCCTCGGACAGCGCGTCGATGACGGCCTCCCGCAGGCGCAGGCGGCCGAGCCGCAGCCGGTCGAGGAGGTCCTCCGCCGCATGCGCCACGTCGGCCATGGTGGACTGCCCGTACAGGGCGGCCAGGCCTTTGAGGGTGTGGGCGTGGCGGAAGACGGCGTTGAGGACGGCCGGGGGCGCCTCGCCCTCGCCGGCGGTGTCCAGGCGCACCAAGTCCCGTCCCAGGGCCTCGGCCGTCTCCACCGCCTCGGCGACGAAGTCGGCCAGCGGTCGGTCGCTGGTGCTCACGCGAGCTGGAGGTAGCGCCGGAGCAGCCCCACCAGGTCCTCCACCTTCACCGGCTTCACCAGGTACTCCGCCGCCCCCAGCGCCAGGCCCCGGGCTCTGTCCTGCTCGCGTCCCTCGGCGGTGACGATGAAGAGCGGGGTGTGGCGGTAGTTGGGGTTTTTCTTCACGAAGTTGATGAGCTCCAGCCCATTGATGTCCGGCATTTGGATGTCGGTGATGATGAGGTCAAACCGGTGCAGGGGCAAAAGCTTGAGCGCCTCGAAGCCCCGGTCGGTGGTGACCACCTCAACGTCGCCGAAGGACGTCACCGTCGTCGCCAGGTAGTCCCGCGACGCCTCTGAGTCCTCGACGATGAGAACCTTGTGACCCATTCCTCTTCACGGTTGAGAAGGCCGAAACAGGCTAGCAGACACCCGGCCCCAGTCGTACACACCCCACCCCACCACCTTCCGCCCGGGCGGCTACAGCGCCCCAAAAATGAGCTGCAGGCAGAAGGCGAGAACAGCGGTGTTGTAGGCGAAGGCCAGGACGGCCTGTCCCAGCACGGTGCGGCGCATGGCGGTGCTGACGACAATGACGTCCGACACCTGAAACGTCATCCCCACGGTGAAGGAGAAGTAGGCGAAGTCCAGCTCGCAGGGCTGTGCGCCGTGGGGAAACTCGAGCCCCCCACACTCCACGTCCGCCTCCGGCGCCTCGACGTCGGCGTAATAAAGGTGGGCGTAGCGCAGCGTGTACGAGGTGTGGGTGAGAAGCCAGGCCAGCGCCACCGCCCCGAGGCAGGCCCACACCAAGAGGTGCGGCGCCTGGGGGCTGAGCGTCCTCGCGTCCTTGGCGAAAATGTTGGCCACCACCATGCTGAAGGCCGAGGTGAAGACGACGAGCAGCCGCAGCGCGGTGCGGCCCGGGTCATTGAAGGCGGCCCGCTGGCGCGTCTGCTCCACGCTGGCCCTTAGAATGTGCAGCCAGGAGAAGGCCAACAGCGACAGGGCCGCCACGTCCCAGGCCAGCATGGCGCGCCCGGCGGCGCCCAGCTTGGCCGGCAGGGCCCACGCCACCAGGCCAAAGAGGACGCACGCCAGAAGCAGGCGCCGGGAGGCCTGGGGGGCCAGCGGCAAGGAGAAGCGCTCGAAGTCCGACGCCATGGGCCCCCGCCGTTGGCCGCCGTGGGCCGTCCCGTTAGAGGCCCAACAGCTGGTGGAAGGCCTTGTTGCCCAGCACCGCCACGTGGCGGCCGTGGAAGGCCGGAAGGAAGCCGGTGCGCAGCGCGCGCAGGCGCTCGGCGTCGGCCAGCCGCCCGGCGCCGGGCACCTCCAGCGCCACCGAGACGGCGCCGGCCCTGTCCAGGACGGCCCCGGCAGCCGCCAGCCGGGCCCCCAGCGCCGGGCCGTCGGAGAGCCGCTCGCGCCGCCCCAGGCCGAAGACGACGATGCGGCCGGGGCCCATGCGTCCACCGGAGGGCAACAGCACCGAGTCATCCGCCGCGCCGGAGAAGAAGCCGTCCACCAGCAGCCGCGACAGCTGCCCGCATAGGCGCCAGTCGCTCAGCCCCGAGGCGCCGCCCAGCGGACGCTCGTCCTCGGCGACGAAGAGACACAAGGTGTCCACCGAGGCCAGGCCGTCCAGCGTCTCCAGGGACAGCTCGTGCGCGCTCAAGGTGCTCACGGCTTTCCCACCGCCAGGGCAATTCTGTCCAGGACGCCATTGATGAAGGCCGAGGACTCCTCGGTGCCGAAGCGCTTGCCCAGCTCCACCGCCTCGTTGAGTGTCACCTTCTTGGGAATGTCGTCGCGAAAGCGCAACTCGTACACGGCCACGCGCAAGACGCTTCTGTCCACCCGGGCCATTCTGTCCAGCCGCCAGTTGTGGCTGTGCTCCTCGATGAGGGCGTCAATTTCCTCCCGGTGGCCCCCCACGCCCTCCACCAACTCCCGGGCAAAGGCGCGTGCGTCGGCCTGCGCCTTGGCCGTGCCCTCCTCCGGGGCGGAGGCCCAGGCCACCTCGAGCGCTGCCTCTGGCTCGAGCGAGCCCATCTCCAGCTGGTAGAGCGCCTGCAGCGCGCGCTCCCGTCCGGTGCGCCGAGCCCCCATGGCTAGCGCTTCTTGGGCCCTTTCAGCCGTGCGTAGAGGTTCACCATCTCCAGGCAGGCCATGGCCGCGTCGGCGCCCTTGTTGCCGGACTTCATTCCGGCCCGGTCCACCGCTTGCTCCACGCTGTCACAGGTGAGGACGCCAAACGTCACCGCGCAGCCGGCGGCGAGGGCCACCTGGCCGACGCCCTTGGTGACTTCCGAGGCCACGTACTCGAAGTGGGGCGTGCCCCCGCGAAGGACGCAGCCCAGGGCCACCAGGCCGACGTACTGGCTGCTCTCGGCCAGGCGGCGCAACAGCCCGGGGAGCTCGAAGGTGCCTGGCACCTTGAAGACGTCCACGTCCTCTGCCGCCACGCCGTGGCGGAGGAGGGCGTCCAGGGCACCGGCCTGCAGCTGCTCGGTAATGGGGCTGTTGAAGCGCGAGACGCAGAGGGCGAAGCGGCCCTGGGGGGTGAGGTAGCTGCCTTCAAAGAGGGGGGACATGGGGGCGTTTCCCAAGGGGGGGG
>JBKQJL010000115.1:0-30238 GCA_052147975.1 Myxococcaceae bacterium
GTTGGTTGCCGCTGCACCGCCTCCCACCAGCGTCCCGGCAAGGTCGAAGGTGACGTTCAGCGTGAACGACTTCGCTTCTTGCGCCGCAATCGCCGCATCCCGGACGATTGGATACACGAACGCCGCCGCCTCCGGAGTCAACATGTAGACACCCACTGAGTTGGTCGTGGGAAGAGCGCCCGGGAAAATGGCAGCTGAGATGTTGATGATGCCGGGAGGCGGATTGGCCTGGCCCACGAAGTCGTAGGTGAGCTCGATGCGGTTGGCGATGAAGGTGTTGGGCGTGTCCGTCGTGATGTTAGTGCCGTTGTAGTTGACGGAGATGTTCTGCAGGTCATTCTCCCAAGCGAAGACCTGGTAGAAGCTGCTATTGGTCTTGTACACCGACATGTCGAGAGAGCCGCCCTCGACGTACAGCGTGAAGTCCGAGAAGTCGCAGGAGCCTCCCGGTGCCAGGGCATTGCTAATGATGATGGATTGGTTTGAAGGCGCGGTGCATGACGGAAGGAGCAACAGCGGGGTCAGCACAAAAACCAAAAGGGATCGGTACTTCATTGGCTTTCCTCGGCTCATGGCGATGCCGCCGCAACGGGCTTGGTGTTGAGGCCCAGAATGCGGGGCGTAATGAAAATCAGCAGCTCCTGGCGGGTCTCGGTGTCGTTGGTGTGTTTGAAGAAGAACCCGAGGAACGGGATGCTACCTAGAAATGGGACGCTGTCTTCTTCGGTGGAGGTCGTTCGGACGTAGATGCCGCCGATGACGGTCGTATCGCCGTCCTTCACCAGCACCTGGGTGATGGCTTCCTTCTTGTCGATGGCCGGCTGGCCGTTGGCGCCGGTGAGCGCCGGGTCCGGCTGGTTGTTGGTGGCGTGCACCAACATCAAGACGCTGCCATCCGAGGTAATGTGCGGCGTCACTTCGAGCGAGAGCTGTGCGTCGACGAAGACCGTATTCACACCCTGTGCCGATACCTGGCTGAACGGGATGGAGAGGCCCTGGGTGATTTTCGCCGTCGCGTTGTGCACGGTCGTCACTTTTGGCGAGCTGATGGTGCGGATGACACCCTTGGTTTCCAGCGCGGAGAGGCGCAGGTTCAGCTGAAAGGCTCCGTTCACCGAGCCGAACGTCATCCCGATGGCACCGCCAGATCCTGCACCGACAGCCGCCGGCAAGTTGACCGCGAAATTTGGGGTCGAGGACACGCCGTTGGTGGGCGCTGTACCAGCGGCCACACCACCGGAAATGGCGTAGTTGTTGGGAAAGACCAAACCGGTCGAGTTGTTCGTGCCCGATGACTGCTGAATCTGGCCACCCCACTGGACACCAATCTCGCGAACAAAGTTGGTGTTGGCCTCGACGATGCGTGACTCGATGAGCACTTGCGGAGTCACCGTGTCGAGATGCTCCACCAGGGAGCGCGCGCGGGAGATGTTGGAGGCGATGTCCTTGACGACCAGAGAGTTGGTTCGGACATCGACAATCGCCGTCCCGCGTTCCGAGAGGACGTCCTTGACCTTGTTCAACAGCTCGGTGGCCACGGCGTAGTTGACGGGCAGAATCTGCACCACCAGCTCCTCTTGCCGCCGCTGGGACTTCTTGCGCTCCTCGCGAAGGTGCGACTCCTCCTCGAGTGTCTTGAGCGGGGCCACCCGAATGACCGTTCCAATGACTTCCTTGCCGAGGCCCTTGCTGGCCAGGATGATGTCCAGGGCCTCGTCCCAGGGGACATTACGCAGCCGGATGGTGACCGTGCCCTTTACGTCGTCGGCGACGACAATGTTGAGCTTGCTCACCTCGGAAATGATGCGCAGGAGGTTGTGGATGTCGATGTCCTTGAACTCGAAGGACACCCGCTTCCCGGTGTACTGCGCTCGTGCCGGCGCGCCCTGAGCGGCGTAGGACTTGGCTTCCGTGGTGAAGCCGGCCGTCCGGTCCATCACCGCCACCTCCTCCACCTCCGCGCCCTTCGCACTCACGTGCCAACTGAGGCCCTGGGGGGTGCGCTCCAGCTTCTCGGTCAAGGGCTTGTCAGCAGCCACCACCACACGGACCTGATTGGCGTCACCTGGAACGGCGAAGGTGCTGATCATCTTCACCGGACTGTCGAGCGCGCTGGTGTCTAGGCTGCGCTCGAGTCGGCGTGGGAGCTTGGCTCCGGTCAAGGTGAGGACTGCACTCCGCGGTTCTGGCCGGTCCACCGTCCACGACGCTTCACCAGTGAGCTTGATTTCAACCACGCCGCCATTGGACGACTCCGCAAAGGACACGTCCTGGATTTCACCGGTCGGGGCGGAGGTATGAATCGCAGGAGTGGCCGCGGCGACTTGGGCCCCCGTCACCTTCTTCCCGTCGATTTCCACCTCGCCGTCGCGCAATTCGCCGCTGGCCCCCTTGGCCACCACGGGAGCTGCTGGCGCCCCGCCCACCGTCCAGGCCAGGCCGCTGGCCGTCCAAACCACCGAATGGCTGGGCATGGTCCCAGCGACGTCCAGCACCAGCCTGACTTTTTCCGCATGGGCGCCGGCGCGAAGCGACGCAAACGTAGGTGGCCGATTCACGGGCAGCTTCCCGGTGAGCGTCACCCCGTACACGTCCAGCGCCAACCGGGGAGGGCCCGACAGCTCGAGCACTTCGAACCGGCTCAGTTGCCCATCCGCCACCAGCTCCAGGTGGTTGGCCGACAGGCGGACTTGGGTGATGTGTCGCGCGGGGTGCTTCACCTGCCGCGTCGCGTGCTCGGCAAGCACCGGGTCCACCGAGGTCGCCGCAGGGACCGGGGACGCGGACGGCGCTGGCTGGGAAATGGCGGCCGAGGCGAGGGTTGACGCGCTCGAGTCGCTCGGGGCAGCAGCGGTTGTGGAGACGGTACTGGTCGAGGGCAGGGGCGTCGGCCCGCCTTGGACCAGAATCAACACTTGGTTGCCGTCGGCGTGGACGTCGTAGGACCCAGCCTGCTTGAGGCTGACCAGGAGCCTCGCCACGTTGCCGTGCTCGTCGGAGAACTGGGAGATGACCACCCCATTGACCGGACCGACGCCGTCCCGCACGCCCTTGACCACGGTGGCGTCGGCAGACGTCACGTCCACCACCAGTCGGTCTGGTGCGGGCAAGCGGAAGACCGTGAAGATGGGCGCCCGGCTCCCAGTCACGACCACCTGCGCACCGGTGGGTGTGGCCGAGACCTTCACCTCCGTGAGCGCGTTGAGCTCCGTGGCGAAAGCGCCTTGGGCGAGCAACCAGCAGCCGGCGCCCGCCAGCACTTTCAACCCCTTTGACATGACGCGCGTGTTGCGCATGGTTTTCCTCGACGTGCTGCTTCAGTCGGACCGTCGCCAGACGGCCCGCTAGTAAATCTTTCCAGTGGAGAGGTCGAGCTCCGGCGGAGCCTGGCGGTCCGCCTTGATGGCCAGCGTAAGCTGGTTTGCGTTGGACTTCCCGTCGGGTGACGTGAAGTACTCGGTGATGATCACCGAGTCCCGGAGGATTTGCGTCACCTTGCCGCCTTGGCGGCCAATGCGTGTGTTGCGGTGCAGGATGTAACCGCGCCCCTGTGGGTCCTGGACCATCGCCACCGGGTTGCTGTCTCCGGAGACCACCCCGACCAGCGTGAGCTGGTCCAAGTCAAACTTGCAGAGTGGCTCATTGCAGGCCGAGTTACTCACTGCCGAGGCACGCGCCAGGTCCAGGTCCGGGCTGCGGAACGGGTCGCGTTTGCCGATGGGGTTGTAGATGTAAGCCGGAGCTGCCGGAGCGGCCGCCGGAGCCGGAAGCGGCGCCGCCTTGGGTGGTTGCCCAGCCTTGAAAGCCGCAGAGGGAGCCGTGCCGCCTCCGCAGGCTGAAAGCCCGGCGATGGCGGCCAGTGCCACAAGACAGCGTGTGGCCAGTGAGCGCATCACGGGTTCGCCTTCTTTTTCTCAGGCTTGCCGGCCATGGCTTTGGCGCTGTCCGCATCGAGGAAGCGGAAGGCGGTGGCGATGAAGTCAGCGCTCAGGACCACTTTCTCCGAGCGCACCTGTGGAGAGCTCAACCGAATGTTGTTCACGTTCACGATGCGGCGCATGTTCGCCACTTCCTGAAGGAACAGCGCCACCTCGTTGTAGTTTCCGGTGACCGACATCCGGATTGGAATCTTCACGTAGATTTGCGCCGGCTGCTCCGCGGTCGGCTCGACGGTGGCAATCTCGAGGCCGCTCTTCCGGCCCACGTCATTGAGGCTGGCCAGCAGTCCGTCGACGTCTGCGTCCTCGGGCAACTCGGACAGCGCTTCGTCCAGCTTCTGCTGGAGCACGTCCATTTCGCGACGCCGCTCGTTCAAGTTCTGAGCGATCTCCGACTTCTCCTGCAGCTGGGAGTCCAAGGCGCGCTGGCGGGCCTGTTCACCGGTGATGGCGCTTTCCACCGGGTTCACGAAGAAGAGAAAATTGGCCAGCGTCATCACCACCAAGGCCGCGGCCAGACCGCCCCAACGGTAGAGGGGAGGCGCTTTGAGCAATCTGTTGATTAGCTCATCCATCGTCTGGCTCTCGGGCGGTGCTTGCTCCTAGATGGTGTAGTTGGAAGTGAGGTTGAGCTCGAAGTCCACGAGCTTGCTGGGGCCGGAAGCATCTTTGACTTCCCGCTGCTCGGCCTTCTTCAGCTGAATGTTGTTGAAGAAGTTGGAGACATCCTTGGAAGGAAAGTCCTCGATGGCGCCTTCGGCCGAAAGCAACTCGACCCGTGAGGTTTGAGTGTCCCGCTTCTGGTCAACCAGCCGGCCCATGCCCCTGGGGGTCCAGACCATGTTCTGCAGCCCGCGCATGAACTCGGAAACGTCGTCCACCGAGGCCGCTTTTCCATCAACCACCACCGCGTTCTGCTTTTCCTCGAACTTGGTGAGCCACACCTTCTTGGGAGTGGCAGTCGAAAGCGCATCGAGCATCCGGACTGGGCCAGTCCGCTGCTTGCGCAAGTCGTTGAGGATGACGAGCTTGGCCTGGACGTCCTTCTTGCGTGCGTTGATGTTGTTCACCTCGCCGATAACTTTCTCCAATTCGGCGATGCGGGCCTGGGTGGCGCTGATGCGCTGGTTGTTCCGGTGCTCTTCGCTGGCACGGGAGTCGTACCAAATCCAATTGGCAATCAGGCCGAAGCCAAGAAGGCCGGCGATGACCACCAGCGCCTGGCGGCCGACCTCGCGCTTCTTCACCTGCCGGACGGGCAGGAGGTTGATGTGAATCATCATTCGAGCTTGTCCCCCGGGCGGCGAAGGGCCAGGCCCACCGCCACAGCCGCCATGGGTGCCACGTCCATGACGAAGGCAGGGTCAAACTTGCGATTGTCGATTTCGATGTTCTTGAAGGGGTTGAGAATTTCCACCGGGACTCCGGTGCGGGCCTCAATCGTCTTAAAGAGCGCCGGGATTTTGGCGGTGCCGCCCGAGAGGTACACCTTGGAGAACGTCGCATCGGCGGCCGTGCCGGCGTAGAAGTCGAGCGACCGCTGGATTTCGCCAGCCACCTGCTCGGCGACTGCAGCCATGACCCGTTCCACCTCTTGCGGCACCACCGCGTCCGAGTCGCCACGCCCGCCGCCGATTTTCAGCGCTTCGGCTTCCTCGTAGGAAACGTTGAGCTGCTTCTGAATTTCCTCGGTGAATTGATTTCCGCCGATGGTGACGTCGCGCGTAAACACCGTCGCGCCACGGCTGATGATGTTGATGTTCACCACCGACGCCCCGGCGTTGATGAGCACCACCGTTTCGGAGGCCGGAAGGTCGTAGTTCACACTGAACATATTCTGGACCGCGAAGGCGTCGACGTCGACGACCACCGGTAGCAAACCCGCCTCAGTGACGACGGTGGTGTAGTCGTTAATCATGTCCTTCTTTGCAGCGACCAGCAGTACGTCCATCTGACCGGTGGCGTCCGTGCCCTCCGGTGTGAGGATTTGGGTGTCGATGTGGACGTCTTTGACGTCAAAGGGGATGTACTGCTCGGCTTCCCACTGGATGGATTCCTCCAGCTCGTCCTGGCTCATGCGGGGCATGGCAATTTTTTTGATGATGACTGAGTGCCCACTGACCCCAATGGCGACGTCCCTTTGCTTGATGCGGAGCTCGCCGAGCAGCTCTTGCACCGCCTGCACGATGGCGGTGGAGTTCATGAGGGTGTTGTCGACAATCGATTCGGGCGGCAGCGGCTTCATCCCGAAATTCTGTAGGGAATAGCCGACCTGCCCGCGGCGCCGGGTCTCTTTGAGCTGGATCATCTTCACCGAGGTCGACCCGATGTCGAGACCCAGAGCCAGTTTACCCCGCGCCATGTCTTCTCCTCGCCTCGGGCCCGTCAGCGCCGCTCGGCGTCATCCTCGAAAAACACCCGCTTGCGTTCGGTCACGTTCATTCCCAGGGCTAGAATAATTTTTCGCTTGGTGTCGACCCGACACGCGCTGCCGCGCTCCACCCGGTCAATGGTGAGCACAGACACGCCCGCGCGCCGCGCCAACTCAGCCTTGGAGAGCAATTGCTCCTCGCGCAGCCGCTGCACCGCATTCTTAGGTCGCTGGCCCATGCCCTTCCTTCGAGACCGGCTCCCACCGAGCCCTCTCGCGAATCGGACGAGTATCCCCGCGGCTCCTCGGGTCCGTCAAATCCCGGGTTGATCTCACCGTACCGACAATGACATGTCTTTGATAGGTCAAAGCGCCACTGGCAGTGTGTGGGTTGGTCTCGCCCACCCACCACTGGTGCCGGCCTCTCACCCACGCTCCGCCTCCGAGTCCGGATCGACCCCGTACTCCTTCACCTTGTAGAGGAGCGCCCGGTGGCTGATTTCCAGAAGCTCTGCCGCCCGAGTGCGGTTGCCGCGGGTTTGCCGGAGCGCCGCCCGGATAAAGGCCTCTTCCAATTCTCTTGTGGCCCGCTTCAACGAGAGGTCACGGAACAAGCCGGAGGCGAGTGCCTCGGCGTCTCCCCCACCGGTCGCGACCGGCTGGGCGCCGGCTGCTTTTGGGCCCCACAGCTTTTCCGGCAGGCTCTCCGGCAAGACGATGGGCCCCTCGGCGAGAAGCACCGCACGCTCCATCGCGTTTTCCAGCTCGCGGACGTTGCCTGGCCAGTCGTACGCGGTGAGCAGCGCCTCCGCGTCCGGACTGAAACCAGTCACCGGTTGGTCGCGGTTGAGCTCGCGGTTGAAGCGCTCGATGAAGGCACGTGCGAGCATCGGCACGTCCTCGCGACGCTCGCGCAAGGGCGGCATCTTTAGGTTGACGACGTGGAGACGGTAAAAAAGGTCCTCTCGGAACTCGCCACGCTCGACCAGCTTGCCGAGGTCACGGTGCGTGGCAGCCAGCACCCGGACGTCCACCTTTTCCGACCGGTTCTCGCCCACCGGGCGAATTTCGCCCTCTTGAAGGAAGCGCAGCAGCTTGGTCTGGGCGGCCGCGGGCAGCTCGCCCACCTCGTCGAGGAGCAGCGTCCCGCCGTCGGCCTCGGTGAAGAGGCCCCGTTTGGACGTCCGCGCATCGGTGAAAGCGCCCCGCGCGTGGCCGAAGAGCTCGGACTCAATGAGGCCGGGAGGAATGGCACCACAATTGACGGCCACGAAGGGCATCGCCGAGCGCGGGCTGAGCTCGTGGATGGCGCGCGCCACCAATTCCTTTCCGGTGCCGCTCTCGCCGGTAATCAACACCGTCGTCGAGACAGGCGCGACTTTACCGATTTGACGTTGCAGCAGCTTCACCACCTCGGAGCCGCCGAGGATGCGCTCCAGTGCCCGTTGCCCGGAGCCGCGGAGGCGCTGGTTTTCCGCCACCAGCCGCCGGCGTTCCTCCGCCTTGCGGAGGACGAGCACCATTTCCTCGGGCTTGAAGGGCTTGGGGACGTAGTCGTACGCCCCTTGGGCGACCGCCTCGAGGGCCGCGTCTGGGGCGCCATAGGCGCTCATCACCACGAAGGTCAGCTCAGGGTGCGCCGCCAGCGCTCGCCTGAGGAGCGAGAGCCCGTCGACGCCAGGCATTCGCACGTCGGAGATGACCGCGTCGTAGGGGTGCGCCGCCAGCTCGGCCAGTGCCTCTTCACCGTTGGAGACGGCACGCACCTCAAACCCACGCTGGGTCAGAACCAACGTTAGAACGTGGCGAATGGACGCCTCGTCGTCGGCGACGAGGATGGTGCGGATGGCGGACACGCTAGGGAGTCTCCATTCTCCTCCCAGAACAGCCCTCGGGCGAGAGAGCGTCAACGAAACCCGGCGAAACAGCGAGCGGGCGGTAAATTTTCAGCTCTAGGGGGACCCCCTCCACCTCCCTGGTGGCAGACGGCCCGTGTCCTCGCCGACTCACGCAGGCAAAAGCCCTCTGGAAATGGGCTTCTTCACGCACGAGGGAGACGAACGCTGAAGCAGCTTCCCCAGCCCGAGGCGTCGGAAACCTCGAGTGTCCCACCCATCGCACGCACCAGGCTCTGGCTCACCGCCAAGCCGAGCCCGGTTCCCATGCCGCCGGGTTTGGTGGTGAAGAAAGGCTCGAACAGACGACGCCGCACCTCCGGCGGAATGCCAGGGCCGTTGTCGAGAATGTCAATGCGCACGCCGGCTTCTGCATCCGCCCGGGCCTCGAGCTTCACCACCCCGCGCCCACCGACGGCCTGCCCCGCGTTGAGCAGCAGGTTGATGAGCACCTGACTCAGTGGCCCGGCGTCGGCCAGGGCTGCCAACCCGTCGGTGACGTCGACGCTCACTTGCACTTCATGGAGGTCTGGACCCGCGGCTACCAAACGGACGCACGTCTCAGCGAGGGGCCCCACCGCCACCGACGTCAGCGTCGGTCGCGGTGGCCGGCCGAGGTCGAGCAGTCCCCGGACAATCCCGTTGATGCGGTGCACCTCAGCTTCGATGCGGTCCAGGTACTCTCCCGTCTCGGCCGAGGCCCCCCCCTGTCCACGGAGCAGACTGAGGTAGCCGAGAATTCCCGAGAGTGGGTTACCGACCTCGTGCGCCACGCCCGCCGCCAGACGCCCCACCGTCGCAAGACGTTCGGCCGAGACGAGCTCCTCCTGGGCGCGCGTGATGTGCTCGTTGGCAAGTCGGAGGTCTTGCAATTGCTGGTCGACAACGGAGCGCTCGTTTTGCAGAGCCGAGGCCGTCCGGCGCAGAGAGGCTTCCACGCGGGAGAGGAGCGGCCCCGCCGAGCCCCGGGGGCCGAGCTGTAGGTCCAGCCGCTCCAGTTGGCCCAACTCAGCTTCGAGCCGCTGGACAGGTCGGGCGACGGCAAGCCAAAGGATGGCGTAGGCGAACAGCCCAACCAGGAGCAGGTCGAGCCCGAGCAGCAAGGGGAGCGCCTCGCGCGCCCCAGCGCGCACCAGGGCGGGCGCTGTCCCGGGCCCGGCTGCCCGGCGAAGCGCCTCCATCAGCGCGGCCAGCACCGGTTGGAAAGACAGCGAAGTCAGGCCGGTGGCCAGCACGGCGACCAGGAAGACAATCGCGGCCAGCCGCAGCTTCATCCGCTGAAGCCGCCCGTCAACAGCCGCGCCAGGGAGGCGGGAAGAACCTGCCCCAACCACGGGCCCAGAAGGAGCAACTCAAGGGCGGCCAAGGCCAGCCAGGGTCCAAAGGGCAGATGGGTGGGGCCAGGGCTAAAGTCGTCTTCGGCGTCAGCGGCGCCGCTGGCGGGCCGGGTCTCCTGCGCCGACAGGGGTGCACTTCCAGAGCCGGAGGCGGTGGCCACTCCATCCAGCAAGCCCTGCGCGGCGGCGGGGGAAGCAGGGGCCGGGCCGGCACGACCGCGCAAGACGAGGAGCGCGCTTCCCACCAGTGCGCCCTGGACGTTGCTCAGGAGGACCAGTCCGAAGAGCGGCCGCCAGCCAAGAAATGCTCCCAGCAACGCCGCGAGCCATTTGTCGCCGGCGCCAAGGCCCTCCTTGCGGAGCACCCAGCGCACGAGAACCTCCAACCCCCAGAAGAAGAGGAAGGCTGCGGCGGCCCCCAACACCGCATCCACGAGCGCGGCCCAGCCCAAAAGCCCGGCGGAGAGAACTCCGACAGCCAGCCCGGGAAGCGTCAGCTCGAACGGCAACAGCCAATGGTCCAGGTCGATGAAGGAAAGGGGAACGACGAAGCCCACCAGGAGCAGCCCGCGGAAAAGACTCCATGACGGCCCGAAGCGGAGCCAACAGCCGAGAAACAGACAGCCGGTGAGAAGCTCCACCGCCGGGTAGCGCAACGAGATGGGCGCCCGGCAGTCGCGGCACCGCGCGCCGAGGACCAGCCACGAAAAAACTGGAATGTTTTCGAACCAGGCCAGCCGATGCCCGCACTTCGGACAGGCGGACCCCGGGTGGACGATGGACCGGCCCGTGGGCACGCGCGCGATGACAACGTTGAGGAAGCTCCCCACCAGGAGACCGATGACGAACGCGAAAGCCGCCACCGAGGGGACCAGGGACATAGTCAGCTGCGAGCCTACTCTGGACGCCAAGCGATCAGCCCAGGAGCGGGACGGCTAAAAACTCCAACCGACGGCTGCCGGGCGCAGCCACCGTGCGTTCCCCAGGCGCTGGGCGGTCCAGCAGTTGGCATCGGGTAAACGCCGAGCGAGCGGCCCTTGGCGGTGCGCCTTTTCCACGCGCCTCTATCCGCTCAGGCCTGGCCTTCGGGTGGGCCAAGGTGGGGTGGGGTGGAACGTCACGGCGGGAGGGCCTCGCCGGTGGGGGGCCCCTGGGTCATCGGCGCGATTCGTCCAGAGAACTGACAATTTTGGTCGCCCCCGGGTGCCGACACAGGCGTGCAAGCACCTGAAAAGACGAGAAAAAGACAATGGCACGAGCGCTGCTATGTCGGGCCGGTGCGGACGCTCTCCGCTGACTTCCAACGCTTCAACCACCCCAGGAGTAGTTCATGACCCGTCGTTTTCTCAAGCGCGGCTTCACTCTCATCGAGCTGATGATTGTGGTCGCCATCATCGGCATTCTCGCAGCCATCGCCATTCCGAACTTCATCAAGTTCCAGGCCAAATCTAAGCAGAGCGAGGCGAAGGCAAACCTCAAAGCAGTCTTCACCGCCCAGCGGTCCCAGTACCAGGAGAACGACCAGTACCTGATGAACGTTGGCGAGCTGGGCTTCAGCCCAGAGCGTGGTAACCGCTACTACTACCAACTCGGCGCTGGGACGAACCAGAGCCGCGCCGCCATCACCGCCACCGTCGCGCCACTCACCGACACCGGCATCACGGTGGATACGTTCAAGTACCCGACGATGAACCCCATCCCGACTGCAGCGGCTTTCACCCCGACTGGCCAGGCCACCAACGAAGGCACCGCGATTGGTACGACCCCCTTGGTGTACGGCGCCTGCCCGGCCTGTAACTTCCTCGCGTACGCAGCGGGTGACATCGACAACGAGACGGTCGGCGTCGACACCTGGTACATCTCCAGCATTGATTTTCAGTCCACCCCGGTCTGTGGCGATAACACCCTGACCACGGCGCCAGCAGGCTCGCCCTGGAATGACTACGACGACGTGAACTGCCCGTAAGTCTGACGAGAAGCGGTTTCATGACAAGGCGGTCGGGGTGGTTTCCCCGACCGCCTTCTCGTTTTCTTGGGGACCCCGCTACGACCGCGCACGGTTGTGAGGACCCACTTCATGAAGCTTTTTCTTGCGCCCCCGAATGAAAGACGCTCAGCTTCGTCTCGAACCCGTGTCGCGCGCCCTCGGCTTCGCCTGCGTGATTGGCTTCTTGGTGGTGGTCCTGCTCACGCTGACGCCACCAGACCTGACGTCTGCCGGCGAGCGGCATAACGCGCCGCTGTTGCCGCGAGCTTCGCTGCTGCACATCGGCGGCCGGGCTTTCCTTCCCCTGGTTGCCGACTACTACTGGCTCGCGGCCATCCAGGCGACCGGCAGAGCCAAGACCGAGGCGGAGTACAGGGACATCGCCGACTATGCGCAGCTCATTACAGACCTCGACCCGGACTTCGCCTACGTCTACCAATTCGCCGGCGTGGTGGTGCCTTTCAACCACGGGCGGGAAACGTGGACCAATACCCGGGAATCCACCGCGCTTCTGGAGAAAGGCGTGGCCCGCTTTCCGGGCTGGGTCCCTCTCCGCACCCTGCTCGCCTACAACTACAGCGTGTTTCAAAAGGAGTACGTGCGGGCGGCACACCTCCTCGAGGAGACGGCTCGGCTCCCAGGCGCACCCGCCTACCTGCCGTGGCTTGCCACCCGCCTCTACGCACAAGGCGGTTCTTTCGATGCAGCCAGCGCGTTCGCCGACCAGTTCGCAGCACGGGCCGAAGACCCCGAGACTCGTGCGGCGTTCGAACACCGCAAGAAGGAGATCGCTCTCGAGCGTATTCTCCAGGCGACAGACCAGGCGGTGGTCGCCTTTCGCGAGCGGACCGGACGGCTTCCGAAAGACCTGAAGGAGCTAACCGACTCGGGAGAGCTGCCTGCTCTTCCGGCGGACCCGCTGAACGGCGAGATTTATCTGGGAGCCGATGGTCGGACCTATTCGACGTCGCAGGAACACCGGCTCGAGGTCTACAACCCCATGAAGGACAAGGCAGCCCAATGACCGCGACGCCACTTGAGCTGCACGGTCTCTCCAAGACCTACCGGCTAGGGTTCTTCATGAACCGAAAAGTCCGGGCCCTGGATGACTTGGACCTAGTCATTCAGCCAGGCCAGGTCTACGGGTTACTCGGTCCCAATGGCGCCGGAAAATCCACCACCATCAAGATTGTCATGAACCTGGTGCAGGCGACGTCCGGGACGACTCAGCTGTTCGGCAGGGCGCCCACCGATACCGAGGTCCGCCGAAAGGTGGGCTTCGTCCCGGAGAATCCGGCCCCCTATGAGTATCTCACCGGCCGAGAATTCGTTCAGCTCGCTGCGGACCTGGGCGGCGTTCTGCAGAGCGAGGTTCGCGACCGGACTGCCGAGGTGCTGGAGTCGCTGGGCATGGCGCGGGCCGCGGACCTCCAAATCCGCCGGTACTCCAAGGGAATGATTCAGCGCATAGCGCTTGCACAAGCGGTGGTGCACCGGCCGCAGTTCCTTGTCCTCGACGAGCCAACGTCGGGCCTCGACCCGGTTGGGCGACGACTGGTTCGAGACTTCATCCTCGCCGAGCGCAACCGGGGCACGACCGTCCTCTTCTGCACTCACATCATCCCGGATGTGGAGACGCTGTGTGACCGCGTGGCGGTGCTGGTCAACGGCCGACGGGTGCGTGAGGGCAACGTGGTGGAGCTTCTCAGCTCGTCGATTCCTCAGATGGAAGTCGTCCTCGGAGGCGTTTCCGAGGAGCGGCTGCGCGGGTTTGGGCGAACGCTCGATGAAGTGCAATCCCTCGACAACCGGCTTCTCGTCCGCTGCCGGGACAGTGAGGCCCAGCAGCTGGTGGCGCAGGTGCTCCAAGCCGGTGGCCGCCTGTTGTCGATGCAGCCCGCCCGCTTCACGCTCGAAGAGCTCTTTCTCCAGGCGCTCAGCGAGGCCAAGCACGGCACGGTGGGAGGCGAGATTCTGTGATTCGCTCTTTCTGGGCCATCGCCTTCAACGGCTTCAGGGAGGCACGGCGCAACCGGGTGACGCTGGTTTTGGCCTTCTTCGCCGGGCTGCTTCTCCTTTCGTCGTCCCTCATCACAGACATCACCATCGCCACGTTCGACCGAGTGCTCATCGACATCGGCTTAGGCGGGATGAGCCTCATCCTCGTCTTGCTGGCAATTTTTCTTTCGACGGGCCTCCTCAGCCGGGAAATCGAACGGCGGACCATCTTCATGGTGGTCAGCAAGCCAGTCTCGCGCGGCCTGTTCCTGGTGGCCCGGCTGGCGGGCAACATGCTCACGCTCACCGCGCTGCAGCTGCTGATGGGCGCCCTCCTCCTGCTCGAGTTCTGGGTTCTCAAGACGCCCGTGACGTGGCCGACGGTGCTGGCCATCGCGATGCTCTGGTTTGAGCTGCTCTTGCTCTCTGCGCTGGGCTTTTTGATGTCCAGCTTTGCAGGACAGATGACCTCGGTCTTTGTCACCGTCAGCGCGTTCTTCATTGGCCACCTCTCCGGCGACATCTACACGCTCGCCCGCCGCTCGAAGAATGTGGGGCTGCAGCTGCTCGGCAAAGCCGTCTATTACGTCCTGCCCAACCTCGAGCGGCTGAACCTCCGCGCCCAGGCCAGCTACGGGGTGGTCACCCCGATGAAAGTGTGGGCGGCCTCGGGGGTGTACGCGCTCGCCTATGCCGGGGTGCTGGTGTGGCTGGCGGTGGTCCTCTTCCGGCGCCGCGACTTTCGTTGAAGCGCCCCAAGGAAGAGGCACCCCCCGGGCGGGGCGACGTCACGCCACCTCCGTGTCGGCCAAGCCATGTTTGGCCAGCCGGTACCGAAAGCTTCGGAAGGTGAGCCCCAACAGAGAGGCCGCGCGCGTCTTCACCCCGTCCGCCCGGCGGAGCGCCTCGAGCAAGTA
This sequence comes from Myxococcaceae bacterium, assembly GCA_052147975.1. GTDB lineage: Bacteria > Myxococcota > Myxococcia > Myxococcales > Myxococcaceae > JADGRA01. The sequence continues at coordinate 14,444 of JBKQJL010000115.1, forward strand.
GCGGCGCTCCGCTTCGTCGAGGTAACGCTCCAAAGAGAATGTCTCGGCCAGCTCAGGAGCCGGGCCTTCGAGCGGTTGAACGGCTTCGCCGCGGAGGGCGGCCGGTAACGTCTCCGGGCCTAGTTGGTCCGACTCGGCCAGCGTTGCCGCCCGCTCGATGATGTTTTGCAGCTGTCGAACATTGCCCGGGAACGGGTAGGTCTCGAGGAGGCGCAGCGTCTCAGGCGCAAAGCGCAGGGAGGGTCGCTCGAGCTCCTCCCGCATTCGAGCCAGGAAGGACTCCGCCAATTGGGGGATGTCCCCGGGCCGCGTGCGCAGCGGCGGCAAGTCGATGGTGATGACGTTGAGCCGGTAAAAGAGGTCCTCCCGAAAACGTCCGGCTTTGACCTCGTCTTCCAGCTTGCGGTTGGTGGCCACCACCACCCGCGCCTCGTAGGGCACTTCGGTCGCACTGCCGACCGGCTTGACCGTTCGCTCCTGCAGCACCCGGAGCAGCTTCACCTGGGTGGCCGGGACGAGCTCGCCAATCTCGTCCAGGAAGACCGTGCCCTCCCGAGCGGACACCAAGAGTCCGGTGCGGTCGGAAACGGCTCCAGTAAAAGCGCCCTTCACGTGACCGAAGAGCTCGGATTCCAGGACGCCCTCGGCTAGGGCTGCGCAGTTGACCGGCACAAACGGCTTCCCCGCGCGGGGCCCGGCGAAATGAATGGCCCGCGCCACCAACTCCTTGCCAGTTCCGCTTTCCCCGGTGACCAGCACCGTCGACTTCGAGGTCGCCACCTTGCGAACGAGGGCCCGGACGCTTTCCATGGCCTCGCTGGCGCCGACCATCAGCAGGTTTCCGCCGAAGGACTCCCGCAGCGCACGGTTCTCCTCGCGCAGCGCGCGCTTTTCCAGCGCGTTCTGCACGAGCAGCGTCATCTCCTCATTGTCAAAAGGCTTGCAGATGTAGTCATAGGCCCCCTCACGCATTGCCTCGACGGCGGCGGCCGGCGTCCCGAAGGCGGTGATGAGGATGACTTCGGTCCCCGTCGAGCGTTCGCGCACCTCCCGGAGGACTTGGAGTCCGCTTTCCTCTCCGAGCCGCATGTCCGACACCACCAAGTCCACCTTGCCCTCGGCCAGGCGTGCTCGGGCGTCAACCAGACCGGCGGCTGTCACCACGTCATAGCCACGCCGCTGGAGCAGCACCTCCAGGTACTGCCGCATGGACAGCTCATCGTCGATGACCAAAATTCGGGAGGCACTCATCGGCTCAGCGCCACCACCACTTCGGTGCCCTGCTTGGGAGAGGAGCTGACGTGCACTTGGCCCCCGTGGGCCCGGACGATGGAATGGACGGTGGAGAGACCGAGCCCGGTCCCGCCAGGGGTTTTGCTGAAGAAGGGCTCAAAAATGTGTGGGAGGTCCGTGGAGGCAATGGCTCCGGCGGAGTCCCACACGTGGATGCGACGTACCTCGCCGCTGGTGGAGAAATAGGCGCGCACCCGGCCTCCGCGGCCGGCGGCGGCGAGCGCGTTGCGCAAAATATTGAGAAGGACTTGCCGAATTTGGTCCGGGTCGACGTCGGCCTCGAGCCCCGCCGGCTCCACCTCCAATTGAACGCCCACGGCGAGCGGGTCGGAAGCCAGCAGCTCGACCGTCTGGCGCACCAGCTCGTCCAGGGCACACCGCCGGCGGACGGGTGCAGGCGGCCGAGCGAAGGCCAGGAAGTCATCCACCAAGGCGCCGAGCCGGTCAGACTCGCGTCGGAGAATGTCGAGCAGCCGCCGGCTCTCGCTGTCACCGCCTTCGGCCAGGAGCTCGGCCGAACCACGCATCGCCGCGAGTGGATTTCGTATTTCATGGGCCAGCTCGGCGGACAGCGCACCCAACTCGGCCAGCCGGTCGGCGCGTCGCAGCTCTTCCTCGGTGCGTCGCAGCTCCGTGAGGTCCTGGAAGACGACGAGCCGGGCCCCCGGCGGGTGGTGGAGCGGCACCACGGCAAGGCCGAGGATGCGTGTGCCGGCAGGCGTTTTTACCGTCAGCTCGGCCCGCGGGCGCCCCGGCTGGGGAGCGGCCAGGGACAACACTCCGGGAATGAGGCGGTCCATCGGGAGAGGAAGCTCGTCAGCGCTCACCTGGAGCATGGTCTCGCCGGCGTGATTCACGAAGGTGGCGTTCCCCTGTGCATCGCACGTCAACAGGCCCGATGGCATGGACTCTAGAATTTGCCGCTGGACCTCGGCCAATTCGCGAAGGTCCTTCTCCCGCGCTCGGAGTTTGCGCCCAGTCTGGCTGAGCTGCCGGCTCAGGAAGCCGGCCAGGAAGGCCAGCAGGAACTGGGCGAGCACGTTGCTGGTAATGAGGAACGCCAGGCGCCCCGGGGGGAGAGAGGCGGAGCCAGAAGGTGAGCGCAGCCAGCCCTCGCGGAGCAGGGCCACCAACACGACGTAGGCCACCGAGGTAGCCCCTGCGGCGACGAGCGTTCCCCTCTGGTCGAGGAGGATGGCCGCACCCACCACTGCCAGAAGGTACGTGAAAGTGAAGGGGCTGTCGGCGCCGCCGGTGAGAAACACCAAGGCACTTGCCAGAAGGACATCTCCGGCAACGTGGGCGACGGCGGTGAAGGTGCCGGGCCGGGAGCGCCGGAGCCAACCGGCCTGGAACAGCACCACCAGGTACACCGCCCCGCTCACCCAAAGCGACATCAGCTCCGGCGAGCCAACGTCCTCGTTGGGAGGCCCCGAGAAAAGCCGAACGGCGTTCACCAACAACAGCAGCGTGGCGGCGACGGTGCGAAAGGCGGTAATCCACACCAGCCTCGCCCGCAGGTCTCCGAAGCCCGGGACCGACCCGGGCGGGGCGCTACTTGATGGCACCGGCGAGGGCGAAGATGGGCAGGTACATGGCGATGAGGAAGCCACCCACCACGCCGCCCAGGAAGACCATCAGGATGGGCTCAATCATCGACGTGAGCGAGGCGACCGCCGTGTCCACCTCGTCGTCATAGAAGTCGGCAATCTTCTGAAGCATGGCGTCCATGGCGCCGGTCGCCTCGCCCACGCCAATCATCTGCACCACCATCGGCGGGAAGACTTTGGTCTCGAGCAGCGGCCCGGCGATGTTTTTACCCTCGGAGATTTTCGCCCGAACGTAGAGGATGCCGTCCTCCACCGTTCGGTTGCCGGCCGTCTTGGCCGTCACATCGAGCGCATCGAGGATGGGCACGCCCGAGCTAATCATCGTCCCCAGCGTCCGGGTAAACCGAGCCACCGCCACCTTCCGGATGACGGGACCAACCAAAGGCAACTGGAGCAACACCTTGTCGACGATTTTGCGGCCCTTTGCCGATTTGTAGATGAAGCTAAAGCCGACCACCACCGCAGTAATGCCCAGCACCATCCAGATGAACCACTTCTGCAGCCACTCCGACAGGTCGATGACCATCTGCGTCGGGCCCGGCAGCGCCGAACCGAAGTCGGCAAACATCTTGGCAAACACCGGCGTCACTTTGAGCAAGAGAAGCGCGGTCACGCCAACGGCAACGGTGATGACGATGATTGGATAAATCATCGCCCCCTTGACCTTCCGCTTCAGCTTCTCGGACTTTTCCCGGTAGGCGGCGAGCCGGTTGAGAATGGTGTCGAGGATGCCGCCCACTTCGCCGGCGGCGCAGAGCTGGACGAAGAGCTCGTCAAAAATCTTGGGATGGTCCTTCAGCGCGTCGGCAAAGGTGGAGCCCGATTCCACCTTGCTCTTGATGGCAAAGACGACCTTGCGGAACGCTCGGTTGTCCATCTGGCTGCCGAGGATGTCCAGGCACTGCACCAGCGGCAGGCCTGCGTCAATCATCGTCGCGAACTGCTTGGTGAAGATGAGAAGGTCCTTGCCCTTTACCCCGCTGCCCAGCTGGGGCAAGCGGAGCTCGGCTGGCTTCTTCTTCACTTTGATGGGCGCGAGCCCGAGGGCGCGGATGCGGGTCTCGACGGTCGTGCCGTCGACCGCTTCCATCTCGCCGCGCTTCACCTCACCGGCTTTGGTCCGCGCCTGCCACACCCAGACGCGCGGCTTCTTCGGCGTGGTCTTCAGGGCTGTTGCGGCAACTGCCATACCTTGACGTACCTCCAACTACGCACTCAGTTTTTTCAATGTTACCACCGCACGACGGGTTTCAGTACTTGGCGGCCGTCGAGCGCCCAAGGGGCTGCGCCGTGTGGCCAGGAAGCGCTCCGGCCCCGGCCGCTCCGCTGGCAAGAATGTTGCGCAACTCTTCAGGGTCCGAGCTCCGGCCGTAGGCCTCATCCTGGGTGATGAGTCGTTTCACCACCAGGCTGGCCAGACTCTGGTTGAAGGTCTGCATGCCGTACTTGGCCTGGCCGACCTGCATGGAAGAGTAAATTTGGTGGACTTTGTCCTCGCGGATGAGATTCCGGATGGCAGCGTTGGGAACCATCACCTCCAGCGCCAATGTACGCCCGGACTGCCCGGCCCGTGGAATGAGCGCCTGGCTCATCACCCCTTCGATGACGAAGGACAGCTGGGCTCGGACTTGGGGCTGCTGGAACGGGGGGAAGACGTCCAGGATGCGGTTGATGGTTTGCACGCAGCTGTTGGTGTGCAACGTGCCGAAACAAATATGTCCAGTTTCGGCGATAACCAACGCGGCTTCGATGGTCTCCAGGTCTCGCATCTCGCCCACCAGCACCACGTCCGGGTCCTGCCGAAGAATGTACTTCAGCGCCGTCTTGAAGCTCCGGGTGTCCGCCCCCACCTCGCGCTGGTTGACCAGACAGTTCTTGTGTGGGTGGAGGTACTCGATGGGGTCTTCAATCGTCATGATGTGCTCATGACGGTCGGTGTTGATTTTGTCGATGATGGACGCGAGGGTGGTGCTCTTTCCGGACCCCGTCGGACCGGTGACGAGGACCAGCCCGCGCGGCTTTTTCGAAAGCTCAGACACCACCGGCGGAAGGCCGAGCTCCTGAAAACTGAGAATTTTGAAGGGAATGGTCCGGAAGGCGCCCGCCACCGCGCCACGCTGCATGTAGACGTTGGCGCGGAAACGCGCCAGCTGCTTCACCCCGAAGGAGAGGTCGAGCTCGTTGTCCTCTTCGAACTTGGCCTTCTGGGCGTCGGTGAGCACTGAGTAGCAGAGCTGCTTCGTCTCCACCGCCGAGAGCGGCGCCATCTTCAGCGGGACCAGCTCACCGTCGACGCGCAGCTGCGGCGGCGAGCCTGTGGTGATGTGGAGGTCGGATGCCCCCTTGTCCACCATCGCCTTCAACAGCTGATGCAGGTTCGCCACGCCGCTCGCTCCGTTCCTAGAACCTGTCCGGTGCTGTGTTGCCGACCACTTCCTCGAGCGTGGTGACGCCCGCCATCATCTTTCCCAGCGCTGCGGCCCGCAGCGTTTGCATCCCAAGGCGGACCGCCTCCTGCTTGAGCTCGGCCGCGGATGCGCCGTTGATGACCAAGTCCTTGAGGCCGTCCCAGAAGGGCATGACCTCGTAGATGGCCACTCGGCCACGGTAGCCACGGTCGTTGCAATCGCGGCAGCCCACCGGCTTCTGCAGCGTAAACGTCCCAATCTTGTCGGGCGGAACCCCGGCGTCGATGAGCGCCTGGTCCTCCACGTCCTCGGCGGGGCGTTTGCACACCGCACAGAGGCGCCGCGCCAGACGTTGGGCGAGAATCAAGTTCAGCGACGCCGTGACCAGAAAGGGCTCAATGCCCATGTTCAACAGCCGGCTGACCGTTCCCGGGGCATCGTTGGTGTGTAGGGTGGAGAGCACCAAGTGGCCGGTGAGCGCCGCCTTGACGCCAATCTCCGCGGTCTCGAAGTCTCGAATTTCCCCAATCATGATGATGTCTGGGTCCTGGCGCAGAAAACTGCGAAGCGCCGAGGCGAAATTCAGCCCGATGTCATCATGCATCTGGACCTGGTTGATGCCGGCAAAGTTGAACTCCACCGGGTCCTCGGCGGTGGAGATATTCACGTCCGTCTGGTTCAGCGAGCTCAGGGCCGAATACAGCGTGGTGGTCTTGCCTGAGCCGGTCGGTCCGGTAACGAGCACCATGCCATAGGGCCGGTCGATGGCCTCCTTGAACCATTTCAGCGGCTCCGCGTCGAAGCCGAGCTTGGTCATGTCGAGTTGGAGGTTTCCCTTGTCCAGGAGCCGGAGCACCACCTTCTCGCCAAACAGCGTCGGGCAGACGCTGACGCGGAAATCCATTTCCTTGCCGCTGAATTTGATTTTGATGCGGCCGTCCTGCGGCAGCCGCCGCTCACTGATGTCCAGCTCGGCCATGATTTTGAGCCGGCTGGTGATGGCCATCTTCAGCTTTTGGGGTGGTCGCATCACGTCGTAGAGAACGCCGTCGATGCGGAAACGGACGCGGAAGTCTTTCTCGTACGGCTCGACGTGAATATCCGAGGCGCCCTTGCGGATGGCGTCCATCAGCACCAGATTGACCAGCTTCACGACCGGCGCGTCGTCCGCCGCCCGGGCCGCATCGTCGACGTCGTCGGAGCTGTCCTTGGCCAGCTCGACGTCGTCGTCTCCCACCGAACCGACGATTTCCTCGAGCGACGGACCCTTCTGGGCGTAGTAGCGCTCGATGGCCTCGCGGATGGACACCTCCGAGGCGACCACCGCTTCAATGTTGTAGCCGGTGGTGAACTTGAGGTCGTCGACCGCAAAAATGTTGGACGGGTCGGCCATCGCCACAATGAGGGAGGGCCCGGCCCGGTTCACCGGAATCACCACGTGCTTCTGGGCAACGTCCTTCTTGACGAGTTTGATGATTTCCGGGTCGATGTCGAAGTCTTTGAGGTTGATTGCCGGAACGCCGTACTGCTTGGAGAGGAAGTCGGTGAGCTTGTGCTCTTCGATGGCGCCGGTCTTGATGAGCGCCGTCCCCATGCGCGAACCAGACCGCTGCTGCTCCTCCTGGGCCTTCCGAAGCTGCTGGACGGAAATCAGGTTCTCGCGGACGAGGAGCTCACCGAGCCGACCGGACATGCCTATGTCCTATCACGGGTGGCCTGACCGCGACCGTTCCCGGACGAGTGTCACGTGGGAGAAGTGTGTGGAGGAGGAAGAAACGGCCCCACAAGACTAGGGCCCCGGAAAAAAGCGTGTCAACCGCTGGGAGGGCCCAACACGGCGCGCGCCGCCTCAACATCGCGCCGAATCTGTGCCGTCAGTTCCGGTACCGACCCAAATCTCTGCTCTGGACGAAGGCGCTCGAGGAACTCGACCCTCACCGGCAAACCATACAGGTCACCGGACCAGTCGAGCACATGCACTTCCACGGAGACGTCGCTGCCGCCGAAGGTGGGCCTGGAGCCCACGTTCGCCGCGCCGCCGCGCCAGGGCGCCGTCTCGGAGGGGCCAAGCCTCAACCGGACGGCATAAACGCCTGAGCCAGGCCTGATTTCGGCGTCGGTGTCGATGTTGGCAGTCGGCCAACCCAGGGTCCTTCCGCGGCCGTCCCCCCGGACGACGACGCCGTCCAGGTCGAAGGCCCGGCCAAGGAGCGCCCGGGCGGCAGAAACGCGGCCCTCGAGCAGGTATTCGCGGATGCGGGAGCTCGAGGCCACCACCCCCTCCACCGTTACCGGTTCCACGACGTGGACTTGGGCTGAGCGGGCCAGCGCCGCCCGTCTTAAGGTGGCCACGTTTCCGGACCGACGGGCGCCGTAGGTGAAGTCCTGCCCCACCACCAGGTGGGCCACGCCGAGACCGTCCAGGAGCGAGGCCTCGAAGTCCTCCGCCGAGGTGGTGGCGTAGGCCAGGGTAAAGGGCACCACCACGGCTGCCGCCAGCCGGCACTCCGCGAAGAGCTCCAGCTTTCGGCTGAGGCTGGTGATGAGCTTCGGGGCAAGCGCCGGCTGCAGCACTTTGCCGGGGTGTGGCTCGAAGGTGAGGGCGGCAGGCGGGGCCAGTTCGCGGGCCAGGCGAAACAGGGCCTGGTGCCCCAGGTGGACGCCGTCGAAGTTGCCAAGGGCGAGCGCCGAGCCGGCCAGCTCGGAAGCGTTGGAGAGCGAGTGGAAGACCTTCATCGCGGCGGTCTGTCTAGCGTATAGGCCGGTGGCGCTTCCAATGACGCGGGGACCTCTTTTGCGGCCCGAGCCAGCCGGCCGGGCCTTCACCGAGTTGCTGGTCCCCCCGGACTGGGCGTCCATTTTCGGCCGGGCAGGCCCACTGGAGCTGGAGCTGGGCTCGGGGGCAGGCGGCTTCGCGTTGGCCTACGCGGCCCTGCACCCGGACGTGAATTACGTGGCCATCGAGTGGCGAAAGAAATATGCGCGCGAGGTGGAGCACCGGGCGCGCACCCGCGGCCTGGTCAACCTGCGCGTGGTGGAGGCCGACGCGCGCGCGGTGGTCCCTCGGCTGTTCGCCCCGGCCTCGCTGGCCGCGGTCCATTTCCAGTTCCCGGACCCCTGGTGGAAGCGCTCGCACCAGAAGCGCCAGCTGCTCTCCGCCGAGTTCGCCGCGCTTCTGCTGACTCTGCTGGCCCCCGGGGGCCTGTTCGACCTGCGCACGGATGTCGAGGACCGGGCTCGAGCGATGCTCCAAACGCTCGAGGCAGTCGGTTTTACGAACCCGCTCGGGGCGGGCGTCTTTCATCCCAGCGACCCCGTTGAGCCGACGAGCAGCCGGGAGCGCCGGTACCTTGCCTCTGGTGAGCCGGTGTACCGGGCCCGGCTGCGAAAATCCCCTCTTGTGCAAACCCCCGCCCCGGGCGGACCATCGACACCCCTGGGATGACGAAAACCGCCCTCCTCGCCTACCTCGTGTGCCTCGCTGCTTGCGGTGGGGCTCGGGAGGAAACACCCGAAGCCTCTTACCGGGCCTTCGCCGCGGCGGCCAACAAGGGGGAGGACGCCGTGGCATTCGCCCGGCTCACCACGGCCAGCCAGCAGGCAATTAGGGACCGGCTGGCCGGGCTTTCTGCCGCCAGCGGCGGCTCCTTGCGCGAAGACGCCGCTGGCCTGGTGTTTCGCGGTGGACGCGCGTCCCCCATTACCGCGGTGCAACTGTTGAAAAAGGAGCGCGACCGCGCCACGGTGGCTGTTAGTACGCGAGAGCAAACGCAGGAGCTTACCCTTCGCCGCGAGGGCTCCGAGTGGCGAGTCGAGCTCGTTCTGGTGCAGCCCGCCTCGCCCTGAGGGACGGCCTCTTGGGGAAGCCTTGGACGGGCTGGCAGGTTGTTGAGGGGACATGATGAACGAGAAGAAGACCCGGCCAGCACCCTCCGTGGAAGTCATCCGACGCCCGTCGCTGGCTGGACCGCCCAGGCCGACCTCCACCCGAGGTCCGCCCTCACGGCCGCCCCCGGCCCGGCGCGCTCCAGCCCAGCCCCCCACACCAGCGCAAGTCCAGGCGCTCGCCATTCGAGAGCGCGTCCCGGCGCGCATTGCCCGCGGCGAGCTGGACGGCAAGATGAAAGCGCGGGTGTGGCGCAAGCTTCACGCCGAGGAGGCACGCCGCTTCGACGAGGCCTACCAGCTGGTGGCCCACACCCCGGGGCTCGCCCTGGAGGATGCTTTCGCCCTGCTCCAGTCCGGCCTGAGCGTCGACGAGCTCCGGGCGCGGCGAGCAAGGACTGCCCGACGCGTCGACCTGCGCGACGCCCGCCGCGGCGTGTCGGCCGAGCCCATCGACCGATGGCTGGCCGACCGGGTCCAGGACAAGACACCCCTCGCGGTGGTGTTGGCAGACCGCACGGTGCTCGACGTGGTGAGCGGCGTCCAGCCGCTGGCGCTGCTGCTGGAACGGGGGGGACGAATTGAAAAGCTTCAGGTGGTGCTTCTGGCCCGTGCCCAGAGCTGGGAGCTGGCCCAGCCGGCATTGCCGCGCGACGCCCGTCTGGCGCAGCGCCCCGCTCCGGTGGCTCGCGAGCCAGACCGACGTCCGGTGTCGGACCCACGGCCTCTGTTGGAACACGCCGGCACCAGCATCCGCCTCGAGCTCCGCAATGGGTTGTCCGTCGAGCGCCCCCTGATGGCGGTCGGGCCCTACGACGTGCTGGTCGGCACCGAGGGCGAGGAATTCCTCGTCCCGCTCCATGCGCTGGTGGCGTGGACGCCGGGCGCCGGCGCGGCGTCGTGAGCCTCCGGCCTCTCTTTAAGTGGTGGCTGGCGTTGGCTGGCGCGGCGCTCGTGCTGCGTGTGGCGGCAGCCGCACCGGCGCTCCCAGTCGTTCCGGACGGCTCGGCGGCAGCGCCCCAACCAGGCCGGCCAGCTCTCTAACCGCCCACCGGCAGGCCGGAGGGGAGCGGTGGGCGGCTACAGCGGCCCGGTCGCTCCGGACATGCCGAGGCGCATCTGCAGGCGCGACTGGAGCTTGCGCAGGTCCTCCAGCGATGCCGGGGAGACGCCGCTCGTCTGGCCGGTGCCCAGGGCTGCCGCCACCGCACGGAGCGCGGACTCGTCGTCGGCCCGCAGCGCCTGAATCAACCCGGCGGCGGTCTCGAAGAGCTCGCGGAGCTCGTCGCCAGAGCGAAGCGAGTGGGTCGGCACGTCGCGGCGGCCTTCCGCCAGCTGCTCGAGCAGCCGCCGCACCCGGTACACCGGCCCAGCAATCTTGTGGGTGGCGACGATGGAGGCGGCCACCACGCCAGCGACAAACACCAACAGGCTCACCAGCAACACCCACGTGGCCCGGCGCTGCTCGCGCTCGAGCGCCGTCCGCTGGGAGATGACCGCCTGGTGCTCGCGTTGGTAGGCCTCGTCGATGGCCTGCGACTGGCGCTCCAAGGCCGCGGCGAAGGCTGGGTCATCAAAGCGTTCGAGGAGATTTTTCCCCAGCGCCGCGTTCCCGAGCTCCCGGCTGGCCAGTGCCGCCGACTCGCGGGCCTCCACGGCCCCTTGCGCCTGCTCGGAGAGCGCCGAGGCCGCTCGGGCCAGGAAGACGCCGAGCAGCGCCGCAGCACAGAGAGCGCTGGTCAGCGCCAGGAGGGTAAAGCGGAGCTGTAGCGGCGCATCCAAGAGGTAGTTGCGCAGGTGGCGCTGGGTCCTCGGGGCGGCGGGGGCATCGTCGGGTTCAGCCATGGCACCCTCCTCTTAGAGCTTCCATTCGAATGTCGCGGCAAGATCTTGCAGCAGGCGCGGGACGAGCGCTCGAAGGGCGTCCTCGGGGCGCCCTCCACTGGCCCGCCCAGTCACCTCGCCCAGCACTTGCTGGTCGGGGTAGCTGAGGCACACCATCACGACGGCCACCTCGGAGCCTTTTCGAGCCAACCGGGTGCGAATCTGAAAGGCCTGCAGCTGTCCGCCAGCCAGCGTGGCGCCGACCGCCGAGCGGTCCTCGGACTCCGGCGCCACCTGGGCGCCCATCCAGCGCAGTCGACTCACCAGGCGCGTGTGGGCCAGCGACAAGAGGGAGGCGTCAGCGGGCGGATCGCTGTCGTCTACCACCGGCGTTACCGCGACATAGACTTTCGGATGTCGCGCCCGGACTTCCCGCAGCGTCGCCACCGCCCGGGCCACCTCCTGTCGGGCAAGACTGTCGCTGTCCGTGCCGTGGGCCAATAGACAGTCCAGGGCCGCAGGGTCATGCAGGTTGGGCAGGCTTCGGGCAACGGCCGCCCGCACCAGGGGTTCCGGGTCAGCGAGCGCCTTGCACAGAGGGGCCAGCGCCGAGGCGTCCTCGGTCGCCCCAAGGGTGAGCGCAGCCTGCACGCGGGCGCGCGGGTCCTGGGCGGTGGTGAGCTGCCGAACCAAGAACGACCAGCGTGCGTCCGCATCGGCTGAGGCGCCACTGGCCACGAGGAGCGCCAGCGCACAAACCGAGCGGCGCCTAGCGCCCAGCGACTGCGAGACGCGTCGCAACCCCCGCCACCGCCGGGCGTCGGGGGCACTCACCGCGCTGGCGCCTCGCCGAGGGTGACGGCGACTTCCACCCGGTGCCCATCTCGCAGCACGGCGGCCGTCATGGCGTCCCCCGGCTTGCTGGCCGTCAGCGCGAACATGAAGTCCTCCACGCTGCCAATGCGATGGGAGCCGAGCTGCACCAGGATGTCGCCCCGCCGCAATCCGGCCCGGTCTGCTGGAGAGCCCGAGCGCACCGCAGCGAGCAGCACGCCGGACATCCCCTTGGGCGGCCCGGCGTAATCCGGCACCGTGCCCAGCGAGGCCCGTGACTGGCGAACGTCACCACTGGGGGCTGGAGCCGCGACCCGCTGCAAGCTGAGGCGGTTGGGGCGAGCAGCCAGGGCGCGCAGCACTCCCTCGGCGAAGACGCCCACCTGAGCAGCGCCGGCGGCATTAATTTTGTCCGCCGAGTCGGACGGCCGGTGGTAGTCGGCATGCGCCCCGGTGAAGAGGTGAAGCACGGGGACGCCAGCCGCGAAGAAGCTGGAGTGGTCGCTGGGGCCGTACCCATCCCCCCCGGTACTGCAGGTGAGGTGGGCGGCGTCGCAGATGGGTGGCACCAACGCCTCCCATTCCTTGGCCGAACCTGTCCCGAGGACGCTGAGTCGGTTGTCGCGCAGCCGCCCCACCATGTCCAAATTCACCATGGCCACCAGCCCCTGCACGTCCAGCCCGCCAGGAGGCAGGCGCACAAAGTGCGAGGAGCCGAGGGTGCCTGCCTCCTCGCCGCTGAAGGCCACCACCCAGACGTCCCGCCGCAGCGGCTTTCGGCTGGCCTGGAGGCTGCGCGCAATCTCGAGCACCACCGCCACGCCCGAGGCATTGTCGTCCGCGCCGAGGTGCGGGGCGTGCGAGTCCGGCTCGAGCGAGTTCCTCCCGCCCAAGCCGAGGTGGTCCAGGTGCGCCCCCACCAGAATGGCACCTGGGAGGCGCTCTTGGGCACTCACCCCGGCGGGGATGCGGCCCACCACATTGGCAGTGGTGGTGCGCTCCTCCTTTAGGTCGACCGTCAGACGGGCGTGGACCGTCTCGCCACGTCCAAGCGCGGCCAGCGCTGGCGCCGAGGCGTCGCGGCCGACGAGGAGGACCGGCAGCCCGGCGTCACCGGTTCCAGTGCCTTCGTGGTCAGCCAGCTGAAGGTTCGCCTCCTTGGGCATGGCCCAGCCGGTGGCAGCCCCTGGGGGAGGCAGCGGTGCGTCCACCACCAGCAGGGCGAGGGCACCGCGCTCGCGGGCCAGCCACGCCTTGCGGCGGACGTCGCCGTGCCGTCGCTGCTGTTCGGCGGCAGCCAGAGACGGCACCTCGGGGACGAAGCGCCGCACCACTGCCACCTTTCCCTTCACGTCCGCCGCAGCCCAGTCATCCACGCCCAGCTCTGGGGCATGCACCCCATACCCCACCAGGACGAGGTCCCCCTCGGCTTCGCCCCGAGCGCTGAAGGGGGCCGGTGCCCGAGCCGCGGGGGCAACGGCCTGCCCGGCGAGCGTCAGGGCCGTCGCCGGCCCGGCGGTGACGCGCAACACCACTTCAAAGGGCTGTCGGAAGCCCTCGCTGCCGGCCGGCTCAAGGCCAAGGGCGCGGAAGCGGTCCTCGACGTAACGCAGGGAGGCGGCGAGGCCTGCCGAGCCAAGGCCTCGGCCCTCGCGCTCTGGGGCCGCCAGCCAGGTGATGTCGCGGGCGATGCGGTCTGCGGCGGAGTGGGGCTCGGCGGGCGGCGCCCCCGTCCAGTGAGCCAGGAAGAGGTTGGTGTCGTGCTGGCCGGGCGCGGTGGCACGGTTGCTGGCGAACACCAGCGTCTGGCCGTCCGGGGACAACAGCGGAAAGCCGTCGAAACCAAGGGCAGTGGTAATTTGCTCGAGTCCGGTGCCGTCGACGTTCACCGCCCACAGGTTGAATTCTCGCCCTTTGGGGTCGCCGACGTTGCTGCTGAAAAGAATGCGGTGACCATCCGGAAACCAGGACGGCCCAAAGCTGGCCGCGTCGAGGTAGGTAATTTGCCGAGCGTCGGTCCCGTCCGCGTTGGCTACCCAAATTTCCAATTTGGTGGGCCGCACGACATTCCGAGCGAGCAGCTCGCGGTACTCGGCAAGCTCTGCGCCCACGGGCCGGGAAGCGCGCCAGACGATTTTCGTGCAGTCCGGGCTGAAGAAGGCCCCGCCGTCGTACCCCGGCGTGTCGGTGAGCCGGCGGACATTCTTCCCGTCCGAGTCCATGCGGTAGAGGTCCAAGTCCCCATCGCGCACGGAGGTGAAGATGATGCTCCCGTCGCGCGCGCACACCGTTCCCTCGGCGTCGTAGCCCGGGGTGGCAGTCAGGCGCTGCAGCCCGGTGCCGTCTTTGTGCGCTCGAAAAATGTCGTACGCGGGGTGCAGGGCCCACACGTAGCCCTTGCTCCGGTCCGGTGGCGGGGGACAATTCGGACCACCCAGGTGGGTGGAGGCGTAAATGAGGTCCTGGTTTCCGGGCAGGAAGTACGCGCAGGTGGTGGCTCCCTGTCCGCTCGAGACGGGCACTGGCTGCAGCGGCTGCTGCAGAGGCAGTCTCCAAATGCGGTCGCAGTCCTCGCCGGGGCCGCGCGCCTGAAACACCAGCTCCTTGCCGTCAAAGGACCAGTAGGCCTCGGCGTTCTCTCCGCCAAACGTCAGTTGCCGTAGGTCGGCCAAGTGCGTCTCGCCCGCTTCGGCCGGGTAGGGCTTTGGACTGGCGGGGATGGCCGGCGCGGCGGCCAGGCCGAGCGCGCTCAGCGCAGCAAGGAGGGAGCTGGTCACGTGAAGGGCTCGAATCTAGCAAGGGCGCCCCCCCCTCCGCGCAGCCCCGGTCGGCGTGACCCCTCGGGGGGTGTGGGCCCTGCGCGCAGACCCTGCGTCCAGGACGCCTCTCCGGTATATGGCTTCCCATGTCCAGAAGCCGCACCGCTGCACAGGTCCGGGAGGCCTTCCTGCGCTACTTCGAGCAGCGCGGGCATACCCGTGTCGCCTCTTCCTCCCTCGTCCCCTCCAACGACCCCACCCTCCTCTTCACCAACGCCGGGATGGTGCAATTCAAGGACGTCTTCACCGGGCGCGAGAAGCGCGACTACCTCCGGGCAACCTCCTCGCAGAAGTGCGTCCGGGCCGGCGGCAAGCACAACGACTTGGACAATGTCGGCTTCACTGCCCGGCACCACACCTTCTTCAAGATGCTGGGAAACTTCTCCTTCGGCGACTACTTCAAAGCCGACGCCGTGGCCTTCGCTTGGGACTTCGTCACCCGGGAGCTGGGGATTTCTTCCGACCGGCTGGCGGCCACCGTCTTTGCCGGAGACAAGGGCATCCCTTGGGACGAGGAGGCCTTTAGGCTGTGGCGCAAGCAGGGGCTGAGCGAGGAACGCATCCAGCGGCTCGGCTACAAGGACAATTTCTGGGCGATGGGAGACACCGGCCCCTGCGGCCCGTGCTCGGAGATTCATTACTTCCAGGGCGACGACCTGCCATGCGCCGAAGAGGCAGCGGGCCGTCCGTGCCTGGGGGTGGCCTGCGACTGCGACCGGTGGCTGGAAATCTGGAACCTCGTGTTTATGCAGTTTGAGCGGCGCGAGAAGGACGGGCCGCTCATCCCGTTGCCGCGGCCCTCCATCGACACCGGCGCTGGGCTGGAGCGCATGGCAGCCGTGGTGCAGGGAGTGCGCAGCAACTACGACACGGACCTCTTCACCCCGCTTCTCGAGCGAGCGGCCCAATTGAGCGGCAAGCGTTATGGCCGAGACGCTGCCGACGACGCTTCCATGCGCGTCGTCGCGGACCACAGCCGGGCGACGGCTTTTCTCATCTCGGATGGGGTCCAGCCGTCCAACGAGGGTCGCGGCTACGTGCTGCGACGGATTATGCGGCGTGCCATCCGCTACGGCGCGCGGCTCGGTCTCGACGAGCCGTTTCTCGAGCAGACGGTGGACC
>JBKQJL010000116.1:0-14795 GCA_052147975.1 Myxococcaceae bacterium
AGGCGGAGGCCAGCACCCGGGTCGGCACCCGCACCTCAAAGGTGGTGCCATGCCCGACGCGGCTCTGCACGTTGATGCGTCCGCCCAGTTTCTGGACCACCGCCACGCAGACGCTGAGCCCAATCCCCGTCCCCACCCCGACCGGCTTGGTGGTGAAGAAGGGCTCGAAAATGCGGGTTTGCTGCTCTTCGGGAATGCCGACCCCGGTGTCCGAGACGCTGAGGACGGAGTCGCGCCCATCGGTGCCGGTCAAGACGCGTATCTCGTGTTGGCGTGGGTCTCGGTCGTCGAGGGCCTGGAGGGCGTTGACCAAGAGGTTCATCACCACCTGGTGCAGCTTTCCCTTGGGCGCGCAGTCGATGGGAGCAGGCCGCAAGTCCTTCACCACCCGGGCTCGGCTCTGCAGCTCGCGCTCGGTGAGCAGCAGCGTGCTGGCGGCGATGTCCGCCAGGTCGACCGGCTCGAGCACCTGGTTCTCGTCGGCGCGACTAAACGTCTTGAGCTCCTGGACGATGGTGCGGACTCGCTGACCGCCCTCGGCGGTCTCATTAATCAACGCGTCGATGTCATCCAGCGTCTCGCGGAAGCCAATTTGCGCCTCCAGTGCCTGGCCTCGGTCCGGTGCCTCCCGGTACGCGGTGATGACGCGTTTCACATCATCGACATAATTTCGAAGCGACGTGAGGTTGGAGAGAATGAAGGCCAGGGGGTTGTTGATTTCGTGCGCAACCCCCGCGGCGATTTGCCCAATGGCCGCCAACTTCTCGCTCTGCGCCAGCTGGGCCACCAGTCGGCGGTCGCGCTCGGCGTCCGCCAGACGGATGAGGTTTCGGACGCGAGCTACCAGCGCGCGGCGCTGAATGGGCTTGTGCAGGTATTCGTCAGCGCCGGCCTCCAGCCCTTTGAGCTCGCTGTCCGCGTCGTTGAATTCGGCGGTGAGAAAAATAACGGGCATGCGCGTATGGGCCTTGTTCTCGCGCAGCCGGCGGCACACCTCGAAGCCGTCCATGTGCGGCATGCGAATGTCGAGCAGGACCAAGTCCACGCCGCCCTGTTCCACTCGGTCGAGGGCCTCGGGCCCGCTGTTGGCGCCGACCACCCGAAAGCCTTCTGCCTTCAGGTACGCCTGGACCAGCCGCACGTTCGCAGGCTCGTCGTCGACCACCAGAACCTGAGGGGGCTCCAGCCGTCGCAAATCTGGCCCTTCGTCGTACCGGCCCTTCACCATCCGTGGGCTGCTCCTCGCACTTGGCTCAGCAGGCGGAGGATGGCGGACGACGGCCGCCGTCGCAACTTCGGCTTCTTCCGGCTGAGCCATCCTTCCCACACCAGAGCACCGCACGTGCCACTGCCCGACGTCTCACCCCAAGTGCGCGAGAGGACGAGGTTCTGGACGCAAGCTGGGTGGGTCAATCGCCGCCGGGCCGTCCGAGGCGACCCGGGGGAGAAAACCGGCCAAATCCTCCGGCAGAGGCGAGGTAAAGACGGCCCGCTGGCCCGAGAGGGGATGGGGCAGCGTCAGCCGCGCCGCATGAAGCGCATGCCGCTGGAGTCTGAGTCGCACCCAGGCCTCCGGCTCGAGGCAATGGCGGCTGAAACGGTCGAAGTAACCGGGGTCAGGACCGTACATTTTGTCCCCCACCAACGGGAAACCGGTCGCCTGTAAGTGCACGCGAATTTGGTGCTGGCGCCCCGTCTCCGGAAAACAGCGCAGCAGCGCGAAGGGCTGGCTCTCTCGGACAAAGCGCTGGGCGACTTGAAAGCGCGTCCGGGCCGGACGGCCGGCCGCGTCCACTCGGACCGCGATGCGGATGGTGGGAGTCCCCTCGAGCAGTGGCGCCTCCACCAGGAAGGCGTCCTCGCGCGGCCAACCCTCCACAATGGCCTGGTACTCCTTCTCGACGGCGCCTTCTTGGAAGGCCTGCATCAGCCGTCGGGACGCCTCCGGCGTCCGTCCGCACACCAACAGGCCAGAGGTTTCGCGGTCCAGGCGATGGGCCGGAGCAGCCTGGAAGCCTGGGCCGTGCTGGCGCCGCAAGAGGGCCACCACCGTCCCGTGGTGGTAACGCGCGGTGGGATGGATGGGGAGGCCCGCCGGCTTGTCGAGCACCAGCAGTGCCTCGTCCCGGTACACCTCGCGGAGGTTTTCGGGCGTCGGCGGCTCCACCAGGCTCCGGCGGCGCAGCCGAAAGGTGAGACCGGGCCACACCCGGGTGCTGGCCTTGAGCGGAACGTCGCACAGCACTGCCGTGCGGAGGATGCGCTGCACTCGCACGCGGGACAGCCGTCGAATTTTCTCGCATAGGTAGCGGTCCAGTCGCCAACCCGCGTAATTCGGTTCAACGGTGAACGTCACCTCCACGACGCCCTCGGCGACTTCGTCTATTGTCCCGGCCATGCGCAGGTGGGTCCTAGCGGCGCTCGCGCTCTTTGTCACGCCCGCGGCCGCCGCCCCAAGCAAGGGACTCGCCGTGGTGGAGGTGAATGCCCCCTCCAGCATGCAGGGCCTAGCGGCGCAGTTGACGCGCCAAGTGCTCGACGCCGCCCAAGCCCAGCGGATGAAGGTGGTGGCGCCGGACGAGCTGGAGACCTTTCTTGGGCCCAAGGACATCGCGGCCTTGAAGGAATGCGGGCCGGCCGCGGGCTGCCTGTCCGCGCTGTTGGCGCACCTCCCCGTCAACCGCGTGGTGGTGGGGACGCTGGCCCGCGACCAGTCGCATTACCTCGTCCATTTCTGGCTCATTTCACTCGCCCCGCCCGGCACCGTGGCCGAAGTCGACCGCGCCATTCTCATCGCTTCGCGGCGCTTGCAGGCCGACGTCGCGGGGGCACTCCCGGCCCTCTTGCGCGGCGAGCAGGAGGTGAAGGGGACGCTGGTGCTCGACAGCACCGTCCCCGAAGCCGCGGCCACCCTCGACGGCGAGCCGCTGGGGAAAACGCCGCTCACGCGGTTGCTCAAGCCGGGAAAGCACGAGGTGCATGTCTCGCACCCGGGCTACTACCCGGTGGACCGTCTGGTGGCGGTGGAGGCAGGGCAGACGACGCACGAAGTCGTCCGCCTGGTGGCCATTCCGGGCACGGAACCCCTGCCGCTGCCCCCGGCTGAGACACCAACGCCAGTGGCCAGCGGTGGCTTCCGCGTTCCCATTGCCGGCTGGGTGGCCCTCGGCGTGGGCGTCGCTGCCGGCGCTGCGGGCGCGGTGTTGGCTGTCGCCTCGCAAAACAACCAAAACCAACTGCTGGCCGGCTACAACCCAGCGCACAACACCTACCAGGGGTTCCGTTCCCAAGCGCTGGCGGGCCAAAACCAGGCCACCTGGGCCAACGTCTGCTTCGGCATCGCCGGCGCCGGCCTTGTCACCTGGGGGGTGCTCAGCTGGATTGCGAGCAGCGCTCCGGCGGAGTCGCACACCTCGGTGGGCGTCGGGGTGGGGCCGCACGGCGCCGCGCTGTCCCTGACGGGGAGCTTCTAGCGTGCGACGCCCGGCCTCCTCAGTGCTGCTGGCAGCGAGCGTGGCGCTCGGCGCGCTGGTGCTTGCACGCTGCAGCTTCGGCATCAATCCGGACGAGGGCTACTTCGCCTGCCTCACGGTGGCCGACTGCACCAGTGGGCAGGACTGTGTGCCCAACCCGGACGGCGGCAATGGGCTTTGCTACCCGGTGGGGGCGTGCTTGCCGGGCGTCGTCCCCTGCGGCGCTGGACAGGGGTGTGTGGACGGCGGCTGCGTTGACTGTACCGGCTGTGCGGTGGCGGCCTGCGCCGGGGCCTCGTGTGTCCTGGACGGCGGCCCACAGCAGTGCGTCAGCCGTGTGGTGCTGCCGGATGGCGGCCTGGCCGACGCAGGCCTCGGCACGCCATTGCCGGACGGCGGCTTCTCCGACGCCGGCGCGGGGGCCACCACCTACGTCTGTGACTTCCCTTGAGGGGGCGTGGCCGTCCGGTAGACGTCCGGACGGCGAATCTCCATGGCCCGCGCCGGGTCCGTCAGCGGCACGAAGCCATGTCGGCGGTACAGCGCGTGGGCGTCGCGGGTGGCCAGGCTCCAGCGCCGCAGCCCCTGCAGCTCCGGGTGCGCCACCAGGGCCGCCATCAGCGCATCCGCAATTCCCCGCCGCCGGTGGCTCTCCACGACGAAGACGTCGCACACCCAGGCGAAGGTGGCGCGGTCGGTGACGACGCGGGCAAACCCCACCTGACGGACGCCCTCATAGGCACCGAAGCACAAGGAATTCGCCAGCGCTCGTTCCAGCACCGAGCGGGGAATGCCGGGGGACCAATAGCTGCCCCTCAAGAAGGCGTGGACAGCGTCCACGTCGAGGCGAGTGGGGTCGCTGCTGATGTCGATGCCGTCCGGGGCCGCGCGCGCCATGGCGACGGCAGCGTCCCATAGAGGCCTGGCCGAGGGGGAGCACAGCTGAGTCGCGACTGCCCCGGGGGGCAAAAGGGGAAACCGGTTCCCTCACGCGAGGGGGGCGCTAGTCTCCCTTCCCCCGCCATGCCCAGCCATCCGCTCAAGAAAGTCATGTGCGCCAACCGAGGCGAGATTGCCATTCGCGTCTTCCGCGCCTGCAACGAGCTCGGCATTCGCACCGTCGCCATCTACAGCGACGAGGACCGCGTCAACGAGCACCGGCACAAGGCCGACGAGGCCTACCGCGTCGGCCACGGGAAGCGGCCGGTGGAAGCCTATTTGGGCATCGAGGAGATTCTCGACGTGGCCCAGGCGGCCGGCGTGGACGCCATCCACCCTGGCTACGGCTTCCTCTCGGAGAATGCAGACTTCGCCGACGCCTGCGAGCGCCGCGGCGTGCGCTTCATTGGCCCACGTCCGGCAGTGGTGCGGTTGATGGGAGACAAGGTGGCGGCCAAACGCCTCGCCGAGCGGGTGGGCGTCGGCGTCGTGCCGGGAACCAGCCTCGAGGGCACTGAGCAGGAGATGCTCGCCGCGGCCCGGCGCTTTTTCGAGCGGAACGGGCCCGTCATGGTGAAGGCCGCCCATGGCGGTGGGGGACGCGGCATGCGGGTGGTCCGCAAGTTGGAGGAGCTCGAGCACTCACTCGCCGCCGCCCGCTCCGAATCCCAGCTTGCCTTCGGCAGCCCGGTGGTTTTCCTGGAGGCATTTCTGGAACGGGTGCGCCACCTCGAAGTGCAGATTCTGGGCGACCTCCAGGGAAACCTCGTCCATCTGCATGAGCGCGACTGCTCAGTGCAGCGACGTCAGCAGAAAGTCATCGAGATTGGGCCGGCGCCCAACGTCACCGACAGCGTTCGCGAGAAGCTCTTCGACTCAGCGCTCAAGCTGATGCGAGCCGCCGAGTACTCGAGCGCAGGCACGGTGGAGTTTCTGGTCGCCGGGGAAAACGTCTACTTCATCGAGGTCAACGCTCGACTGCAGGTCGAGCATACCGTCACCGAGCAGGTGACGGGCGTGGACCTGGTCCAGGCCCAGTTGCGCATCGCCGAGGGCCACGCTCTGGCCTCCGAGGAGATAGGAATTGAAGGCCAGTCGTCCATTCAGCCCCGCGGTTTCGCACTTCAGCTGCGCGTCACCACGGAGGACCCGGCGAACAACTTTCTCCCCGATGCCGGCACCATCCAGGCCTGGCGGCCAGCGACGGGCTTCGGCATCCGGCTGGACGGCGGCAACGGTTACCCCGGTGCCGTCATCTCCCCTTCCTATGACTCACTGTTGGTGAAAGTCATCGCCTATGCGCCGACATTCCGGGGCGCCGTTCGCAAGGGGCAGCGCGCCCTGCGCGAGTTCCGCATCCGCGGGGTGAAGACAAACCTTCACTTCTTGGAAAACGTCCTGCAGTCCGAGGCCTTCCTCAACGGTGAGACGTACACCCGCTTCGTCGATGAGACGCCGTCGCTGTTCCAGTTCGCTCCGCGCCGGGACCGGGCCACCAAGCTGCTTCACTACTTGGGCGACGTCATCGTCAACGGGCACCCCACCGTCCCCAAGGCGGCGCGCCGGCGGTCGGTGGAATTCGTTGCGCCCCGTGTCCCGGAGCTGCCGCGCGGGTCGCCCCCGCCCGGGACGCGCCAGATTCTCGAAGAAAAGGGGCCGGCCGGACTGGCCGCTTGGGTCAAGGCACAGAAGCGCGCGCTGCTCACCGACACCACCATGCGCGACGCACACCAGAGCCTGTTGGCCACGCGGTTGCGCACCACCGACTTGCTGCGAATCGCCCCGGCCACCGTTCGACTGGCGCCGACGCTCTTCTCGCTGGAGTGCTGGGGAGGCGCCACCTTCGACACGGCCTACCGCTTTCTCAACGAGGACCCCTGGCAACGGCTGCGGGCCCTGCGGGCTGTCGTGCCCAACATCCTCCTCCAGATGCTCCTTCGGGGAGCCAACGCGGTCGGCTACACCAGCTACCCGGACAACCTAGTGGAAGCCTTCATCGACGAGGCGGCCGAGGCAGGCATCGACGTCTTCCGGGTATTCGATTCGCTCAATGACCTCGACTCCATGGAAGTGAGCGTCCGACGCATCCTCCAGACCGGGAAAGTGGCCGAGGTGGCCATGTGCTACACGGGCGACGTCTCCAATGAGAAGCGGCCCAAGTACGACCTCAACTACTACGCGGACTTGGCCCGGCGCATCGAGGACATGGGCGCGCACTTCCTCTGCATCAAAGACATGGCCGGGCTCCTCCGGCCGCGGGCCGCGGCGCTCCTCATTGACAGGCTGAAGCAGACCACCCAGCTGCCCATTCACCTCCACACCCACGACACCTCCGGCAATGGCGGCGCGGCCTACTTGGAGGCCATCGACCACGGAGTGGACATCGTCGACGTGGCGCTCGCGCCGATGGCCGGCCTCACCAGCCAGCCATCGATGAATGCGCTCGTCTCCGCGCTGCGCGGCTACCCGCGCGACACCGGCATCACCAACAAGCTGCTGCAACCACTGGCCGACTACTGGGAGGATGTCCGGGAGCCGTACAGCCCCTTCGAGTGCGGGCTGAAGAGCTCCACCTCAGAGGTGTACTTCCACGAGATTCCGGGCGGCCAGTACTCCAACCTCCGGCCGCAAGTGGCCGAGATGGGGCTACTGCCGCGGTGGAACGACGTGAAGGTGGCCTTCGCCGTGGTGAATATGTTGGTGGGAGACATCCCCAAGGTGACGCCCTCCTCGAAAATGGTGGGCGACTTCGCCATTTTCCTCTTGAAGAATGACCTCTTGGTGAAGGGCTCCACCCTGGAGGCCAGTGTGGCCGCCACGCGCGCGTTGGTGCTGCGGGAGGCCGCGCGGCTCGACTTCCCGACCAGCGTGGTGGGCTACTTCCAAGGACACCTTGGACACCCGCCGGGGGGCTTCCCGGAGGACCTCCGCCGGGCGGTGCTCAAAGGGCTTCCCACGGTGGAGGGGCGCGCCGGAGCCAGCCTCCCGCCGCTCGACCTCGAGGGCCTGCGGGCGAGGCTGTCCGAACGGACGGGACGCGCAGCGCGCCGCGACGAGGCGCTGTCCTCCGCGCTCTACCCGCGGGTGATGGAGGAGTACCTCGACGCCTACGCCCGCTTCGAGGACGTCTCCATCCTCGACACGCCGCTCTACTTCTACGGGCTGGAAGTGGGCCAGGAGGTGTGGGTCGACATCGAGCCCGGTAAGACGCTCGTCATCGCACTCTCGGCGGTGGGTGAGCCGGACGAGAATGGGATGCGGACGGTGTATTTCGAGCTCAACGGCCACGGCCGCCAGGTCTCGGTTCGGGACCGGGGCCGGGCGCCAGTCGTTCAAGAGGCACGCAAGGCCGAAAAGGGCAACGCCGACCACGTCGGCGCTTCCATGCCGGGCACCGTCATCGGACTCCACGTGAAAGTGGGGGACAAGGTGGCTGCCGGCGCCCCGCTGCTGACGCTGGAGGCGATGAAGATGGAGACGGTGGTGCGCGCCTTGCGCGCGGCCACGGTGAAAGAAGTCGTCGCGACGCTCAAGCGCCGTGTCCAGGCCGGTGATTTGCTCGCCGTGCTTTCCTCATAACCACGCCGGACAGCTGGGCAGCGCGGCACGCTTCAAATGGACGAAGCGCTGGCGCGCGACGATGTCCTGCACTGCGGTGCCGCCCGGTGAAAGGCCCCGTTGGACGGCGAGGGCACGGACACGCCGTTTGGGCTCTATGGCGCGGGCACGACGGCGTACATGAGCTGGGTGCCGTAGAATTGTGGGCGGTAATAGACACCGCCGCAGTTGTGGTAAACGACGCCGCCCAGGTTGACGGGCGTGCACGCCGGAGGCAGCACCACCACCACCGTGCCCAGCGGAGGTGGCGGCACCGGGTGAACCACCACCACCGGGGGCGGCGGCGCCGGGTGGACCACCACCACCGTGGCCGGGGGCGGCGGCGGGCGAACCACCACCACGGCCGGGGGCGGGGGCGGTGGCCGCTTCACCACCACGGCGCCTCCGTTGGGCCCGACCGCCACGGCGCCGTGCGGTCCGGCGACAAAGCCACCGGCCAGCGCAACCGTGGGGACGGCGAGCAGGACTGCCGCCAGCTTCAAGGAAAGGGCAACGGGCCTCATGGGGTGCCCTTCGCCTCGGAAGGCTGCACCATCATCTCCGCGCGGAAACTCCCCGGCGGGGGGGTGAAGATGAAGTCCTTCTGCGGAAAACTCTCGCCCAGTTTCCAGTCCGACAGCTCGAGGAGCTCCCGGGGGGCGCCCGGGACGGTTTTGTAGGTGACCGCCACCCGTCGCGGCAGCGGGCGGGGGCCACGCTGCACCCACAGTTGCCAGTCCACCTCTCGCTCGGTGAAGGCCAGCTGGTCACAGGCCACCCCATCGACTTGGGCCTTCCCCACCACGAAGGCCGTCAAGAGCCCTCCGCTCATCACCGCGAAAGGGTCGGAGGTGAGAAAGGGCGAGATGGTGAAAACGGCGTTGTACTTGTCCCTCAGGAAGTCAATCGTCTGGTCGACAGTCGGTGGAGTCACCGTGCTGCCAAAGGCCTTCCTCAGTGGGTTGAACAGCGTCACCGTTTTTCCGTCGTACCAGAGGCTGACGTTGGTCACATCGCCGCGCACGTCAATGCGCACGCGGTCTGGCCGCTGCAGCTGGACGTGGCTGGTCCGGTAGAAGGCAACCATCTGTCCGGTTGTGGCCGGCTCTTCGCTGTAGCCTCTCACCGCGAAGGCGAGCGTCTGACTGGAGGCCAGAAACGCGCTCATCCTCCTGAGGATGTCAAAGGCCGCAGGCTCGAACGGGGCGCTGTCGGAAGTTCCGCCCGGCGGAGGGAGGCCGGCGTCGGCCCTCTCACTTTGGGCGCGCACGCTCGGCACCACCAGCAGGAGTCCGAAAAGCAGGGCTGCCCGCGCACTCACCTTCGATGCTGTCATTGGGCCACCCTCAAAGCGCTTGGCTTGTAGCGCAGAGGTTGCGCGGTGCACAGGCAAAAGCGGGCCGGCGTCCACCGCCCGCCACTGGTGGGGCCTCAGTGGCTGGGGGCGGGAGCGGCAGGAAGGACAGCCCGCGTGTCCTCTAGAAATTCCTGGACGATGGCGGTGAGCCCCTCGTTCCAGCCGTTGGCCACGGCGGTTGCCGTCTTTTCCGAAAGCGGCAACCTCCGGAGGTACGCTTTGCGCAAGAGCGGCGACACGGGCTGGGGCACGGGCGGCAACCAAAGCACCACCATTTCCACGCCTACCACCGCGACCGGCTTGCCCGGGACGGTGAAGTCTCCCTCGAGGTCGGTCACATAGGCCTCCACCAGGAGGTCAGCCGCCACCGGTCCGCCTTGCTCCACGACGTCCCGGACGAAGTCGGTGTTGGTCAACGAGGCGCGCAGCACGGCGAGCACCAGGTCCCTGGGGGGGGCGGCGAGGATGGCGTAGGGGTCCTTCTCGAAGCTGTGCGGCCCGGTGCGGTAGCTGAGGGACCGGCCGGCGAATTCCGGCGCCACCTCCACCCGGTCCACCGAGACGATGTGTGCGCCGGGGGCGACGTGCGTTGCGACCATTCTTGGCGGGTCGATGGAGAAAAGCTGTGCGCCAGAGGGCGGTTTGGAGATGCAGCCGATGCTTCCAAACGACAGCACCAGGAGGGCTGTGACGCCTGCGCGCGAACGGTTCACTTCTGCTCCTTGGAGAGGGCGGAGGCCTGCGGCGGTGGGTCGCCGAAGAGGAAACCCGCTGGGTAGCGATGCAACTCCTCCAGGACTTCGTTGAGCTCGCGCGTCGCCTGGCGCGTGCCGGCCAGGGTGTCGTTGAGGTTCCGGAAGTCGACGTTGGACAGGCGGCCGGCCATCCGCTCCAGCCGCTCGTTGGTGTCTTGCAGGCCCAGCACCAACTGGTTGGCGTTCTTGCCAAGGTCCGGCAGCTTCATCGCCTGGACCTCGCCGCGGATGTCCGAAATAGCGTCACGCGCCTGGATGACGGTCTGTTCCACTTCTTTGGAGATGGCTTTGGTGTCCAAGTCGTCGAGCTTGGCCTGGACGGTGTTCCCCAACGCCTGGAAGTCAATTTTGTCCAGGCTGCTCATAATCTTCGTCAACGCCGTCAGAATTTGACTGAATTCGCTCTGCGCCGAGGGGATGTACATATTCTTCGGGGTCCAGGGGACCTGCAACGGTGGGTACTTCTCCGGGTCGACATACTTGAGGGCAAGGACGCTGGTGCCGGTGATGCCCTGGCCTTGCACCACCGCACGCACGCCCGAGTCGATGACCTTCTTGAGCTTCACCATCGGGTCACCGCCACTGGGGAGTGGGCTCAAGGACTTGGGGATGCTGAAACGAATGACGACGCAGCGCGGATGACCAGGTGGATAGTCGTTCCAGGAGAAGCGAATGGAAGTGACTTGCCCCACGTTGACCCCGCGCAGCTTCACCGCCGAGCCGACGCTCAGGCCGTCTACTTCGCCTTCGACATAGGTCTCGAACTGGTCGACCGGCTCCACTTCGTGGCTGAACGCGAACGCCACCAGGCCGGCCATGATGAGGCCCACCCCGACCAGCACGAAGGCCCCAATTTTAAACTCGTGAGCTCGTTCGCTCATCCCGTCTTCCTCTCCCCTTCTGGGTCTGCCTCGCGCCGGAAAAATTGACGGACCACCGGGTCCTCGGAGTGGTCCCGAAGCTCAGCCGGCTTCCCCTCGGCGATGATGGTCTTGCGCTCTTCGTCCACCATGATGCACCGGTCGGCGATGGCGAAAATGCTCTGCAGCTCGTGCGTCACCACGACGCACGTCATCCCGAAGTCTCGGGAGAGCCCCTGAATCAGCCGGTCGAGGCCCGCCGAGGTGATGGGGTCCAGACCCGCCGAGGGCTCGTCGAGAAAGAGGATGGCCGGGTCCAGGGCCATCGCCCGGGCGATGCCGGCGCGCTTCTGCATGCCGCCGGAAAGCTCGGCCGGCATCCGCAGCGCTGCCTCGAAGAGCCCCACCTGGTTGAGCTTGGTGAGCGCAACCAGCTCGCGCTCGTGAAGGTCGAGCCGCGTGAATTCGTCCAGCGGGAGACGGGCGTTTTCGACCAAATTCATCGAGCCGAAGAGCGCGCCGCTTTGGTACATGACGCCGAATTTGTTGAGGAGCTTGAGCCGGTCGGGGCCCTGGGCACTGACGATGTCCACCCCGTCAAAGAGAATTTTTCCTTTGAGCGGCTCCAACAGACCAATCATGCACTTGAGGAGAGAGCTCTTTCCGGAGCCTGACCCGCCGAGGATGACGAAAATCTCGCCACGGTGGACTTGGAAATTGAGGTCTTTCTGCACGACACGTTCGCCGTAGGCGATGGTCAGATGCTCCACGGCGATGATGGGTTGCTGCTTCTGGGCGGCCGGACTCATATGTCGAGCGCAAACGCGAAGACGGAGAAGATGGCGTCGATGATGATGATGAGCAGAATTCCAGAAACCACGGCCCGAGTGGCCGAGTCCCCAACGGCGCTCGGCCCCTGACGGGTGTGCATTCCGTGGTAGCAGCCAAGGCCAGCCACCACCGTCCCGAAGACGAAGGCTTTGAGGAGGCCGAACAGGATGTCCTTGAGCCCCAGGGCGCCGGTCAGCTGTCCCCAGATGAGCGGCAACGGAAAGCCCATCAGCTTGGTGACGATGACGCCGCCCAGGATGCCCATCGCCATGGAATAGGCGGTGAGCAGCGGCATGGCGAAGGTTCCAGCAAGCACCCGCTGCACCACCAGGAAGCGCGTCGGGTCGAGCCCCATGGTTTTGAGCGCGTCGAGCTCCTCATTCACCTTCATCGTCCCGAGCTCGGCGGCGAAGGCCGAGCCGGTGCGGCCGGCGAAGACGATGGCCGTCATGATGGGGCCCAGCTCGCGGACCATCACCAGCCCAATCATGTTGGCGATGTAGATTTGTGCGCCGAATTGCTTCAGCGGTTGGGCGGCTTCGAAGGCGATGATGAGCCCGGTGAGCAGGCTGATGAGGGAGACGATGAAGAGCGCGTTGGCACCCGCCTTCTCGAAAACGCGGGCCAGCTCTCCGACGCGGACCCACCGCGGCCGGCGCACAATCGCGGCCAAGGCGATGCTGAGACGGCCGAGGAATGTCACCACCTCGACGACGTCGCGTCCGAGCCCGAGCGTTGCCGCTCCTACCTCCATGGTGATGGGTTTGCGGCGTTTGCGCCGCTCCACCGCGCTTTCGGCCTCAGGGGTGGGAAACGCGGCGAGGAGCTTTTGCAGCTCCGGCCGCAAGCCTCGCACCGTGGCGTGGACGCCGGGGGTAAAGCGCCCGTGGACCAGCTCGTAGAGGATGACCATCCCCGAGGCATCGCCGTGCTCGATGTGGCTCGCATCCACCTCCATCGCCTGAAACGTCTTGCCGGCGAGCTGGGTGGAAATTTCCTGGCGTGTGGCTGAGGCGTTGTGCACGTCGAGCGCCCCGGAGAGCGCCAGCAGGGCGCTCCCCGGCGCTGTCTCTTTCAGCGCGACTCCCACCTCCGGCCCGGCCTCCACGCTGCGCACCATAAAGGAGTCACGGCCGGCTGTGCGGCGTTTCCGCGTTTACTTTCGCTGGCGTCGGGCCGCTGTCAGAAACAAGGCGCTCCCGCCTGCCAGCGCGCTTCTCTCGGGCTTCACCGAGGCGTGGACGTTTGGGCGAGCAGCGGTGCCTTGCCTTGTGTCCGAAGGCGTCTTCCCAAAGCCGACAGCCGGGACGCCCCGCGGCACGGCACCCCCCAGGGGGAATGCTAACCTTCGGGGCACCCCAATGGCCGCCTCCGCCGACGTTCCCTTGCGTGCCCTGGCCGTCATCCCCGCGCGCTGGGGCTCCACCCGCTTTCCGGGCAAGCCGCTGGCCATGCTGGCTGGACGTCCCCTGGTGCAGCACGTGGTGGAGGCGGCCCTGCGCTCGGGAGCCTTCGAGCGCGTGGTGGTGGCCACCGACGACGAGCGCATTGCCGAGGCGGTGTCGCGCTTCGGCGGCAACGTCGAGCGGACGTCCGCGGCACACCTTTCGGGGACGGACCGCGTGGCCGAGGTGGTGGCGCGGTTGCCGCAAGAGGCCCCCGACGTGGTGGTCAATCTCCAGGGGGATGAGCCACTGCTGGACGCAGCGTCGCTGCGGCGGCTGGTCCATGCTTTCACCGACGTGCGGGTGGCCATGGCCACGCTGGTGCGGCCTCTCGAGGAGGCAACCGAGCGGCTCAGCCCCCATGTGGTGAAGGTGGTGCCGGACATCCGCGGGGATGCCCTTTACTTCAGCCGGGCTGACATTCCCTTTGACCGGGACGGAATGCGGGTGCCCCGCTTCGCGCATGTCGGGCTCTACGGCTACCGTCGGGCCACGCTGGTGCGCCTGGCCCAGCTGCCACCGGGCACGCTGGAGCAGGCCGAGTCGCTGGAGCAGCTCCGGGCCTTGGAGCACGGGATTCGTATCCGCTGCGTCGTGACCGAGCACAGGAGCATTGGGGTGGACACCCCGGCCGACCTGGCGCGCGCCGAAGCACTCTTGGCGGCAGGGCGAGGCTGAGCAAGCCGTCCGTCTTCCAAGCCAGTCCGTTCGCACCATCCGAGTGCACCGTCGTCGGAGTTTTCAGCTGTGCCGTTGAGAGCCTCATTGACCGCGAATGGGTTTCTGCGGCATTCAGGATTCCCCATGCGCTCTAAGAAGACCAAGTTCATCTTCGTCACGGGCGGCGTGGTGAGTTCCCTCGGTAAAGGGCTGGCCTCCGCCTCCATCGCCGCACTGCTTGAAAACCGCGGCTTAGACATCACCCTGTGCAAGCTCGACCCGTACATCAACGTCGACCCCGGGACGATGAGCCCCTACCAGCACGGCGAGGTCTACGTCACCGACGACGGGGCCGAGACCGACCTGGACCTCGGGCACTACGAGCGCTTCACCTCGGCCCACATGAGCCGGCTCAACAACTTCACCACCGGCCGCGTGTACAACTCCGTCATCCAAAAGGAGCGCCGGGGCGAGTACCTGGGGAAGACGGTCCAAGTCATCCCTCACATCACCGACGAGATTAAGGCCAACATCCAGGCCGCGGCCGAGGGCCACGACGCCATCATCGTCGAGGTGGGCGGGACGGTGGGCGACATCGAGTCGCTGCCCTTCCTCGAGGCAGTCCGGCAGATGCGTTACGACGTCGGAGCGCAAAACGCGACCTACGTCCATCTCACGCTCTTGCCATACATCGCCGCCGCTGGAGAGGTGAAGACCAAGCCCACCCAGCATTCGGTGATGAAGCTGCGTGAAATCGGCATCCAGCCGGACCTGTTGCTGTGCCGCACCGACCGGGAAGTCCCTGCGGAAATGCGGGCGAAAATCGCCATGTTCTGCAACGTCGACCCGGCCGGCGTCTTCACCAGTCCGGACGTGAA
>JBKQJL010000117.1:0-17524 GCA_052147975.1 Myxococcaceae bacterium
GGTGGTCGGCATCCGGTAGCTCGAAAAGACGCGCTTGGGGAATGCGCGCCACGAGGGCGCGGACGTCCTCGGTCGAAGAAAACTCGTCCCGCTGGGCCTGGATGACGGCCACCGGCTGGTGCAACGACTCGGCCACCGAGAGGTCGAAGAGGCGAGTGGCCATGCCCACTGCCAGCACGCGCGCCACCCGTGGCTCCACCGCCGCCAGCTCCAGGGCGGTCCGGGCACCGAAGCTAAACCCGGCCACCGCCAGCGGCACTCCGGGCACCTGCCCCTCGAGCCAGTCCAGAGCGGTGCGTGCATCCTCGAGCTCCCCCGGGCCGCTGTCATAGGCCCCGGTGGAGGCGCCCACGCCGCGGAAGTTGAAGCGCAGAACGCTGCAGCGGGCCGTCCGGAAGGCCGCGGCGACACGGTAGGTGACGGTGTTGTGCAGGTTTCCCCCGGCCAGCGGGTGGGGGTGGCACACCAGGGCCGCGCCGCGCGGGGCGTCTTGGGTCCAGAGCATGCCCTCCAGGTGGCCGTGGGGGGCCGGGATGTCGACCTGTGCCACAGCGCCGAAGGTTAGGCTGTCAGGGCCAGAGCTGTCCCCTCAGCGCCCGTGCCCGGGCCTGCAGCTCGGGGTCCATGCTGGTGAGCTCGATGGACTTGAGCCGCTCGTCCAGGCTCTTGGGGAGTTTGGTCTTCAACTTCCCCTCCTCATGGAGGGCCTCGAGCCGTCCCAGCGCTTGGCCCACCACCCGCTCACGGGGGTGGTCCAAGAGCGAGTCGAGGAAATAGGGGTCCTCCGGGAGCTCCGGGTATTTTTCCAAGTAGTCGAGCACTCCCTGCACCCAGCTCTTCCGGTCCATCTCGCGCAGCTGCAACATGGCTTCTCGCTGCGCCTTGCGTTTGCCTTCCGGGTCAAACGTCTTGGCCAGCCCCTCCGGAAGCTCTCCGCCCTTAAAGAGGGAGTCGGCCGCAAGCTTGTACCGGCTGTAGCTCGCGCTGCGCTCGATGCGCTGTTGGGCCGGGTCGTCCTGGCGCGAGTGGTACTTGCTCTTGCCGCGCTGAGCATCAATCTCGCGCCAGCTCTTGTTGCGCTTCCCGCTAAAACCGCCGCCCTCGTCGTCCTTGGGCATCTCTGCCACCACCTTCACGTGCGCCGCGCTGCCCACAGGGCCGCGACGAGATTTCTGACCCATCCCCGCAGCTCGGCAGCTTCGTTTGCCGGCACGGGCGCTTCCTCGTCCTGCTCGGCCTCGAAGAGCGCTTCGTCCGCGTAGGCAATTAACGCGGACGGGCCCCCCTCGCCTCCGGGGCTTGTCTTCAACGCCGCAGGGTCGACCCGCCCCGGCGCTGCCCCGCACCCCAGCTCGAGCATCGCATGAAGCTCGAAGGCCAGATGCCGTAGGACCCCATACCCTTCATCGGATAGGGGCTCCTCGTCAAGGAAGGTCAACAAGGCGTCCTGACGATTCTCGAAGGAATGCAAAAGCCGGGTGTGCGCCCGGGCGTCCTGGTCGAGAAAGCGCCAGGCCGAGTCGACCCACTCCGCGGTGGGAGGGCCACTGGCCAAGGGCGCCGGCGGAACAGGCTTGGCCTTCTTCGGCCTTGGGCCGGCGAGGCTGCGGCTGCCCGGGCAGACGTCCCACAGGCCAAGGAGGTTTTGAAAGAGGCGCCGGGCCTGGCTGGTGTCGGAAAAGCGCGGTTCCGCCGGGAAAAGCGTCGGGATGACGTCGGCCGGCGCCAGCCCGGCCTTTCGCGCCTCGCGGAAGTGCGCGGCCACCTCCTCGGGGCTGTAGGGTGAGTCGCCCAACGCAAGGAGCTCGGCCAGGACAGCCGAGCCCTCGAAGCGCCGCTCAAAGGAAGCATTGCTGCGGGCCATGCGGCGCTCGGGCAGTCGCGGCACAGCACGTGCGCCGGTCCACCTCCCTGGGGCCAAAGCATCGCCTGGGGACGCCCCGCGACGCCAGGGGACGGCCCAAGGGCCGAAAAGGCGTGAGGGCCCCTCAGTGGCGTCGGGCCCTTCCAGGGCGTGCCTCTTAGCCGGCGCCAGAGCCGAGGGGACTGGCCTCCGGCTCTTCCAGCAGCGCCGCGCCTTGGGTGAGCAGCCGGGCGTAGAGGCCATCCCGCGCCACCAGCTCGGCGTGCGTCCCTTGTTCCGCCACCCGGCCGTCCTCGAGGACGTAGAGGACGTCGGCGTGGCGCACCGTGGACAGCCGGTGGGCGATGACGAGCGTCGTCCGGCCGACCATCAAGTCCCTCAAGCCCTCGCGCACCTCCGCCTCGGACGCCGCATCGAGTGAGCTGGAAGGCTCGTCCAGCAGCAGCACCGAGGGCTGGCGCAAAAAGGCACGGGCGATGGCCAGTCTCTGGCGCTGCCCACCGGACAGCTTCGCCCCGCGCTCCCCCACCTCTTCGTCCAGCCCACGGGGAAAGCTTCGGACGAAGCCCTCGGCGTGCGCGCGCCGCAACGCCTCCCACACTTGAGCGTCCGTCGCGTCGGGGCGCCCGAGCAGCAGCGCATCGCGCACCGAGCCCGAGAACAGCACCGGCTCTTGCGCCACCCACGCCATCTGCGCCCGGAGGGCGGAAGGCCGCAGGGTCCGGACGTCTTCACCGTCCCACCACATGCGCCCACCGGAGGGTTCCACGAAGCCGAGCAAAGCCGCAAAGGCAGTGGACTTCCCGGCGCCCGAGGCGCCCACCAGCGCCGCCAATTTCCCGGCGGGGACGTCCAGCGTCAGCCCGCTCAGCGCCTCGTCGCGTTCCGGGCCGTAGCGGACACGAAGCTCCTCGAAGCGCAAGGCCTTCGTCAGCGGCGCCACCTCGGTGCCGGTGTCCTTGGCCCGCGGCAGTGCCTCGAGCTCCAACAGGCGCTCTGCCGCGCCGAGCCCGGACAGCACTTGGGCAAAAGTGCCGGAGAGGCTCTTCAACGGGCCGTACATCAGCATCACGGCGCCCACGTAGCTCAACAGGTGGGTGGCCAGTGCCGGCTCGCGCGCGATCGCCCGGGCCCCGACTGCCAGCGCCAGCGCGAGCCCGGTGACGCCGAGCACCTCCACCGTCGGGCTGGCCGCCCCACGCAGCAGGAGCGAGCGGTCCATCTCGCGCAGGTACAGCCGCTGCTCGGCGTCGAAGCGCTCCGTTGCCCGGCCCTCGGCGCCGTAGGCCTGAAGAATGGCCAGGGCGTGCAGCTGCTCGCCGACCAGCGCCGTCAGCCGGCCGAGGCTGCCCTGCGTGGAGCGGGCCACGCGCTTGACGGCGCGGGCGAAGCGCAGCACCGGGACGAGTGTCACCGGCAGCACGACGAAGGACAGGACGAAGAGACGCC
Source organism: Myxococcaceae bacterium (assembly GCA_052147975.1). Classification (GTDB taxonomy): domain Bacteria; phylum Myxococcota; class Myxococcia; order Myxococcales; family Myxococcaceae; genus JADGRA01. The sequence continues at coordinate 3,314 of JBKQJL010000117.1, forward strand.
AGTCCAAGACGGCGCACAGCACCAGCAGCGCCAGCAGCTGCAGGCCTTCGCGCACATAGGAGGTGAGGCCTTGGGTGACTGCGAATTCCAGCTGGGCGACGTCGGCGGTGAGGCGCGCCACCACGTCCCCCGAAGCGCGGTCTTCCAGTGTCCGCGCCGGCACCCACACCAAGTGCTCAAAGACTTCCGCTCGGAAGGCGGCCAGCACCCGTTGCCCGATGGACTGCATCCACCCGGTTTGTAGGAATTGGGCGGTCGCCTTCACCAGCGCTGCAGCCATGACGGCCGCCGGGAGCACCCACCGCCACGCCGCTGTCTGCAGCTCCACTGGGCCCAAGCGCACGCTGCCGCCGAGGAGGACGCCTTTCAACAGCGGGCCCACCAGCCAGGCGTAGGCGGCGGCCGCGGCCGCCGAGACGGCGGCCGCCAGAAGCGCCAGCGCCACGCGAGCCCGGTACGGACGCAGCAGCCCCAGCAACCGCCGAAGCGGGGTGGCCAGTTGGGAATCGCGCGTTATAGTCACTCGCACCCGTCAGGAGCTTAGAGATTGCCCGCGGCAGCAGCTCGGAAGCGCGACTACTACGAAGTCTTAGGCGTAGCACGGCAAGCGTCGGCGCAGGACTTGAAGTCCGCCTACCGGAAGCTCGCCATGCAGTACCACCCTGACCGGAATCCCGGCGACAAGGCAGCGGAGGACCGCTTCAAGGAAGCGTCCGAAGCCTACGAGGTGCTTTCCGACCCGGAGAAGCGCGGCCATTACGACCGTTTTGGGCATTCCAGCGTGCCCTTCGACTTCGGCGGTTTCAGCAGCTCCGGCATCAACGACGTGCTGTCGGAGATTTTCGGAGACATTTTCGGCGGCCGAACGCGCCGCGGCGGGCGCGCGCGGGGCTCGGACCTCCGCTACAACCTGGAGCTCTCGTTTGTGGAGGCCGCCTTCGGCACCGAGGTGTCGGTGAAAATTCCCCGGCCCAAGCGCTGCGAAGTCTGCGAAGGCACCGGGAGCAAGGACAAGCAAGTCCGCCATTGTCCGGCCTGCGGGGGCTCGGGGGAGCTGCGCCACACCCAAGGCTTTTTCTCGGTGAGCCGCCCGTGCGGCACCTGCGGGGGCTCGGGCAGCGTCGCCACCACCCCCTGCACCAAGTGCCGCGGAGTGGGCCGCTACGAGTCCGAGACAACGCTCGCGGTGAAAATTCCGGCCGGGGTCGACAACGGGACGCGCATCCGGCTGGTGGGCGAGGGCGAGCCCGGCGAGCAAGGCGGTCCGGCGGGGGACCTCTACGTGGTGGCGCACGTGAAGGAGCACGCCATCTTCGTCCGCGAGGACGCCGAGGTGCTGTGCGAGGTGCCCATCTCCTTTGTGCAGGCGGCCCTCGGGACGCACCTCGAGGTCCCCACCTTGGAGGGCAAGGTGAAGATGCGGGTGCCGTCGGGCACCCAGTCCGGCAAGGTGTTCCGCCTCAAGGGCAAAGGCATTCCGCACCTCCACGGCGGGGGACGCGGAGACCAGCACGTCCGGGTGGTGGTGGAGACGCCCACCGACCTCTCGTCCGAGCAACGCGACTTGCTCGAGCGCTTTGCCGAGCTCGGGGGCGAGCGCTCGCAGCCTCAGGTGAGGAGTTTCCTGGACAAGGTGCGCGAGCTCTTCGGCTGAAGGCCGTCGGGCCGGGCCCCCCCCGAGGCGGCTCCAAAGCCGGCCTCCGGCGCTGCAGGGGCCCCCCGTCAACTGCGTCGAGAAACCCTGGAAGGGGCGGAGGTGCGCCCGGGGGCCCCCCGAGGGCTGGCTTCAGGCGTGCAAGCGTCGAGCTGGGCGCGCGTTGAAGCAGTGAGACGCCCGGGGCTTCTGCTATGCAACCCACCATGTGCCGTTCTGCCGCTGCGAGGCTGCTCGGCCGGCTGGGGCCGGTGTGCCTCCTCGTCCTGGGCTGCGCCACCACGCACGTCCCGGAAAACCCCAACGTGCCGCCCATGGGCCGCAAACCCGAGGTCGAGCCGCGGCCGGACACCCGCGCCGCCGACGCCCTCAAGGCCGCCGACGCAGCGGCCGTTGGGCAGCCCAAGTCGAAGCAGCTGGAGGTTTACCTCAGTGTCCGCCAGGCCTACCCCACCACCGTGGCCGGGGAAGAGGCGCTGTACCGCGCCGCCTGCCTCGCCTACGAGTTGGGGGAGTACGCCGTCGCGCGCAAGCAACTCAACGAGCTGCTCTTCGAGAACCCCCTCTTCGACAAGGCGTTGGACGCCCGGTTGAAGCTGGGGGAGAGCTCGCTCCAGCTCAAAGCCTACCGGGACGCCTACCAGACGCTCGTTCCCTTGCGCGAGAAGGTGCCCCCCGAGCAGCGCGCAGAGCTGGAGGACGCGCTTCGCCGCGCCGCCGAGGGGGCGCGGATGGCCAACCAGTCCTTCAGGCTGGCCCTGGACCGGGCCGAATCCGCGGCGACGCCCGAGGAGCGCCAGGCGGCGCTGCAGCAGGTGGCCTCGCTGCTCGACACCTCGGTGCCCTATGACGAGGTGGCCCGCGTCCAGGAGGAGCTGTCCCCATCCCACCCGGCCTGGCCGATGCTCACCTTCAAGCTGGCGCGGGTGTACGCCCACCGCCGGGACGCCCGGCTCAAGCCGACGCTGGAGGCGCTGTTGCAGAAGGCGCCGAGCAGCCCCTACAGCCAGCAGGCGCAAGCCATGCTCGTTCGCTTGGACCGGGTGGGTGCCGTCCGTGGACGGACGCTGGGCGTGCTCGTGCCACTCACGGGCAAGTACCAGCGTTTGGGCGAAGCGGTCATGCGGGGCATCAAGCTGGCGCTCAAAGGGAGCGACATCGAGCTCTTGGTGAAGGACACCCAAGGGGACCCGGCCCGGGCGGCGGCGGCGGTGGAAGAGCTCGTTTTCGAGGACGGCGCGGTCGCCGCCATCGGGCCACTCTTCGGCGAGGACAGCCGCCGGGCGGCGGTGGTGGCCCAGGACTTGGGGCTGCCGCTGTTGACGCTGACCCGGAACGAAGACATCACCGAGATTGGGCCCTTCGTCTTCCGCAACATGCTCACCTACTCCGCCGAAGGGCGGGCGCTGGCGTCTTGGGCAGTGGACGTCATGGGGTACAAGAGCTTCGCGGTCCTCTACCCCAACACGTCCTACGGCGTGGAGATGACCAGTGACTTCTGGGACCAGGTCACCGCCAAGGGCGCGGCGGTGCGCGGCGCCGAGGCGTACGCCAACGACCAGACCACCTTCACCACCGAGGCGAAAAAGCTGGTGGGCCGGTACTACCTGGAGGACCGGACCGACTACCTCGAGGCGCTGAGGGAATTGAAGGAAGCCAACAGGGAAAACAACGCCGACGCCTTCCGCCGCCGGAAGGCGCTGGAGAAGGCAAAGAAGGACCTCGAGCCAATTGTGGACTTCGAAGCGCTCTTCATCCCCGACGAGTGGTCCCGGGTGGGGCTCATTGCCCCAGCACTGGCGGTAGAGGACATCATCACCAACACCTGCGACGCCAAGGAGATTGAGAAGCTCAAGAAGACGACGGGCAAGACGGACATTCACACCGTCACGTTGCTCGGCGGGCAGGGCTGGAATTCGCCCAAGAATGCCGAGGGGGTGCCACGGCTGATTGAGCGCGGCGGGAAATTCGTCCTGTGCAGTGTCTTCGTGGACGGCTTTTACGCCGAGAGCAACCGCGAGGCGACGCGGCGCTTCGTCCACGCCTACAGCGAGGCCTATCCCGACGCGACGCCGCTGCTACTCGACGCCGTGGCGTACGACTCGGCACGCATCCTCCGCCAGGTGCTCGAGGCGCAGAAGCCTCCTCTGACGCGCGACGGGGTGCGCGCAGCGCTGGCCGCGGTGAAGGACTTCGACGGCGCCACCGGGCGTACCACCTTCAACGAGCGGCGCGAGGCTGAAAAGCCGCTCTTCTTCCTCACCGTTGACTCCAAGGGAGTCCGCGAACTCCAGCCCCAGGAGCGTCTCCGTGGCTCGTGACGTCAAGAAGCGGAAGAGGCCGCACCCCGCCGCCAGCCGCCGCCGCACCCGGCCGCGCGCCGTTCCCCCCCCGCGCGCCGCTCGGCCGTCCAAGCTGGAGGACTCGAAAGCGCGCACCGTCGACGTCGAGCCGGGCCGCATCGAGGAAATGTTGAAGACGCTGCGCGCCGAGCTGGGCGCCCTGGCCAACAAGGGCCGCTACACCCGAGTGCGCTTCAAGTTCCGCGGTCGGCAGCTCTTGCCGGACCTGCCGCTGGCCGCCGTGGTCGCCGCCGAGGGCCTCACCTTTTACTGGACCGGCATTCTCCGCACCTTGCTGGTGAATGTCGCCGGCAAGAGCGTGCTGTCGGTGGAGCTCGTCAATGACTCAGGACGCTTTGTCGAGGCCGGCAAGGAGGAGTTGCTCGCCGGAGACGTCGACCGCGCCATCGAGGCCTTCCGCACGGCGCTGAGGATGGAGCGAGACAACCCTCGGGCCCACCTACACCTGGGCGCCGCGCTGAGGCTCAAGGGCGCGCGGGAGGAGGCCCGGGCTGCCCTCGAGCGTGCGCGCGCGCTCGACCCGCATGGCGAGGTGGGCCGGGAGGCGGAGGAATTGCTCCGGCGTCTGACTGGCGCCACACCCGAGCCTCCGGTGCCCTCGGCATGAGGGCGCGGGCCTCCCCGCGCAACGCCGCGTGCCCAAGCGTTGCCGGCCCCAGCGTGAAGCCCTGAATTTCACACGCCCGCCCCCCACCGCCCACGTCGCTAGGCGCAATCGCCGGGTCCGCCCAACGTGAGACAGGAGTAGACATGCGGTTCATCCTCAACGTTTTGTGGTTCATCCTCGGCGGCGGCTGGTTGATTGCGCTCGAGTACCTCATCGCCGGAACCGTTCTCTGCGTCACCATCATCGGCATCCCCTTCGGCTTGCAGTGCTTCAAGCTGGCCGGTTTGGGGGCATGGCCGTTTGGCAAAGACGTCGTCCCGGCCTCGGCCAACGCCATCCACACCGTGGCCAACGTGCTGTGGCTCGTCTTCGCCGGCTTTTGGATTTGCCTCAGTCACCTCGGGCTGGCCATCGCCTCGGCCCTCACCATCATCGGCATTCCCTTCGCCGTGCAGCACCTCAAATTCGCTCTGGTTGCACTCTGGCCCTTTGGCCAAAGGGTGACCCCGTAAAGCCTCTGTTTCAGGCGCGGTCGCAGCGGAAGTTTCGCGTGTGGCGGCAGTCGCGCACCGCCCCGTTTCGGACGGATTGACTGAAGGGTTCCGGGCAGTTACGAGTGTAACAGGCCGCGTCTAACGCCCCTCTAGGCCGCTCCCTTTCCGCGCTCAGGCCCCCACCCATGTCCGACGACATTCCCACGCCGCCCGCTCCTCCTGCGCCCCCTGGCGGGGCCGGCGACCTCGTCCCCATCAACATCGAAGACGAGATGCGCCGCAGCTATCTCGACTACTCGATGTCGGTCATCGTCGGGCGGGCCCTGCCCGACGTGCGCGATGGGCTCAAGCCCGTGCACCGGCGAATTCTCTACGCCATGCAGGACGAGGGGCTGCTGCACAACCGCAAGTACAGCAAGTGCGCTGGCGTGGTGGGCGAAGTCCTTAAGAAGTACCACCCGCACGGCGACGCCAGTGTCTATGACGCGCTGGTCCGGCTCGCCCAGCCGTGGAACATGCGCTACCTGCTGGTGGACGGGCAGGGCAACTTCGGAAGTATCGACGGGGATTCAGCGGCCGCCTACCGGTACACCGAGTGCCGGATGACCGAGCTCGCCGAAGCGATGCTGGCCGACATCGAGAAGGAGACGGTCGACTTCGGGCCGAACTTCGACGACGCCACCACCGAGCCGCTGGTGCTGCCCACGCGCTTTCCAAACCTCCTGGTGAACGGGAGCTCCGGCATCGCCGTGGGGATGACCACCAACGTCCCGCCTCACAACATGCGCGAGGTCATCGACGGGACGCTGCATCTCATCCACGAGCCGAAAGCCTCGGTCGCCGACTTGATGCGCTTCATCCCCGGGCCGGACTTTCCCACCGCCGGCTTCATCCTCGGGCGTGAAGGCATCCAGCGCGCCTACGAGACCGGCCGCGGGCAGCTGACGCTACGCGCCCGGACCGAAATCGAAGCCCGCGACGGCGACCGGGAAAGCATCATCGTCAGCGAGATTCCGTACCAGGTGAACAAGGCCCGGCTGGTGGAGAAAATCGCCGAGCTGGTGCACGAAAAGCGGCTCGATGGCATCTCGCAAATTCGCGACGAATCCGACCGGCGGGGAATGCGGCTGGTGCTCGAGTTGAAGCGCGATGCCATCGCCGGGGTGGTGCTCAACAACCTCTTCGCGCTTACCCCGCTGCAGACCACCTTCGGGGTGGTGCTGCTTGCCATCGATGGTGGGCAGCCCCGGACCTTCAACCTGAAGGAAATGCTGGAGCGCTTCATCTCCCACCGGCGGGAAGTCGTCACCCGCCGCAGCCGCTTCGAGCTGAGGAATGCCGAGAAGCGCCTCCATGTGGTGGAGGGCTTGCTCGTCGCGCAGGACATCATCGACCTGGTCATCACCATCATCCGTCGCTCCAAGGACCCGGAAGAGGCGCGCTGGGGGTTGACCCACGTGCTTTCCGCTTCGCTCTACGAGCATCCGACCTTCCACGACCTTCCTCGCCTCGACCTGGACCAGGCCATGGTGCAAATGGAGCAGCTGGTGGCCCGGGCCAAGGCGGAGGAACCCCGCTACCCCGGGCTACAGCACCACTACGAGGGGAGCGGCTTCAGCGAAGAGCAGGCGAAGCAAATTCTCGAGATGCGGCTCCAGCGCCTCACCGGTATCCAGCGCGAGGAACTCTTCACCGAGTTGGTGGAGCTGACGCGGTCGGTGCTTCGACTCAGGGACATTCTCGAGAACGAGTCCTCGCTCCTGGCGGTTGTCCGTACTGAGTTGACAGAGGTCCGCGAGAAATTCGGGGATGAGCGACGCACCGAAATTACGGGCGACGCGGCGGCCTTCACCAACGAGGACCTCATCGCCGAGGAGGACATGGTCGTCACTGTGTCCCACGCCGGCTACATCAAGCGCAGCGCACTGACCGAGTACCGTGCTCAACGCCGGGGTGGACGGGGGAAGACGGGCGCGGCGACGAAGGAAGACGACTTTGTCACCGACCTCTTCGTGGCCTCCACCCACGCCTACATCTTGCCCGTCACCACCCGCGGCAAGTTGTACTGGCTGAAGGTGCACGAGATTCCACAGGCCGGCCGGGCGGCCCGCGGCAAGCCCATCGTCAACCTGGTGCACATGGCCGAGGGCGAGAAACTCGCCTCGGTGGTGGTCACCAAGGGCTTCCCCGAAAACCAGTACGTCTTCTTCGTCACCCGCAAGGGCGTGGTGAAGCGGACGGACCTCGCCGCATTCTCCAATGTCCGGTCGGCCGGTCTCATCGCCCTCGGCATCGAGGACGGCGACAGCCTGGTGGCAGTGCGGATTACCGACGGGAGCAAGGACATTCTGCTCTCGACCGCGCAGGGGATGTCCATCCGCTTCCCCGAGGAGGAGGTCCGCTCGATGGGCCGAACCGCCTTTGGCGTGAAGGGCATCACCCTGGAAAAGGAGGATGAGGTGGTGGGTGCGGACCTGGTGGAGCCCGAGACGGCCATCCTCACCGTCACCGAGAATGGCTATGGCAAGCGGACTGAGGAGGCCGAATACCGGGTCCAGGGCCGGGGTGGCAAAGGCATCATTGACATCAAGACGACCGAGCGAAATGGCCTGGTGGTGGGGGCCGTCCCGGTGCGCGAGCGCGACCAAATCATGCTCGTCACCTCGGGCGGCATGCTCATCCGGATGAAGGTCGGTGACATCTCCGTCATCGGACGCAACACCCAAGGGGTGCGGCTCATCACGCTGGAGAACGCGGGCGAAAAGGTGACTGGGCTGTCGCGGCTTCCCGAGGAAGCCGACACCAATGGCGGCGGAGAAGAGCGGGGGAGCGAGGGCGAGACGCCCGAGGCGTCTGCCGAAGACGACGCGCCGACGACCGGGGAGGATGCCGAGGCGCAGGACGTGGCCAACGACGACGACACGGGGGAGGAGCCCTAAAGCGGGCGGGCCGTGGCCTTCGAGAAGACGCGCATGCTGCACAAGCTGTGGCGCTACCTCCGCGACGGCCGGGTGCCCCTGTGGCGCAAGCTGGTGGGCGTGGCGGCGGTGGCCTACCTCGTTTGGCCATTCGACCTCATTCCGGACTTCATACCCATTCTCGGCTGGCTCGATGACGCGGGTGTGTTGACCGCGGCGGCCGTCTTCCTGGTCCGGGACGTCCGCTTGCACGAAGCGCGCTATCCGGAGCTACCGTCCGCAGCGCCGGCTCCAGAAACCGTCGACGGCTGAAATGCGCGCTCTGCCGGGCCCGGAGAGGTGGCACGCTCGTTCCCGGACCCCTCTTGAAGGCTTGACGAGCGGAGGAGACGCGTGGCATCCCTGCCGGCCCCGTCGCCTGGAGGACGCCGGCCGAGCAGTGGGAAAACCGTACGCCCAGGTAGCTCAGTCGGTAGAGCAGGGGACTGAAAATCCCCGTGTCGGTGGTTCGATTCCGCCCCTGGGCACTGACTTCAAGCCTTTTTTCCGCGCAAATCCACTCGTTTCTGCGACACCGGTGATGCAGTCGGCGAAGTGCGCGGACAGCAGTGCAGCAATTTCCTCTGGTGACGGGCGGCCGTCGGGTTCAGCGACGGCCAGAGTGCTGGGCTCGGGGGCGGCGGCGTCGCCAGGCCCCAAACCCGGTGGGGAAGAGCTGCTACGCGACGCGTGCGCTAGCGTAGACGAACTCCGCAGGTGCCTCGAAGCCCTCCCCGAGCCGGTAGGCCTCCAGGGACGCGAGGTATTCATCGCACACGGCGCGCCTCACGTCGTCGGGGAAGGTGGAGAATGGGAACGCTCCTGGGCCGCCGTCGAATATGGCGGCGCACGCCTCCTCCTCGCTTGCCCAGCGCAGGACGACGTCCACTCGCTCTTCACGTGCATCAACGAAACCTGCGCGCTCCAGCGCCGCGGCGAAAGCCCCAGGCACGCCCAGCGCAAAAAATAGAGGGCACACCTCCAACTGCAGCCGCTGTCCGAGGATTGGGAACACCTCGCGGAAGCAGCAGCGGTCTCGCTGTCCCCAGACACACGCCGCGAGGCGGCCACCGGGGACCAGCACGCGCGCGACCTCGTCGAGTGCCGCCGAGACGGGCGCGGCATACATCAGGCCGAGCACGCAGGTCGCCGCGTCGAACGAACGTTCCGGTAGAGCGAGTTTCTCCATGGGATGGCGCTCGAAGCGAAGGTTGCGGCATCCCGCGGCCGCAGCGGCAGCGGTGGCGACTTCGACGAACCGATCGCTGATGTCTACGCCGACGACGCTACCGGCATCTCCCACCCGCTCAGCCGCGACAAGCGCGGCTGTTCCGGGCCCAGTTGCCACGTCGAGCACACGGCTCCCCGACTGCACTCCCGCCCGTTCCACGCAGCCGATGGAATACGCGCGCAAGACGGGCATCCACAGCCTGTCATAGATGGCCGGGGTGAGGTTCCAGCCTTTGCGCATAAACTTTCGATACTCTTCGTCTGTCAGCGCCATGAACCAGAGGGCGCTAGGTCCGAAGGCGCGGGTCGCTAGGAGGGATCTGGCGAGATTGTCCAGCGAATAACGTGGGCGGGGCGGTAGACGCAGCGGATGCCTGTCTGGATTGAGCTCTCCAGGTGCGTACCGACTGCGCGATTGGCTGTGCTGAGCCGACGGATGGCATCGCGCAGGCGTGCCGCCACCGCCTTGCGAGCGCGTTCGACCGGATCGTTTAGCCGTCGCGCCCGCCCGCGCAGTCCCGTATCGACGGCGAGCCGGCGAAGGAGAGTCTCGCGCTCTGCGGCCAGCCCACTCTTGCGGCCGAGGTCAGCGAGGGCCTCAGCTTCCTCGAGAGCACGGTCGAGCTCGTCGAGCCGTCGGCGATAGGCGCTCAAGGCCTTGGCGTCAGAGGCGAGATCACCCCGCTGCGCGTCCCGGCGCTCAGAGACGTCTACTCCCAGGAGATCGAACACGTGGATCTCCTGACCGGGATGGACGAGCAGGCGGGCGAGGTCGGCGAGGCCCTTGGAGTGTCGCAGGAGCGCCTCGCGGCCGTCGAATCGGAGACGCCAGACATCGCCCTCACGGCGCAGCTCGGCGTCGCCCTCCGTTTCGCTTTCGACTTTGACGGCAGCCCGACCAAGAAACTCCGCGATGGCGTCAACCAGGGCGTCGCCGTGCTCGTGCCAGGGCATGTGCGAAGACCCTTCGAGAATGCCCAAGGTGGCGCCCGGCAGGCTGGCTGCAAGCGTGCGCGCCTGGTCGTGATGGATGGCGTGGTCGCCTTTGCGATGCAAGACGAGGACGGGGGAACGCACACGTCCGGCGAACGAGCGTGCGTCGAGGGCGTAAGTGAGCTCGAGCAAACGCGCCGCGGTCTCGGAATCCGCGCTCTCCCGCTGCAGCGCATTAAAGCGCTTGCGCGCCTCGGGCGAAGCGGTTGGATGAAAGATGTCGGCCAACGTCCGTGAGCCGAGCATGCCGTTGGCTTGTACCAGCGCGATCAGCGCCGCACGGACCTCCTTCGACGACAGAGAGGCGCCGTGGAGATAGCTAGCGTAAAGGACGATGCGTTCCACGCGCTCGGGGTTCTCTGCGGCATACGCGAGCGCGACCGGCCCTCCGCAGGAAACGCCGAGCAGGTGGAAGCGTGGTGCATGCAGATGCTCCACGAGAGCTGAAAAGTCAGCGACTTCAGAGGCCAGCGTGAAGGCGCTTCGCGTGCGGTCGCTCATTCCAACGCCGACGCGGTCGTAGCGCACGACGCGAAAGCGCGTCGAGAGCCGCGCGAAGAAGCGCCGATAGTCGGCGTCGCCGGCGTCGTGTTCGAGATGGCTGACCCACCACGGAGGAAGGAGAACCATGGGCCCTTCGCCCTCGTCGACGTAGGCGATCCGCAGTCGCTCTTGGTTCTGGAAGAAGCGGAGTCGAGTCATGCCATCATTGTATGCCGATCGAGAAAGCGTCCCCAGCCGTCAAGGTGGATTGACTTCAAGCGCGCATTTGCCTCGGCTCCCGCGGTGCGAAGCGAACACCGCCGACGTGGTCTGCTTCAGCTGCTCTGTTTTCTATTGGGGTGACGGGGCTTGGCCACTCCGCTACAGGGACTGAGATTCCCGGCGTCGGATTTGGGCGCGTGGAACTCACCGCTCGAACGCCGAGGCGACAGTCTGGATAGCTAAGAAACTCGGTTGTGGCTCGCCACCGAGCAGTCCTTCCCGGACGCCCTCCAGCGGCACAAACCCGAGCCTCTCGTAGAAGCTTACCGCGCTGCGACACCGGCGATGCAGTCGGCTTCACACATCAACCGAGCGAGCGACCGCGTCAGCGGAACGCAGCCACGAGCGGCGCCCATGACTTTTCGCAACGTTCATTTCAGAACTGCGACCGGCCCTAGAGGTCGCGTCGAGGACAGTCCATGCAATGTAGAAGGGCAATTTCGTCTTGTCTTTGCTCCCGTTCGTGATTAGGCGGCCGCTCGGTCTGAGTGCTTGGTCTAAACGGTTCGACCGACATCGCTGACAGTCTGCGTCTCATTCAATTTCTTGGACGGGTGCCAAAATGCGAAACAAGAGAAGTTTTTGGGGCTCCTTCTATGCGCTGAGTGCCTTGCTCCTACTGGTGGCAGGGCCGGCTCAGGCGCAGAAGAAGCCCAACATTCTCGTCATCATGGGCGACGACGTTGGCTGGTACAACATCGGCGCCTACCACCAAGGCGTGATGTCCGGCAAAACGCCCAACCTGGACAAGCTCGCGGCCCAGGGCATGCGCTTCACCGACTATTACGCCGAGGCGAGCTGCACGGCAGGACGGGCCAACTTCATCACTGGAGAATTGCCCATCCGGACAGGCCTCACCACCGTCGGGCAAGCGGGCGCCGACGTGGGCATGCCGGCACAGGCTGTGACGCTTGCGACGGTGCTCAAGTCGCTCGGCTACGCGACTGGCCAGTTTGGAAAGAACCACCTGGGCGACTTGAACAAATTTTTGCCGTGCCTCCATGGCTTCGACGAGTTCTTCGGCTACCTGTACCACCTGGACGCGATGTCGGACCCCTACTGGTTCGACTACCCGCAGGACTGGATTGACAAGACGGGCCCCCGGAACATCACTCACTGTTGGGCGACGGATGTGGACGACAAGACGGTGATGCCGCGCTGGGGCGCTGTCGGCAAGCAGAAGATTGTGGACGAGGGGCCGCTCCCGCCTTTCCCAGAGATGAAGAACCGTCAGAATTGGCAAGTGGGGCAGAAGGCCAAGTACGACATGGAAACCTTCGACGACGTACTCGTCCAGGCCACCAACGGTTTCATGGATAAGGCGAAGAAGGACGGCAAGCCGTTCTTCATCTGGCACAACACCACGCGCATGCACGTCTTCACCTACCTTCCGCCGAAGTACCAGGCGGCGATGAACTCGAAGGACAACTACAACGTGGAAGAGGCAGGCATGGCGCAGATGGACGACAGCATCGGCGCGTTACTCAAACACTTGGACGACATCGGCGAAGCCGACAACACAATCGTCATCTTCACCACGGACAACGGTGCGGAGGTCTTCACCTGGCCGGACGGAGGCATGACGCCGTTCCGAGCGACCAAAGGCACTGTCTTCGAGGGCGGCTTCCGCGTGCCAGCCATCATCCGTTGGCCGGGCAAGGTCAAGGCAGGCTCAGTCGAGAACGGCATTTTCTCTGGGCTCGACTGGCTGCCCACGCTGAGTGCGGCTGCCGGCAATCCGCACATCACGGAGCAGCTTCTCAAGGGCGTGAAGCTCGGCGACCGGACGTACAAAAACCATTTGGACGGTTACGACCAAACGGCCTTACTCCTCGGGAAGGGCCCCTCCGCCCGCCACGAGGTCTTCTACTTTGGCGGCCCTCACCTCGGTGCCATCCGGATTGACGACTTCAAGTTCCAGTTCTTCCAGCAGCCCTGGGGGTGGCCGGGTGAGAAAATCACGACCGATATGCCCACCATCGTCAACATCCGGCAGGACCCCTTCGAGCGCACGCCAAGCATCCGGGGCGAATCGCTCAACGACCTGGGCGGCGGCTACATGAATGACTTCTACGCTCGGGAGTTCTGGCGCTTCGTTCTCGTCCAACAGTACGTCGGGAAGCTGGCCCAGACGGCGCTCAGTTATCCGCCCATGCAGGCGCCGGCGACGTTCAACCTCGACGCCATCAAAACGAAAATTCAGGACGCGCTCCGTGCTCGAGAGGGCCAGTAGCGCCCGCAAGTTCGCCCCGAGCGAGCCACGTTGTGCCTAGCGTGGCTCGTTCGCGTGCGGTCACGAGTCTCTTGGCTCATGGGTAAGCAGGCTGCTTAACGACCGATGGAACATGGAGCGCACGATGAAAGGCCGACTCCTGTTTTTTGCGTTGATTGTTCAGCCGTTGCTGCTCGCGAGGGGGGCAGCAGCGGCGAGCCCAAACGCCGATGCCGATTCCGGTTTCTCGTTTGTCGCCTACGGCGACTCGCGGCCGATGATGTACCTCCCCTTCAAGGAAGGGCAGCCGGAGCTCTACAAGCTCTTCGTGGACATGTTCGGGCTGGTGCTTCCCGAGAAGGTCGCTGAATACGTGGTGAGGAAGGACGTGAAGATGGTCTTCGACCCAACCACAAAGGACCTCATTCAAATCGACATGCCCTTCGACACGGCCTCGGAACATACGCGCCTGACGCTCAGCCAGGGCTGGGTGACCGAGGCCGCGGTGGAGGACGTGAAGCTGCTACCGGGAGTGCTCAGGACGATGTTCCGTCTCGAGGGTGGCACGTGGGTGGCGCGCGAAATTGTGAGGGACGTTCAATCCGGGCGCGCCAAGTTCGTCGTCAACAGCGGCGACATCGTCTGGTGGGGAAACCAGGGTCGCACCGTCAAGGACAGCCCGTACTGGAAGCGCGTCAACGACACCATGCTGGAAAAGTTGCCTCCGCCCGACGCCGAGATGCGCGCTGCAGGACTCGACGGCCGATATTTCCTGGGCATTGGTAACCACGAGGTTTGGGATGACCCGAAAATAGAAGGGACTCTGAACACCCTGCCGTATCTGCGGAAACTCGGCGTGACGCCCGACCGGCTCATCTACAAGTTTGACTTCAAAGGCTCACGCTTCATCTTCCTGTGGAGCGGCAAGTATGACTA
>JBKQJL010000118.1:0-109169 GCA_052147975.1 Myxococcaceae bacterium
GGGGTTCGCCTCGTTGCGGTCGATTTCCCCCGTCACCACCACACGCTCCTTCTCAAACTCCTTCGGGTCGAACTGGGGGCTGACGATGGCGTCGCGCATGAAGACCATCGCCTCGGCGAAGTGGTCGGTGGTGGTGGTGAAGAAGTAATTCACCCGCTCGGTGTTGGTGGTGCCGTTCCAGTCGAGGCCGAGCGCACGGACCCGGGCCAGAAACGCCTCCTGGTCCGGCAGTGCTGCGTTGGCCTTGAAGAACATGTGCTCGTAGAGGTGGCTGAGGCCGTTGTACTCCGGCGGCTCCGTCATCGAGCCGTTGCGGACGGCAATCTCCACCGTCACCAGGGGAGAGCTGGGGAACTCCACCACCAACACCGTCAGGCCGTTGGGCAGCGTCCGCGAGAGCACGGGCGGAGAGGCAAAGCCCGGGGCGGAGGCCAACAGCACTGTCACCAGCACACATCGAAGCAATGGAGTCTCCCGTGACCGCCGTTGCAGGAGGGGGGGGAAATGCAACTTGCTCCCAAAGTCCTCCTCACTCAATCCGCTTTCGCCGCTGGAGGCGCTTGGCTCAACTGGTCCAGTCGAGAACCACCTTGCCGCTCTGGCCGCTGCGCATCACCTCGAAGGCTTGCGCGTACTCGTTGGCTTTGAAGTGGTGGGTGAGCACCGGTCGAATGTCGAGGCCGCTCTGCAGCATGGCCACCATCTTGTACCAGGTCTCGAACATCTCTCGGCCGTAGATGCCCTTCACCTCGAGGCCCTTGAAAATGAGCTGGTTGAAGTCGACCGAGACTTCCTTGGGAGGAATGCCCAGGATGGCCACCCGGCCCCCGTGATTCATGGTGTTGAACATGTCCCGGAGCGCCTCGGCGTTGCCCGACATCTCCATGCCCACGTCGAAGCCCTCGGTCATGCCCAACTCGCGCATCACTTGCTGCAGCGTCGTCGTCTTGACGTCGACGGCGCGGGTGGCGCCCATTTTCTTTGCCAGCGCCAGCCGGTAGGCGTTGACGTCGGTCACCACCACGTGCCGCGCGCCGACGTGACGGGAAATGGCCGCCGCCATCACGCCAATCGGCCCGGCGCCGGTAATGAGCACGTCCTCGCCCACCAAGTCGAAGGCCAGCGCGGTGTGGACGGCGTTGCCGAGCGGGTCGAAGAAGGCGGCCACCTCGTCGGGGATGTCCTTGGGGATGCGGAAGACGTTGAAGGCCGGCACCGCCACCAGCTCGGCGAAGCCGCCCGGCCGTTGCACGCCCACCCCCACCGTGTTCCGGCACAGGTGTCGCTTGCCGGCGCGGCAGTTGCGGCAGTGCCCGCAGGTAATGTGGCCCTCGGCCGAGACCCGCTCTCCCAACTGGAACCCGGTGACGGCGCTTCCCAGGCCGGCAATCTCCCCCATGAATTCATGTCCAATGGTGAGCGGGACCGGGACGGTGCGCTGGCTCCACTCGTCCCAGTTGAGGATGTGGATGTCGGTGCCGCAGATGCTCGCCTGCCGCACCCGAATGAGGACGTCGTTGGGCCCCACCTCGGGCGCTGGGACGTCCTGCAGCCAGATGCCCGGCTCGCGCTTCGCTTTGACCAGTGCCTTCATGTCAGTGAATGACTCCCAGTGAGCGCCCGACGGTGGCGAAGGCCCCCATTGCCTGGTCGAGTTGCTCGGTGGTGTGCGCGGCAGACATCTGCGTGCGGATGCGGGCCTGCCCTTGCGGGACCACCGGAAAGCTGAAGCCCACCACGTAGACGCCCTCGGCCAGCATCCGGTCGGCGAAGGTGCCCGCCAGCTTCGCGTCTCCAAGCATCACCGGAATAATGGGGTGCTCACCGGGCACCAGCCGAAAGCCGAGCTGGCTCATCCCTGAGCGAAAATGGGCAGCGTTGGCCTTGAGGCGGAGCCGGAGGGTGTCGCTGCGCTCCAGCAAGTCGAGCACCGTCAGCGAGGCGGCACAGATGGCCGGCATCAGCGCATTGGAGAAGAGGTAGGGGCGGCTGCGCTGCCGAAGCCACGCCACCACTTCCTTTCGTCCACTGACGTAGCCCCCCGAGGCGCCTCCCAGCGCCTTGCCCAGCGTGCCGGTGAGGAGGTCCACCCGCCCCAGCACGCCACAGTGCTCCGGCGTCCCACGCCCCTTCGCCCCGAGGAAGCCGGTGGCGTGGCAGTTGTCCACCATCACCAGGGCGCGGTGCTTGTCGGCCAGCCCACAGATGGCCGAGAGATTGGCGATGGTGCCGTCCATGGAGAAGACGCCGTCGGTGGCGATGAGGCGGAAACGCGCGTCCCGGGCCTCCGTCAGCTTCGCCTCGAGGTCCGCCATGTCGTTGTTGGCATAGCGAAAGCGGCGGGCCTTGCAGAGGCGAATGCCGTCGATGATGGAGGCGTGGTTGAGGGCATCGGTGATGACGGCGTCCTCCTCGCCCAGCACCGTCTCAAAGAGGCCGCCGTTGGCGTCGAAGCACGAGGAGTAGAGGATGGTGTCCTCGGTGCCGAGAAACGCCGACAGCCGCTCCTCCAGCGTCTTGTGCAGCTGCTGCGTGCCGCAGATGAAGCGCACCGAGGCCATGCCGAAGCCGTAGCGCACCAGGGCCTGTTGGGCGGCTTCGATGACTTCCGGGTTGTCGGCCAGGCCAAGGTAGTTGTTGGCGCAGAAGTTGAGCACCTCGCGGCCGCCCTCAACCCGAATTCGGGCGCTCTGCGGTGAGGTGATGAGGCGCTCCTTCTTGAAGAGGCCACTCTCGACGAGCTTGGCCGTCTCTGCACTGAGGTGCTGCAGCAGGGTGGCGTCCATGGAGGCTCCCGCGGTGTCGCAACCCCACCGCGAGGGGCCGCTTAGCATGGCGCCCTTCACACCGGGGAGGGGCTTGCGGCACCCTGCCTGGCGGAGCAGCCCCCCTGGGGCCTTGGGGGCGTTGACGCTCGGCACCCCCCGTGGACGACACGCGTTAGCATGCTGGCCGCTTTCAGGGGATGGCTCGCCGGTGCTGCCCAGGGCATGCGGTTTTCTCCCCAGCGGTTGAGCGAGTTTGGGGAGGAATGCGGTGAGGCCAGCAGACGCACCCACAGCCCTGGGCCTCAGGCGGCAGCGGCGGACGCTGCTGGCCGCCCTGGTGGCAAGCGTCCTCTTCCACTTGGGCCTGTTGGGGCTCGCCTGGAGGCTGCCGGCCGCGCCGCACCACCCCCTGCAGACGCCGTTGCGCTTCACCATTGTCGAGCGCCCGAGCCCGCCGCCCCGGACGCCACCCCGCCCGAAGCCCCCTCTCAGCGGGCAACCGGGCTCCGCCAGTCGCTTGGGCGGCGGCTCTGGCCAGCCCGCTGCCGGGGGGCTGGCCCGGCCCGGCGGGGCGAGTGGCTTCACCCTTCAACCGGATGCCCCCTTCGCCGTGCCCAGCGCGCCGCCGCCCCCGTCCCTCGAGGCCATGTCTGCGGCCGCCGCCCAGGCCACCGTCCGGAGCCGCGGGCCCCAGCACGCGCCGGGCAATTCCATCGGAGAGCGCCTGGCCGAGTCGCTGCACCGCGGCACCGGCGCCATGGCCGTCCTGCGCAGTGGCTTCTGGGACGCGTACTTCACCGAGCTGCGCAAAGTGCTTCTCGTCCGGTGGTCGCTGGACCACGTCCGTGCGCACGGCAGCAAGGCCACCACCCGCATTCGCCTCGTCCTCGACGGGGAGGGGCTTCTGCGCGACTTTGACATTGTCATCGCCTCCGGCGACGCGGCCATGGACAGCGACGTCGAGCGGGCGCTGCACGAGAGCCCGAATTTTCCCCCGCCGCCGCTGCACGTCATGGAGGGGAAGGTGGAGCTGGTCAGCGAGTGGGAATTCACGGTCCACCCCGGCCTCGCCCCGCAGCAGGGCGAGTTGGTCTGGGGAGCTCTTGGGCCGGGCATGGCTTTCGACGTGGTGACGCTCGTCAACCCGGCCGTGGATTTGAAGCCGCTCGAGAGAAATGTCGCGCTGGCCAGCTACTGGACGAGGTGACGGCGCTGCCCGCCGCCAGACGCTGTCAGCCGGCCGGGGCCAGGGTGGTGTGCACCTCGAGCGTATTCTTCAGCGTCTGGTGGACCGGGCACCGTTCGGCCATCTCCAACAGGCGCGCGCGCTGCTCGTCGCTGAGCGGCCCTTTGAGCTCCAGCGTGCGCTCCACGCGCTCGATGGAGGCATTCTTCTTCTCGCAGTTGACGCAGTCGTCGCGGTGGATGCGCTGGTGCCGCAAGCGCACCGTGACTCCCTCCAGTGGCCACTTCCGCCGGTCGGCATACAGCCGGAGCGTCATGGAGGTGCAGGACCCGAGGGCGCCCAACAGCAAGTCATAAGGCGTCGGCCCTTGCCCGCTTCCCCCGACGGCGGTGGGCTCGTCTGCAAGCCAAGTGAAGGGGCCGGCCGTCACCTCCTGACGCAGCCCACTTGGGCCGCCATGGACCACCACCTCTGGGACGACGTCCGCTTCCGCCACGTCTCACCTCGCGGAGAAAACCGCTGTTTGGAAGTCTACGCCCTCAGGCTGCCCGGGGGGTCCGCGAGGCTTCGACGCTGGCCTCCTCGAAGAGCACCTTCAAGTCGGCGTCCACCAGCGTCTCGCGCTCGAGCAGCAGCCGGGCCGCGCGCTCCAGCGTCTGCCGCCGCGCCCGGAGCAGCGCCTCGGAACGGGCGAAGGCTTGGCTGACAATGTCCCGCACGGCGAGGTCAATCTCTCGCGCCGTCTGCTCGCTGTAGTCGCGCCGCTGCAGCGGCTGCGGGCCGAGGAAGCCCGCCGGCTCGGCCTCGTACGTCACCGGACCGAGCCCGGGCACCATGGCGAAGCGCGTGGCCATGTCCCGCGCAATGTCCGTTGCCCGTGACAAGTCATCGGCCGCTCCAGTGGAGGTGTGCTGGAACACCAGCGCCTCGGCGGCCCGGCCCCCCAGCAGCACGGAGAGCCTCCCCTCCAGCTCGGCGCGCGTCATGAGGAAGCGGTCCTCGGTCGGACGCTGCATGGTGTAGCCGAGCGCCCCGAGGCCCCGCGGGATGATGCTGACTTTGTGCACCGGGTCGGCGCCTGGGCTGGCCGCCGCCACCAGGGCATGTCCCATCTCATGGAAAGCGACAAACTCCCGCTCCCGGGCGTTGAGCAGGCGCGTCTTCTTCTCCAGCCCGGCCACAATCCGCTCGACGGCCACGTCGAAATCCACCCGCTCCACCGCCTCGGCGTGGCGCCGGGTGGCCGCCAGTGCGGCCTCGTTGACGAGGTTGGCCAGGTCCGCACCGCTGAAGCCGGCGGTGAGCGCGGCGACATCCTCGAGGTTGACGCCGGGGGCCAGCTTCACCTTGCCCACGTGGACGCGGAGAATGGCGGCGCGGCCGGTGCGGTCCGGACGGTCCACCAACACTTGCCGGTCAAACCTCCCGGCCCGAAGCAGCGCCGGGTCCAGCACGTCGGGGCGGTTGGTGGCGGCCAACAGCACCAGCCCGCTCCGGGTGTCGAAGCCATCCATCTCCACCAACAGTTGGTTGAGCGTCTGCTCCTTCTCGTCGTGCCCGCCCATGCCCAGGTTGGCGCCGCGCGCCCGACCGAGGGCGTCGAGCTCGTCGATGAAGATGATGGCCGGCGCCTTGGCGCGGGCCTGCTCGAAGAGGTCGCGTACCCGGGCCGCTCCCACGCCGACGAACATCTCGACGAATTCGCTGCCGCTGATGGAGAAAAAGGGGACGTGGGCCTCGCCGGCGACCGCCTTGGCGAGCAGCGTCTTCCCAGTGCCCGGCGGCCCCACCAAGAGGATGCCCTTGGGGAGCCGTCCCCCCAACCGGCCGTAGGACTCCGGGTCCTTCAGGTAACTCACCACCTCCTGAAGCTCGCCCTTGGCCTCGTCCACGCCGGCCACATCTCCGAAGCGCACCTGGACGTCCGTCTCGACGAAAACCTTGGCCTTGCTCTTGCCGATGGCCATCAGGCCGCCACCCGGGCCCAGGCGCCCTGCCATCCGCCTGGCAATCAACAGCCACACCCCTCCAAAGAGAAGCACCGGCAACAGCCAGCTGAGCAGCATCTCGACGAGACGGTTCTCCACCGTGCCCGAGTACTTCACCTGCGCGTCGTCCAACTCCTTCGCCAGTTCCGGCCCGACGCGGTTGGTGATGAAGCGCGTTTTCCCGTCGAGGGGCTCCTTCAGCGTTCCCTCCAGACGGTCCTCGCCGACTTTCACCTCGGCCACCTTCTTCTCGCGCACCAGCTGTTGGAATTGGCTGTAGGGCAGGACAGCCACCTGCCGGTACCCCACCCACAAGTCGTGGATGAACATGACGCCCACCAGCGCCAGCAGGGCGTAGAGGATTTGAAAGCGCCTCTCATTCATGGCCACTCACCTCGTCCCGGCGCCGCCAACGCTGCCGGGGGCACTGTCTCTCCACCTGGGGGTACGCGTGTCCACGGAGGGCGCGCAGGCGGGGGACAGCGGCCAGCGCCCCGGTGGGAGAATGGTTTTCGGCTGGTTCGACATCTCGCTGGCTACAGTAACCAGCGGCGGGTGGGAGGCCACCCGCAACACGCACCCAGGGTATGAGGGTGGGCCTCAGCCTCCCCGGGTGTGCATCTCCAGCCGCGGGTCTTCCCGAAGCTCGGCCGCATCTGCCAGGGGCTCGCGGTGCAGGAGGGCAAGACGCTGCTCGGCGCCGCGGTCCGTCCGCCCCTTCCAGCCAAGATGGAGCAGGTGGGCAACCGTTTCATCCGACGCCCCGCCGCGGAGCGCCTGGCGCAGGTTGAGCCCCGAGCGGGCATACAGGCACAAAAACCACGTGCCGTCGGCGGTGAGCCGGCTGCGGTCGCACGTCCGGCAGAAGGGCGAGGTGGTGGAGGCGATGATGCCGAAGGTGGTGCCATCCGCCAGGCGGAAACGCTCGGCCGGGGCACGGCCGCGGGCCGCGACGGCCTGCGTCGCACCATTTTCCTGCAGGGGCTCCACCGGCCCACGCCCAGCAGCAATCCGCTGAAGCATCTCTGCCCGGGAAACCACGTCCTCGCGCCGCCAGCGGGTGGCACCGCCCACGTCCATGTACTCGATGAAGCGGAGCTCCGCGCCGTACTCCTGGGCGAAGGCCAACAGCGAGAGGAGCTCGTCGTCGTTTCGCCCCCGGATGACGACCGCGTCCAGCTTCAGCCCGGTCCAGCCGAGCTCGCGCACTGCCGCAATTCCGGCCAGCACCCGGGCATGCTCGTCCCGACGGGTGAGGGCGCGAAAACGGTCCGGATGCAGCGTGTCCAGACTCACGGTCACCCGGCTGAGCCCAGCATCGCGAAGCTCCCGGGCCAGCGGCGCGAGCAGCACGCCGTTGGTGGTGAGCGCCAGCTCCCGCAGCCGCGAGTCAGCGGCCAGTCGCCGCACCAGCTCGGGCAGCTCTTGGCGCAAGAGTGGCTCTCCGCCGGTGAGGCGGACGCGGTCCACCCCGAGTGAGCAGAAAATGCTCACCAGGCGCGTGAGCTCCTCGAAGCTGAGGAGCTCCGAGCGCGGCAGCCAGACGTAGTCCGGCTCCGGCATGCAGTAGCTGCAGCGCAAATTGCAGCGGTCGGTGACACTCAGACGCAGGTTGCGGAGGGGCCGGCCGAGGGTGTCGTGCAGGGGCGCGGGCGAGGCGTCGGTGGGGGGAGTCATCGGCGGCGCGAGAAAGACAGGCTTAAGCGACCTTCCGCGTATTTGCCACCCTTCGCCCCCTCTTCGACGCACTGCTTCATGCCCCTCCCGCAGGGGAGGTAGACTCAGCGGCGAGGCGCAACAGGAGGGCCCTTCCCAAAAGGGGGGCTGTCTCGATGCTGTCCCGTGGTTTCCGTGGACGTGGGGCTCATGCCGCAGAGCAAGCGTAAGGTGGTGGCCGGTGGCCCCCTGTTTTTGTCCGGCCGTCCTCCGCCGCGTGCGCGGGAGCCGTCCGGGCGGCTTTGCACTGTCGATGCGGCGCTGAAAGGCTGCTCCTCGAGGGGCTAACGGCATGGAGCTGGACGCGCTTCGGGCTGCCATTGACGCTGTCGATGACGAGCTGTTGGAGCTCCTCAACCGGCGGGCCCGCTTGGTGGAGGAAGTGGCGAACTTCAAGGAGGCTCGCCAACTTCCCTTTTACGTCCCGCGCCGCGAGCGAGCCATTCTCGAGCGCCTCTTGGCCGCCAACCGCGGACCCTTTCCCTCCTCGGCCATTCGCCCCGTCTTCCAGGAGGTGTTTTCCGCCTGCCTGTCGCTGGAGAAGGGGCTGCGGGTGGCCTACCTCGGCCCGGAGGCAACCTTCACCCACATGGCGGTGACGCACCAGTTTGGCCTCTCCGCGCGGGCCCAGCCGGTGGGCACCATTGTGGGCGTCTTCGCCGAGGTGGAGCAGGGGCGCGCCGACTTCGGCGTGGTGCCCGTGGAAAACAGCACCGAGGGGGCGGTGCTGCACACCCTGGACACCTTTTTGGACTCGTCGCTGAGCATTTCGGCGGAAATTATTCTCGACATTACCCAGTGCCTCCTGGTGCGCCCCGGGCTCGAGCTGGCTTCTGTGCAGCGCGTCTACAGCCACCCGCAGGCGCTCGGGCAGTGTCGGAAATGGCTCGCCGCCAATCTCCCCAGCGCGGCGCAGGTGGAGACTCCCAGCACCGCCGAGGCCGCCCGCGTCGCTCGCGAGGACGCCAATGGCGCGGCCATCGCCTCGGAGTTGGCCGGCCGGCTGCACGACTTGGTGGTGGCCGCCGAGGCCATCCAGGACTTGGCCGACAACGCCACGCGTTTTCTCGTCATTGGGCGCGAGCAAGCCCACGCCACCGGAAAGGACAGGACGTCCGTCCTGCTGTTGGTGCGGGACGGGCCGGGCGCGCTGCTGCGGCTGCTCCAGCCTTTCTCCGACGAGGGCGTCAACCTCACCAAAATCGAGAGCCGCCCGAGCCGGCGCCGTCCGTGGGAGTCGGCCTTCTTCGTGGACATGGAAGGACACGTCGAGGACGCCCCGGTGGCCAGGGCGCTGGCGACGCTGGTGGGCCGAGCCGAGACGTGCAAGGTGCTGGGCAGCTACCCGCGGGCCGAGCGCGCGCGTCCCTGACCGGCCGGCACCACGGCCGACGGGGAGAAACGCCTTTTGCCCTACAGCACCTCGAGGGGCGGCGACTCCTCGGCGCTGCCGGAGCGCCTGGCCGCGGCGTAGTCCGCATCCAAGCTTCCGGTGGCAGCAGGAAGCTCTTTGTCCGCCGCGATGGCGATGGTGCGGTAGGTGCCGGCTCGCTCGAGCGTCACCCGCGCCTCCAGCGCGTCCGCTGAGTGGCGACAGGCGGGACTGGTGGCGCACTGGAAGACGAGCTCATTCGAGCCGCGGTAGACGCGCACGTCCCCCACTTTGCCGCGCGGGACTTTCGCCAGAAGGTGCAGGACGTCGCCAGGGGCCGCGGACTGCCCTCCCTCGGCGCCACCGCGCACCAGCGCGCCCGTGCCGTGCTCCACCTGCACGGCCAGCGTCAGGGCCTCGGGGCCCCGGAGCGAGGTGTTGAAGAGGAGGAATGCCAGCGCCAGGGCGGTGACGCCCAGTCCCAGGACAAACGCCAAGGGGCGCCGCCGCGCCCCCTCGCCGCGCTGGATGCGCGCCCACACCCGCGCTTCCCAATTCCCGGGCGGGGCGTAGCGTTCGCGGGCCTGGGCGAGGGCTGACGTCAGCGCCTGGTAGCTGGCCAGGGCGCTCCGGCAGTCGGCACAGCTGTCGAAATGGGGGTCCAGTGGCTCGCCCGCCACAAAACGCACCAGGCCCTCGTTCTCGAAGCGCTCGCAGGGCGTCATGGAGAGACTCCCGAGGCTTCGAGGCATTGACGCAAACCCTTCATGGCCCGCGCCACGCGCATCTGGAGGGTGGCGGCACGGACGCCGGTGAGGTGAGCCATCTCCTCGTAGCTGAGCTGCTCCATGAAACGCAGCAGAATGGCATCGCGCACCTCAGGGTCGAGACGAGCCAGGCACCCGGCCAGGTGCTTGCCAATGGAGCCAAGGTGGAGCTGGTCTTCCGCCCCGGGCTCGGCCGTCGCAACGTCCGGCGTCGCCTCGGGGTGCTCGAGGTGCCTGTTCTCGCGACGCTGCATTTTCAACGTGTCCAGGCAGCGGTGGCGGGCAATCCCTTGCAGCCAGTTGCGAAGGGACGACCGGCCGCCGTAGCGGCCAAAGTCCGCATAAGCCTGGGCAAACGTCGTTTGGTGAACGTCCTCGGCGACCGCCGCGTTGCCCAGCATGTGCTGGCAATAGTTGAAAACGGCCTTTCCATAGAGCCCCATCAGCAGTGTGAGTGCCCGCTTGCGGTCACTCCGAGCCAGGGCGTCCCGCACCGCTGCCTCAGAATGCACGTCGTCCATCTGGGAGGGCCTTGAGCGGCGGTGTGGGTGGATGTGTCCAGCCACACGGTACGGTCGAGGCTCTTCTGGGTCAAGCAACTCAAGAGACATGTGCCCTTCGGGAAAAACAGGCGACCCACGCCCGGCGAAAACCACACGCCCCGAGCTTTCCGTGGCCTCGAGGCGTCCACCGGCGAGGACTCCGTTGTGGTGGACGGCGGAGGCATGTCGCCTCTTTGGCCGAGTCCGGAACGTCCAAGTCGACTCCAAGCGAGTTGGGCGTTTCGGCCCGGGCGGAGGGCCGGTCGCGGGGAAAGGCCCAGCGGCGGTGTCCCTCCGTGGGGGAGCTGCCGACCGTCGCCCTCCGGAAGTGGGGGCGGCGGTCGGCAAGCCCGGGGGGGAAGTCCAACCCCCTCTGCCCCAGGGCCTCCTTTTGCGGCCTACGGGTTGACGGCGGAGGCTCGCCGAGGGACGGGAGGCGCTCGCAGGGGCTCGGGACTCCCGGCGACGAAGAAGGCCGCCCACCGCGCCGGTGGCTCCTTCCGCGCCAGCTGGCGTTGGACGTTGCTGAGCGCGCCGGCCGGGTCGTCCAGGCCGCCTTGGGCGTAAAACGCGCGGACGACGTCGAAGGCGAAGGCGTCCTCGACGGAGCGCAGTGTGGCCAGCACGGCGCCACTTCCCGCCCGGAGAAACGCCGTCGACAGGCTTTCGGCGACGGTGGCCTGGAGTTTGGAGCCGGAGTGACAGGCGGCCAGGACGACAAGGTCCGCATGCAGCCGCCGGCGCAAAATGTCGGCCACGGTGAGGTTGCTGTCCGAAAGGACGAGCTCCGGTCCGGCCACGTCCACCGTGGTGTGCGTGGCGAAATGCAAGAGCCGCCCGGCCGAGTGCGAAAGCGGCGTCCCTTGGGCGAGCGGGCCGGCGCGCACCTCGGCCTTGGCCAGTCGGCCCGTCCACTCGGCTTCCTGTCGAGCGGCGGGGAGGTCTTGGCGTGGGTCCGCCACCACCATTCCGGCGGCTGCGTCCTCGCCGGCCGACCGAAAGGTGACGGTTGAAACGTCCGGCGCCACGCTGACCACAGCCACCTCCATCAGGGTGCCGTTGCCGACGTGCACCGCCGCGACGGGAAAGTTTCGCGCGCAGCGCGGCAAAATAATGGCGAAACGGTGGCCCAGGAGCGCGAGTGTCGAGGCAGGAAACAGCGCTGCTCCCAGCTGCGCCGCGGCCTCCTCGTCAAAGTCCTGGCCAAAGCGTTCCATCAACCCGCACAGCACCTGGGGCGCCAGCGCGACGGGAAGGACGACTGCGCCCCCAGCACCGTGGATGAGCGCCCAGGCGTGCGTCTCCGTCGTGACGAACGCCACGAAGCGAGCGTCGCGGCCGGCGCTTCTCTCCGCTTGGGGCAATTCTCGAGTGGCCTCGTCGAGCTTTTGTCTGGCCGCATTTCTGCCCAGCGCGTCTTTCACCTCATGGCCCGCGCTGCCGGAGGCCTCGGCCACCTCCTCACCGAGACGACTGGCCAGAGACTGCTTCAGCGTCGACAGGGCGCCTTGGGCGTCTCGGTTTTCGGCGAAGAGCTCGAAGAGCGCGTCATAGGGCTCTTCGCGGCTGCCAATGGGCGCCGCCTGCAGACTGGGGTCAAGGAGTTGATGGCGCTGCGACTCGACTTGCGCAATGGCCGCTTCGAATGCACTGCGTGCGTGGTCCACCTCCCCCAGCGCCAGCAGCGTCCGCCCCAGCTCGGATTCCACTTCCCACAGCCGGGCGGGAAGCAGGCACTGGGCGCGGGCCTGCTCCAGCAGCCGTCGGGACTCCTCGAGGCGCCCTTGGCCCCGCGCCGCCATTCCCTCGAGAAAGGCGAGGTCGACCCGGTCGTCGGCCCGCAGCACGTCCGCAAACGCCCGCGCCTCGGAAGAGAGGGCACGCAACCGCACCCAGTCGCGCTCCTTCGCTGCCACCTCAAGTCGGTTCATCACGGCGGAAGCCTGGTAGAGACGAATCCCGTCCCGCCGCCCGGCGGCCTGCGCCTCTTCAAACAGCTCTTCCGCAGAGTGCAGCTCGCCGGCATCCATGTGCAGCTCTGCGTCGAGAAGGAGCTCAGGGGCCGAGAGGGGAGTTGGGCCGAGAATGCCTCTCAGCCGCTGAAGTTCAGCTTCTGCCGCTGGACCGTCGCCCATCAACTGTAAGGCGCGGGCCATGCGCATTCTCGCGTCCCGCTCGTCGACGAGCGCGAGGGCACCTGCGTGGGTGCGCAACAAGGCGTCCAAAATGCGGACTGCCTCTGCATATTGCGCGTCGTGGTACAGCTCGTAGGCAAAACGCGTCGTCAACCTCGAGACAAGGGAGACGTCCGCCAGCCGTCCGGCGCTGGCAAAGGCGCGCCGGTATTCCGACATGGCGAGCTCGTGGTTGGCCAGGCACGAGTCCACGAAGGCCAGCTTGTAGAGCACCTCCGGGTCGCCGCTCGCTTCGAAGGGCCCCAGCACCTCTCTGGCCCGTCCGTACTGGCCCGTCAGGACGAAGGCCTGCATCGAGCGGAGGGCGGCTTCCTTGGAGCTGCGCCGGTGACTCAAGGCCGCACAGCTCCAGGCTTTTGTCAGCGAATCATCCCCGCCACACCCGGCGACCGACGGCGTCCATCCGTCGTGGCCCAGGGCTGCCGCCGCTGCCACCAGGAGTGCGAGTGAAAGGGTCCCCCACACGACGGGACAGTATGCCTTGCGGAGACCTCCGCGAGCGAAACTCCGCAGCGGGCGCTCAGGGCGGAATGGTGGGCGGGTCGTTCCCCGTGTAGAGGGCGGTGATGAGCGTCGAGTAGCTCATGGTGTGGACTGAGTTCGCCGGATGCACCCACGCGAAGGTCTTCGTCAAGTCGGTGTTCTGCTTGCTGTGGGCCTGCGGGACGTTGGGAATCGCTCCTGTCGAGTGGAGGTGAATCGCCAACGACAGCTCAATCTGCGTGACTCCATTCTTGTCAGGCAGCTCGGTTTGGCCCGTCACCAGCAGCAGCGCCGTCTTGATGCCGGCCGCCGGGAAAACGTCCTGAAAGTAGGCCGTCAGTTTGTCGGTGCCGCCGGCCACCGCCTCCCTCTGCCCTCGGTACGTCTCGTCGAAGTCCACCTGGCGCTGTTGCAGCGTCTTTCGCATCGGCCTCCCCCCTCTATTGCTGGTGGCGCCGCGAACGCTGGATTCACCACGAAGCCAGAGACGAGGCGCCCGTCCTCTGCTCATGCTGCCTGCTCTGACTGCTATTGTCGCTTCGAGTTTGGGAGGCGCTTGCTGTCTGGAGGCTTCTGAGTGCCCACCGCAGCCGTTGCACCATATGGGCCTTGTGCGTCGCAAGTGGTGGAGTGGGTGGCGGAGGCGGCCCCCGTCCGGGAGGTGCTTCTGGTGGCCATCCACGGAGGGTATTGGCGGCTGAGGTATGGGCTGGAGGAGCTCCGGCCCGCGTCCGCCGCCCTGGCGCGCCTCGGTTTCCCGGTGGCCTCCGTGGAGTACCGCCGGCTGGGAGAGCCGGGCGGCGGATGGCCAGGGACGCTGGAGGACGTCGAGGCCGCGCTCGCCGCCCTCCCGGCGGCGGCGGCCACAGCCGGGCTGCAGCTGCGCGGCGCGCTGTTGGTGGGCCACTCAGCGGGCGGGCACCTGGCGCTGTGGGCCGCCGCGCGGGCCCGGGCCCACTTCGGCACGACGCTGCCCGTGTTGGGGGTGGTTGGACTGGCGCCAGTGAGCGACTTGGCGGAGGCCTCGCGCCTCAACCTCAGTGGGGGCGTCGTCCGCGAGCTGCTCGGCGGTAGCCCCGAGCAAGTCCCAGCGCGCTACCGCGCCGCCTCCCCTGTGGAGCTGCTGCCGCTGGGGGTGCCCACCGTCCTCGTCCACGGGACGGACGACGCGGACGTCCCCTACGCCATGAGTCCGGCCTACGTCGAGCGGGCGCGCGCCTCCGGAGACGAGGCGCGCCTGGTGACATTGGAGGGCGGAGGCCACTTCGACGTGACACGGCCCGACTCGCCCTACTGGCCGCTGGTGGTGCAGGCCATCGAGTCGCTTGCCTAGTGCAGGACGCGGCCTTTAGCCGAGGGCGTCTCGGGGGAGCTGACTCAGCAGGGGTGCCAGGCGGGCATTCACCAGCTTCCGCGCGGCGGTGAGGTCCACCTCCTCCGCCGACCTGACGCCGGTGGCCAACTCTGAGACGAGGGCAGCGGCGACGCGGCCCACCTCATAGGCCAGGCGGTAGGGAGCGCGGCTGAAACTCACCAGCGCGTAGCGGGAGAGAAACTCGCCGGGGAAGGCGTTGAGGAGCCGCCGCTCGATGGACTTCTCCAGCAGGAAGCGGGCGTCGGCCACGCTGTCCCGCATTTCCACGAAATTCTCCACCGCCATGTCCGCAATGGCGTCGGCGTTGGGCTTGCGCAGGCGTGCGAACTCGGCGAACGCCGCGCCGACGTCCGTCCGCTGGCCAAGCACCCCGTCCAGCACCTCGCAGTCTTCGAAGCCGCAATTCATCCCCTGGCCGAAGAAGGGGACAATGGCGTGGGCGGCATCGCCCAGCAGCACCGCCCGCGACTTGGCTGCCCAGGGCCAGCACTTCACCGTCACCATGCTGCCGGTCGGGTTCTCGAAGAATTGGGTTTCGAGGTCTGGCAACAGCGCGAGCGCATCCGGGAAATGCGCAGCGAAGAAGCCGCGCACCTCCTCGGGCGTCCCGAGCGTCTCGAAAGAAGGGCTTCCGACAAACCGCAGAAAGAGGGTGCAGGTGAAGCTGCCGTCCAGGTTGGGCAGGGCAATCAGCATGAAGTCGCGCCGCGGCCAGATGTGCAAGGCGTGCTTTTCCAGCCGAAAGCTTCCGCCCGGGCCCGCCGGCAGCGTCAACTCCTTGTAGCCGTGCTCGAGTCGCTCCTCGGTGCTCGTCCCGCCCTCGCTGGCCACCACCGCGTCCCGTACCACCGAGGCCGCCCCGTCGGTGCCCACCACCGCGGCGCCGGCCACGAGCTCGGTGCGGCCGTCGCGCTCATTCACCACCGTCAGGCGCCCGGTGGAGACGTCGAGGGCGGCCACGCGGTGGTGAAACTCCAGGCGGACTCGGCCCGTCGCTTCCGCCTCGGACATCAGTATTCCATTGAGCCAGCCCCGGGAGATGGAATGGATGTTTTGGCTGTCGTCCTTGCCGTAGGGCTGAAAGCCGAGGGGGCCGTCGAGGGGATGGATGGCGCGTCCCCGCATGGCGATGGCGTGCTTCAGTGCCCGTTCCGCCAGGCCCACCTGGCCCAGGGCATGAAGCCCGCGGACGCTGATGGCGAGGTTGATGCTGCGCCCCGCACGGATGCGCTCCTTGCGCAAGTCGGCGCGCCGCTCCAGCACCCGCACCTCGGCGCCGCGGCGGGCCAGAAACAGCGCCAACAGCGAGCCCACCAGCCCCGAGCCGACGAGGGTGTAGGGGTCAGGCCGAGACATGGGTGCGAAGCGCCCGGGCGAAGCGCCAGACGTCCGTGAAGGAGTTGTACAGCGGCACCGGGGCCGCGCGGAGAATGTCCGGAGCGCGGAAGTCCACCACCATGCCTGCCTGGGCCAGGCGCTGCACCACGGTGCGCGCGTCCTTGCGGACTTTCAAAGACAGCTGGGCGCCCCGCTGCTTCGGGTCCGCGGGGGTAATGACGCGCACGGCACTCCGCGGCAGGCCGGCCAACAGAAAGGCGAGGAAGGCGGTGAGACGCTCTCGCTTCTCCTCGAGCGCGCCCATTCCGGCTTCGGCGAAGAGCTCCATGGAGGCGCGCAGGGCCGCCAGCTGGAGGATGGGCGGGTTACTGAGCTGCCAGCCTTCGGCGCCCGGAAGCGAGGCGAAGCGCGCTGGCATTTGAAAGCGCGAGGCCTTGTCATGGCCCCACCAGCCCTCGAAGCGGGGCAGGGCGTGGCCGTCGCGGTGACGGCTGTGGACGAAGACGCCGCCCAAGGAGCCCGGGCCGCCGTTGAGGTACTTGTAGGAGCACCACACCGCAAAGTCAGGCCCGTCCTCGTGCAGCCTCAGCCGCAGGTTGCCGGCACCGTGCGCCAGGTCAAAACCGACGAGCGCCCCGGCCCGGTGCGCGGCCTGCGTCACGGCAGCGACGTCGAAGGCCTGCCCGGTGAGGTAATTCACGTTGCCGAGGAGCACCAGCGCCAGCTTCGGGCCCTCCCGCTCGATGGCGCCGAGCAGGTCCTCGGCCCGCAGCGCATCCTCCCCGGGACGAGGAGGGACCTCCACCACCGCCGCCTCGGGCGCATGGCCGTGGAAGCGCACCTGGGAGGCGACCGCGTAGCGGTCCGAGGGGAAGGCATCCGCCTCCATCAACACTCGGAAGCGCTTGGGCGTGGGCCGGTAGAAGCTGACCATCATCAGGTGGAGGTTGACGGTGAGGGTATTCATCACCACCACCTCCTCCGGCTCGGCGCCCACCAAGCGCGCCGTCGGGGCGGTGAGCAACTCGTGGTACGGCAGCCACGGGTGGGCGCCTTGGAGGTGGCCCTCCACACCGAGCTTCTCCCAGGCCTCCAGCGCCTCGGCGACGTAGGTGCGCGCCTTGCGCGGCTGGAGCCCAAGCGAGTTGCCGGCCAGGTAAATGCACGGACTGCCGTCCGGGCCTGGCGGGAGGAAGAAGGCCTCTCGCAAGTGGGCCAGAAGGTCGGCCGCGTCCAGACCGCGGGCAAAGGCCTCGGAGTCCTCGAATGTCATGTCGTCCGTCCAAGCCACGCCCAGGCGTTGTCCCCGAGGAGCCCCTGACGCACCTCGGGGGCCAGCCCGGAGAGCGAGCGGATGAGGCTGCCCGGGGAGGCTTCGCCCAGGGGGAAGGGGTAGTCGCTGCCGAGCATGATGCTGGAGGGGCCAAAGAGGCCCAAGGCACTCTGCAGGGCGGCCGCGTCATGGACCAGGCTGTCCACCCAAAAGCGTCCCAGGTAGGCACGTGGGTGCACCGGGTTGTCCACCGCCACCAGGTCGGGCCGCACCTCGAAGCCATGGGCAATGCGGCCGAACGTCCCGGGGAAAGCGCCGCCCCCGTGCGCGAAGGCAATCCGCAGCTTGGGGAGCCGCTCCAGAACGCCGCCGAACAGGATGCTGCAGATGGCGAGCGAGACTTCGGCAGGCATCCCCACCAGCCAGGGAAGCCAGTACTTGCGCATCCGTGCCTCCCCCATCATGTCCCAGGGGTGGACGAAGACGGCGGCGCCCAGCTCCGCGGCCGCGGCGAAGACCTCGAAGAGGGCCGGGTCACCCAAATTCCACTCATTGACGTGGCTTCCAATTTGGACGCCGGCCAGGCCCAGCTGCCGCATGCAGCGCTCCAACTCGGCCGTGGCCAGCGCCGGCGCCTGGAGGGGAAGCGTCCCGAGGCCCAAGAAACGCTGTGGCCGGCTCTGGACGACGCTGGCCAGATGGTTGTTGAGGTAGCGGGCGAGCTCGAGCGCGTCATTCGGCTTGGCCCAGTAGGAGAACATGACTGGCACGGTGGACAGCACCTGCACGTCGACGCCGGCCGCGTCACAGTCCGCCAGCCGCGCCGCAGCATCCCAGAGGTTGCTCTGCACTTCTCGAAAGGGCGTGCCGTCGTCCTTCACCATGCGGGCGCGATGCGGGCCACAGGCTTCGAGCTGGATGAAGCCGCCGTAGCCGAATTTCTCGCGCCACCGCGGCAGCTCTGGTGGAAGCAAGTGGGTGTGGACGTCGACGGTGGCCATCAGCCCCGCACGGCCCGGGTTCCGCACTTCTTGCAGGTGGAGAACTCGGCGCTTCCGAAAAAGCGGTCGAAGGCCGGCGGCAGCTGCGTGACGAGGTTCTCCAGATGGAAGAACTCCTCATGGAGTTTTTCGCCACACTTTTGGCAGAACCAGACGAAGCCGTCCTTCTCGTGCCACAGCCGCTTGCGCTCGAGCACCAGGCCCACCGTGCCGGCCGGGCGCTGCGGCGAGTGCGGCACCCTCGGGGGCAAGAGGAATATCTCCCCCTCGCGGATGGGGACGTCCACCTGCTTGCCGTCGTCAATGCAGCGCAGGACGATGTCGCCCTCCAGCTGGTGAAAAAACTCCTCGCCCTGGTTGATGTGGAAGTCGGCCCGGGCATTGGGGCCGCCCACCACTGTCACCATGAATTCGCGGTCGGCCCAAATCAGCTGGTTCCCCACGGGCGGCTTCAGCAAATGCCGGTGCTCGTCAATCCAGCGCTTGAAATTCAGGGCTTCCAGCCGGCTCGTCATGGGGCCTCCTCCGGCATCTCGGCGATGCACTTCAACTCGATGGCGATGGGGGTGGGCAGACAGTTGACTTCCACCGTGGTGCGACAGGGCTGGACAGTGGCGAAGTACTCCGCCCAGAGGCGGTTGTACGCTTCGAAGTCCGCCTTCATGTCGGTGAGGAAGACGGTGACGTCCACCAGATGCTCCCAGCTCGTCCCGGCGTCCTCGAGGATGGCGCGGACGTTGGCGAAGACGCTGTGGCATTGGGCCACAATGTCCTTGGCGACGACATTGCCCATGGCATCGAAAGTGACGCCCGGAATGGCTTTGCTGCCGCGCACGCGCGGCCCGATTCCGGAGAGAAACAGCAGGTTTCCGACACGACGCGCGTGCGGAAACAACCCCACCGGTGCGGCGGCTCGCTCGGACGTGACGGACGGCACAGGGGCCTCCTCCTCTACAGCTGGATGCAGACGTTTTGCGGCTCGGTGAAGAAGCGCAGCGACTCCACGCCCCCCTCGCGCCCGACGCCCGAGTCCTTCATCCCGCCAAATGGAGTGCGCAAGTCTCGAAGCATCCAACAATTCACCCACACAATTCCGGACTGCAGACGGGCCGCGACCGTGTGGGCCCGGGTGAGGTTGGACGTCCAAACCGAGGCGGCCAGCCCGTACGCGGTGGCGTTGGCCAGCGCCAGTGCCTCCTCGTCGGAGGAGAAGGGCTGGAGCGTGGCCACCGGGCCGAAAATCTCCTCCTGGTTGGTCCGGGCCTCTGGCCCCAGGCCTTCGAGCAGCGTCGGCTCGACGAAGAAGCCTTCCGCGCAGCGGCCGGCGACGCGGGCCCGCTGCGCCCCGCACAACACCCGTCCACCCTCCGCCCGGGCGACGTCGAGGCACCCCAGCACCTTGTCCAGGTGCTGCCGGCTCACCAGCGCGCCCTGCTGCGTCTCTGGCTCGAGCGGGTCCCCGACGCGGAGGGCGCGGGTGCGCTCCACCAGAGCCTCTCGGAAACGCGGGTAGAGCGTCCGCTCCACGAGAATACGAGAGCCGCACAGGCAAATCTGCCCCTGGTTGGTGAAGGCCGAGCGCAGCGTGGTGGCCAGCGCCGCCTCGAAATCACAGTCGGCGAAGACGAGCGTGGCGTTTTTTCCGCCCATCTCCAAGGACAGCTTCTTGAAGGTGGGGCCGGCCGTGCGGGCAATTTGCGCGCCGGTGCGCGTGCTGCCGGTGAAGGAAATGGCCTTCACCCCGGGGTGGGCGGTGAGGGCGGCGCCGACTTTCGGCCCCAGCCCGTGCACCAGGTTGAGCACACCAGGCGGCAACCCGGCCTCCGCAGCGAGACGGCCAAGCCAGTCTGCGGTTACCGGGGTGACCTCCGAGGGCTTGGCCACCACGCAGTTTCCAGCGGCCAGCGCCGGTGCCACCTTCCAGGAGAGGAGGTAGAGAGGCAAATTCCACGGAGAAATGCAGCCCACCACCCCGAGCGGGTTGCGCAGCGTGTAGTTGAGTGCCCTTCCCTCCATGGGGTGGGCCTCGCTGCCGAATTGGCTGGCCGCGTCGGCGAAGAAGTCGAAGTTGGCCACCGCCCGGGGAATGTCGAGGGAGGCGGCCAGCGACAGGGGCTTGCCGGTGTCGACGGACTCAGCGTGAGCCAGCTCCGGCAGGCGCGCGCGCAAGGCTTCGGCCAGCCGGTGCAGCGTCCGCGAACGCTCGGCGGCTGGGGTGGAGGCCCAGGCGGGGAACGCCCGCTGGGCGGCCTGCACCGCCGAGGCGACGTCCTCTGCGTTCGAGTCCGGCAGAGTGCCGGACACGGCACCCGTGGCCGGCTCCCAGTTGTCCAGCGTCGCGCCGGAATGCGCCGGCACCTGCCGGCCATCAATGTGGTTCTGGACGGTCACCATCGCCCACCGCCTGTCCTAGCATGCTGCGGGCGGGGTGGAGGCCCTGCGCCACCCCAAGGGGTATTGTAGAGGCCGGCGGCACCCCTGGGGGCCAGCCGGAGAGGACGCGCTCGGGAATGGTGCTGGATGTGAATGCCTTGGCCCGTCGGCTGGACGAGGCCCGGCTGTCGGGTCGCGAAGTGGAGCGCCTCACCCTGGAATTTCCGGACCTCACGCTGGAGCAGGCCTACCGCATCATGGACGCCGGCATTGCCCTGCGGCGCGAGCGGGGAGAACACGGCGTGGGGCTAAAAATGGGGCTCACCTCGGAGGCCAAGCGCCAGCAGATGGGGCTGGGCGCGCCCATCTACGGCGTGCTCACCGAGGAAATGCGGGTGCGCGGTACCTTCCGGATGGCCGGGGCGCTGCACCCGAAAATTGAGCCAGAAATCGCCTTCCACTTCGCCGATGGCCTGAGGGGTTGCCCCGGTCGGGCCGAAGTGCTGGCTGCCTGCAGCGGGGTGTGCGCGGCCCTGGAAATTCTGGATTCGCGCTACCGCGACTTCAAATACTTCAGCCTCCCGGACGTGGTGGCGGACAACGCCTCGTCCTCGCACTTTGCACTGGCGGAGGCTTGGACGGACGCCGCCGGACTGGAGCTGGGCGAGCTCGAGCTGGTCATGGCCGTGGACGGAGTAGTCCGCCAACGGGCCAAAGGGAGCGCCATCTCTGGAGACCCGGTGCTCTCGGTGGTGCAGCTGTGCGCGCTCCTGGACGGACGGGGACGCGGCTTGCCCAAAGACAGCATTGTCCTGGCCGGCGCAGCCACCGTCGCCGAGCCACTTCGCGCCGGCCAGACGGTGTCGCTGGTGGTGGGGGGCTTGCCTCCGGTCAGCGTCGCCGTCACTGCCTAAGCCGGCGCAAGGACGCTCTTTGAAGGGCTGAAGTGGCCCCCCTTGAAGCCAACCAAGACGCCGGGCGCGTGCCAAGGGCGGCGTCCTGCTGTGCTACGAAGGGGGGTGAGAAGGCCACCCGCACCCGTTTCTCGCGCTTGAGGCGCCTTCTCCGCATGGCTCGACGTCTCCAACTCTCCGCCCTGCTCGCTCTGCTCGCTGGCTGCGCCACCGTCCAGCCGGCGGCTACCGAGGCTCCGGCCTCGACCGTGGTCCCAACTGCAGCGCCGCCGCCGGTGGCAGTCCCCGCCGCGCCGCGAGAGCCGGTGAGCGCGCTGGCCTTGGTGGAAACGGGCCGCACGGTGCAGCGCGAGAAAGGCGAGGGGGGCGCCGCGGAGGCCATTGCCCTGTACCGCCAGGCCCTGGCCATGGACGCCCAGTGCACCGCCGCGCTGTGGGAGTTGGGCTGGTCGGAGCAGCTGCGTGGCCGGCACGAGGCGGCCCTCGAGGCCTGGACCGAGCTCCAGCGGCTCGACCCCCACTACCCGGAGCTTGCCGAGCACCTGCCGGAGCTCGTGGAGCGCGTCCGGCAGCTGCGCCTGCTCGACGCGCTTCCCGACCCTGGCCCGCTGCCGCCGCGGGAGGAGGTGCCCACCGAGGGGGAGCGCCTCAGTGTGGCCGCGGTGGGGGATGTGCAGCTGGGCATGGGTTGGCCCCCCGGCCACGTGGTGCTTCCTCCCAACGACGGCGCTGACATGTTCGACGGCGTGACGCAGACGTTGCGCAAGGCCGACGTGCGTTTCGGCAACCTCGAGACGGTGCTCGCCGATGCCGGGGAGAGCAAGAAGTGCGGGAAGAAGTCCACCAAGTGCTACGCCTTTCGCGTCCCCACCGCCTTCGCCAAAAGCCTGAAGGCCGCAGGCTTCGACGTCATGAGCATCGCCAACAACCACGCCGGCGACTTCGGTCCGGAGGGCCGTCGTTCCACCATGGCTGCTCTGGAGGCGGCCGGCATCCGCCACAGTGGCCCGTTGGGGGACATCGCCTCCTGGGACGTGGGGGGCCGGCGCGTGGCGCTGGTGGGCTTCTCGTTTGGCTCCGACGTCTACCGGATTCAGGACTTGGCCATCGCCCGCAAGCTGGTGGCGGACCTCAAGAAGCGCCATGACCTGGTTTTCGTCTCCTTCCATGGGGGCGCGGAGGGCGTGGGGGCGGCGCGCGTGCCGCTCGGCGTCGAAACCTTCCTGGGCGAGAACCGGGGGGACGTGCGTGCCTTCGCCCACACCGTCGTTGACGCTGGTGCGGACCTTGTTCTCGGCAGCAGTCCCCACCTGCTCCGGGCCGTCGAGCTCTACAAGGGCCGACTCATTGCGTACTCCTTGGGCAACTTCTCCACCTGGGACACCTTCAACCTCACCGGCCCGCTCGGCATTACCGGAATTTTGGAGGTGCAGCTGGCCCCCAACGGCGTCGCCACCCGAGTCGAGCTGGTGCCGGCCGTCTTGGCCAAGCCGGGCCGGCCCGTCCTTGACTCCGCGCGCCAGGGGGTGGCCCTCGTGCGAAACCTCTCGGCCCTGGACTTCGGGAGCCCGCTCCTGGACGAGGGCGGGGTGTGGGTGCGTCCAGCGACGCCAGCGCAGGCGACGCGCGCCGAGTGACAGTCGCCTCGAACGCTTCTCCGCCGCCCGAAGCGCAAGAGGTGAGCTTCACGCCTTCGACTGGAGGACGTTCTTCAGAGCTTCCCGTTTGCTGAGCCCGCTCAGCTGTCCCTCGTGCCGACGCACGAAGCGTTGGACTTCCACTGGGTCCGTCCAGGCGTACTGGCGGAGCGCCCAGCCAATCGCCTTACGTAGGAAAAATTCGCGCGACGCCAGCGAGGGCTTGATGCAGGCATAGAGAAGCGCCAAGTCGGTTTCTGTCTTGAAGCCAATCTGGCAAAGAATCGCGCTCCGACGCTTCCACATGTCCCGGTCGCGACTCCAAGTCAGCATTTTCTTCTTCATGGTGGCTGGCGAGCGCCGCAATAAATCGCCCAGCCGGTGCGTCGCCAACGCGTCGACGGTGTCCCACCACGCGCCGGTGACAATCATCTCCTCGTACATCGGGAGCGCGTCCATCGTCTGGAAGGCGCGGGCGCGGCGTTCCCCGCACAGCTCGATTGCTCCGTAGCGCTCCTCCCGGAAGCGCGCGTTGCGCCAAATGCCGAGGACAATGCGCTTCCAGCTTTCGGCGTCGGCTAGCTCGAACTGGGCGAAGGCGCGCTTGCACGCCGCCCGCAAGGGGACAGCGCTGACGCCGAGGTACGGCATGGCGGACTTCATGTAGGCCTGCATCCCCGGCGCCAGTGAGGGGTCCGCCACTCTGACGAGCTCTTGGTACAGCAGGGCGCGCGGCGAGGTGGGCATTGGGCCCAAGCCTACCTCCCGCCGTCGCCGTCGAGCCGCTCCCCCAAACGCCTAGGCCACCCCATCGAGCGGCTCTCGTCCTGCCAACACCGCATCCACATTGTCCAGAGCCCGAAAGCCCATCGCTGTCCGGGTCTCGAGCGTCGCCGTCCCGAGGTGCGGCAAGAGGAAAACGTTGGGAAGCGTCCGGTAGCCGGGGTGCAGATTCGGCTCGCCGGCGTAGACGTCCAGGCCGGCGGCAAAGAGCTGCCCACTCGAAAGGGCGGCGATGAGCGCCTCGTCGTCGATGAGGTCTCCACGGGCGGAATTCACCAGGACCGCTCCTCTTGGCAACAGCGCCAGCGTGCGCGCGTTGATGAGCTTTCGCGTAGCGGCCGTCGCCGGCGTGTGAAGAGAGAGGAAGTTGCTCACCCCGAGCAGGCTCTCCAGCGTGTCGTGAAATTGGGCGCCCTGCTCGAGGGCACTGGGAAGCCGGCTGTGGTCACAATAGTGAATCTCGAGTCCGAGCGGGCGGGCGCGCGCGGCGAGGGCGCGGCCGATGCGCCCTAGGCCCACAATGCCGAGGCATTTGCCAGCGAAGCCCCGCCCCAACAGCTGGGTAGGGGCCCAGCCCGTCCATCCCCCGCTGCGCACCAGCTGCTCGCCCTCGCTGGCCCGCCGCGCAGCCCCGAGCAGCAGCAACAGCGCAATGTCCGCGGTGGCCTCGGTGACGACGTCCGGCGTGTTGGTGACACGCAGGCCCCGGTCCCGCGCTGCGGCGAGGTCGATGTGGTCCGTCCCCACCGACACCGAGGCCAGCACCCGCACCCGCGGGCCCAGCCGGCGGAGGAGCGCGTGGGAGAAGTGGTCCGTGACGCAGCAGAGAATGGCCTCCGCGTCGGCGCTCAAGTCGGCAATTTCGTCGTCCGAAAGAGCCCGGTCCTCGGGGTTGAAGAGGCCGCGGTAGCAGCGTTCCACCCGCTCCTCCACCGCTTCGGGGAGGCGCCGCGTCACCAGGACACGAGGGGCTGTTTTCATCGGCTTGCCCTTCCCGCCAGACGCCCTTAGGCGTTGACGTCCACCACCACCCGGCCGCGCGTCTTTCCGGCGAGAATCTCCGGCGCCACCTCGAGCAGCTGAGACATGGCCACCACGGTGGTGCTGGCGTCCAGCTTCTCCAGGGGCAAAAGCTGCCCGAGCCGCTTCCAGGCGCGCTCTCGCTGCTCCATGGGCACCAGCACCGACTCCACGCCGAGCAACTTCACGCCCCGGAGGATGAAGGGAAAGACGGAGCCCGGGAAGTCCGCCCCCCCGGCCAGGCCACAGGCGGCCACCGCCCCGTAATAGGCCGTCTGGCTCAGCACCGTGGCCAGCGTCTGGCCGCCCACCGTGTCGACGCCCGCGCCCCAGCGCTCGGCCGCCAGCGGCGGGCCCTTTTGGGCCAGCTCGTCGCGCTTCACCAGGCTGGCCGCGCCGAGCGAGGTGAGCCAGCCCAGAAGTTCGGGGCGCCCGGTGGAGGCGGCCACCTTTTGCCCCAGCGCTGCCAACAGGCTGACCGCCACCGAGCCCACCCCACCGCCGGCGCCCGTCACCACCACCTCCCGCCCGCTCTTGAGCGCTCCGGCCTGCTCCAGAGCCTCGACGCACAGCATGGCGGTGAAGCCGGCCGTCCCGAGGGCCATCGCTCGCTTCAAGTCGAGGCCCGGTGGCAGGTGCTGGAGAAAGGCCGACGAGAGCCGCGTCCTCTGGGTGTAGCCGCCCCACAGGGACTCACCGAGATTCCATCCCGTGGCAAACACCGGCTCGCCCGGCCGGAAGCGGGCTGAGGTGGAGGCGCGCACCGTCCCAGCGACGTCGATTCCGGGGACGAGGGGATGCTTGCGCAGCACCTTGCCCTTACCGGTGAGTGCCAGCCCATCCTTGTAGTTGAGTGAGCTGTAGGCCACGTCCAGCGTCACGTCGCCGGCGGGAAGCACCTCGTCCCCGAGCGAGACGAGGCTGACGCGGGGCCGTCCCTCGACTTGCTCGGCATACAGTGCGCGAAAGGTGTCTGCCATTTGGGTCTCTTCCGTCAGTCGTAACGAATGAAGGCGTGGAGGGGCGTCCCTTGCAGCTTCTCGGCGCCCTTGAGAAAACCGAGCTCCACCACGAAGGCGAAGGCGGCAACGGTTGCCCCGGCGCGTTCCACCAAGGTGCGGCTGGCCAAGGCCGTCCCGCCGGTGGCCAAGACGTCATCCACCACCAGCACCCGTTCACCCTTGGCCAGCGCGTCGGTGTGCAGTTCCAGCGCGTCGCGCCCGTATTCCAGGCCGTACGCCTCCCGGTGGGTGGCGCGGGGCAGCTTGGAGGGCTTGCGCACCGGGACGAAGCCGCGGCGCAAGGCGTAGGCCAGTGCTGCGCCGAAGATGAAGCCGCGGGCCTCGATGGCCACCACCCGCTCCACCTCCAAGGTGGCCACCCGCGCCGCCAGGGCGGCGACGACGCCGTGAAACAGCGCGGCATCGGCCAGCACCGGGGTGAGGTCTTTAAAGACAATTCCGGGCTTGGGAAAGTCCGGGACGTCTCGGATTTTGGCGCGGACCGCCTCGAGCAGGGGGGGGGCCATGGGTGTGCGGGACTGTAGCGCGGCCCGAGGGAAGTGCGGTGCGCCGCGTCGAGTGAAATTCCCGGCAACTCTGCTAGAGGAGACCCATGAGCGAACGAGGCCCCAGCCGTTCTCGTCCCCAGCTCGTCCGCGCCGAGGCGGGGGTGCTCGGCGTCGACCGCGAGCTGCTGGTGCGAATGCACGAGTTGATGGTCAAGGCGCGCGTCCTCGAGGAGCGCCTCATCCAAATGTACAAGGCGGGCCACGGCTACTTTTGGATTGGTGGCCCGGGCGAAGAGGCTTTCAACGTCCCGCTGGGCTTGCTCATGAAGCGGGGCCAGGGTCCGGCGTACGACTACCTCCACGGCCACTACCGCCAGTCGGCCACCTTGCTTGCGCTCGGCGAGGAGCCGCTGGGCGCGCTGCGGCAGATGAAAAACACCGCGACGGACCCCTACTCGGCGGGCCGCAACTTCGCCGGCCACTACACCAAGCGCGCGTGGAATATCGCGCCCATCACCTCCCCCATCGAGGTCCAGTACGTCATCGCCCCGGGCACGGCGATGGCCCAGAGGCGCTTCGGCGGCGACGGCATCACCATCGTCACCGGCGGCGACGCGGGCACCGCCGAGGGGGATTTTGCGAGCTGCCTGGTGTGGAGCAGCCGCCCAGGCCAGGAGCTGCCCATCCTCATCATCGTCACCCACAACCACTGGGGCATCTCCACCGCGGCCTCGACGCAGCAGGGCCCGACGAGCCTCGCCGACCGAGGCAAGGCCTTCGGCATGCGCACCGCGAGCGTGGACGGAAATGACGCCGTGGCCAGTTACCGCGTGCTGAAAGAAGCCTTCGCCTACGTGCGCAGCGAGCGTAAGCCCTTCCTGCT
Source organism: Myxococcaceae bacterium (assembly GCA_052147975.1). Taxonomy (GTDB): domain Bacteria; phylum Myxococcota; class Myxococcia; order Myxococcales; family Myxococcaceae; genus JADGRA01. The sequence goes on from JBKQJL010000118.1 coordinate 27,125, forward strand.
CGAGGCGATGGTCAGTCGCCTCTACGGCCACTCCAGCGCCTCCGGTGCCAACCTCGTCCCCTCTGAGGTGGACTGCTTGGTCAACTTCGAGGAGTTGCTCGAAAAGCACGGCATTTTGACTCGGGCGGCAATGGACCAAGTGCGCGAGCGCTGGACAAAGGAGATTGGGGAGCTGGCTCGACAGGTGCGGGACGAGCCGATGCCGGCGGCGGAGAGCATCTGGAACAACGTCTACAAGGAGCGCTCCTGAACATGGCCAACATGGCACAGGCCATCCGTCTGGCGCTGCATTATGCCGAGGAGCACCTCGGCGTCACCGACATCTTCGGCGAGGACGTCGGTCCTCCGCTCGGTGGCGTCTTCACCGCCACCCAAGGGTTGAAGACGGCATGGAACAGCCCGCTCGACGAGCGCGGCATCATCGGCGCGGCGATGGGGCTGGCCATGGCCGGTCAGCATCCGGTGGCTGAAATCCAGTTCTGCGACTACATCTACAACACCATCGACCTGCTGAAGATTGCGGGCAATACCTGCTGGACCACCAACGGAGACTGGAACCTGCCAATGGTGGTGAAGACGCCGGTGGGGAGCGGAATCCGCGGCAGCGTCTACCACTCGCACAGCTTCGACGCGACGGCGACGCACATTCCCGGCTGGAAAATTGTCATGCCCAGCACGCCCCTCGACGCCTATGGGCTCATGCTCTCGGCCTGCCAGGAAGAGAATCCCGTTTTGTACCTGGAGCCCAAAGCCCTGCTACGCATCAAAGGCGAGGAGTTGATTCCGGGCGAGCCTGGCGACGAGCGCGCGCTCTCCAAGATGATTGACGCTCCCTTGGGCGACCGCTCGGCCTGGAAGCCGGACTGGCCCCAGCTCACGCCCTATGCGGTGCCCATCGGAAAGGCGAAGGTGGTCCGGGAGGGGACCGCGCTCAGTGTCGTCAGCTACGGCCGCACGCTTCCCTTGTGCGTGCGGGCCGCGGCAACGCTCGCCGAGGCCGGCGTCGAGGCTGAAGTCATCGACCTGCGCTCGCTCTGGCCGTACGACTGGGACGCCATTCGCAACTCGGTGGAAAAGACGGGGAAAGTCCTCTTCGTCAACGAGGATACGGAAGTCACCAACTTCGGCGAGCACCTGCTCCGCCGCACGGTGGAGGAGCTCTTCTACCGGCTGTTGGCCGCGCCCCGGCTGTTGGCCGGGAAATTCGTGCCCGGCATTGGGTTGGCCGACCCACTCGAGTTGGCGTCGGTGCCGCAGCTGGCCGACATCACCGAGGCCATGCGCAGCCTGGCTGCCGAGCAGGCCTGACTCGGCCGGGGGGCCTCCCACGGCCGGTGACGGCCTGGGGTCGGGCAAGTGCCCGCCCCGTGGCCGTCCGGCGTTTTTCTTTGCGGGCGGCCAACCCGGCTGTCAGGATCTCCTCCGCCCTACGGGGCGAAAGGAGGTGATGCCTTGAACCACGACAATCAAGGCGCCACCTCTCCGGGCGCGGCGTAACCAGCGGTACCGCGGCTTCGGAGGCGGCGCAAAGGCTGTGCACCCGCCGCCCGGTGGCTGGAGGTGCAGTGTCTGGCCATCGGGCAGGCGGGTGGTTTTTTCTCGAAGGTTAGATGGCGCGAAGCTTCCAGCGGCCCGTCCGGAAGACCAGGCCGCCGGCCACGGCCACGCTGCAGAAGGCGGCCAGCAGCGCAAGGAAGGCGCCGCGAGGTCCAAGGTCCAGCCCGTAGGCGAGGCCCCAGGCCAGTGGGAGCTCCAGCACCCAGAAGCAAGCGAAGTTGATGAGGGTGGGCGTCCGGGTGTCCCCGGCGCCGTTGAGGGACTGCGTCATCACCATCCCAACGCCATAGAAGGCGAAGCCGACGGAGACGATGCGCAAGCAGCTCACCCCGAAGCCGGCCACCGCGGCGTCCGGGCTGAACAGATGGATGAGACGTGGAGCGAAGACGAGCAACACCAGCCCGACCAGGAGAAGAAAACCGGAATTGAAGCCCGCGGCCAGCCAAACGCTGCGCTCGGCACGCTGCGGTTGCCGGGCCCCCAGGTTCTGGCCGACCAGCGTCGCCGCGGCGTTGGCCAGGCCGAACGACGGCAGCAGGGCGAAGGTGACAATCCGGATGGCGACGGTGTAGCCGGCCACGGCGTTGCTGCCGAAGCCCGAGATGATGCGCACCATCGCCACCCAGCTCACCATGCCCACCAACATCTGCACCGTCGCTGGACCGGACAGTCGCAGCACCTGGGCGATGGTTTTCCATTCGACGTGCAGCTGGCGGCGTAACAGGGTGATGCGTCCGTCCGGCCGGGACAGCCGCCACAGCTGGTAGACCACTCCGCTCGTCCGACCGATGGTGGTGGCCACGGCGGCGCCCACCACGCCCAGCTTCGGGAACGGCCCGAGGCCGAGCACCAAGCACGGCGCCAGGACGCAGTTGAGGCCGTTGGCGAGCCACAACACGCGCATCGCCACCGCCGCGTCCCCGGCGCCGCGAAAGATGGCGTTGATGAGGAAGAGCAGCGTGATGCTGAGGGTACTGCCCATCATCACTTGCATGTAGCGGACGCCATGCTGCAGCACCCAAGGGCTACCGCCCATCAGCTGCAAGAGTCTCGGGGCGAGAGAAATGCCGATGAGGGCCACCGGCAGAGCGAGCAGGATGCCGAGGACGATGGCCTGCACCGCCGTCCGGGCGGCTCGCTCGGTGTCCTTTTCGCCCACCCGGCGGGCGATGAGGGCCATGGCGCCGATGCTCACCCCCATTGCCACGGCGTAGACGATGGTCAACAGCGACTCGGTGAGCCCCACAGTGGCCACCGCGTCGGGCCCCAGTCGCGAAACGACGAAGACGTCCACCACGGCGAAGACCGACTCCATCCCGAACTCGAGCACCATGGGGACGGCGAGGAGGAAGATGCTGCGAGGGATGGAGCCCGTGGTGAAGTCGCGGTGCGAGCCTCGAATGGCCTCTTTGAGCCCGCTCCACAACCCCTCGGCCGGTGCCGCGCTCGCTGGCCTGAGGGATTCCATGGCGCTCCTCGCCGCGGCAAGTACCGGCAGCGGATTGAGACGTCGGGCTGCCTAGTCCAGGGGGCCGACGCGGGCATACCCGCGGTGCTGGTAGACCAGGGTCCGGTGGGTGTCGCCTTGGTGGATGGCCGTCACTTCGCCGATGACCAGAATGTGGTCCCCGACGTCAATGCGGTCTCGGACGCGGGCGGAGAAGGCGCCCGCCGTCCCGTGGAGAAGCGGGACGCCAGTGGCGTCGTGCTGGGCTGGAAAGCGCTCCCAGGTGTCCGTCCGGTGCTCCCAGTGCCGGGCGAAGGCGAGGCTGTGCTCGGCTTGCGCCTCCGAGAGGAGGTTGACTGCAAAGTTGTCCGCATCGGCCATGAGGGCCTCGGACCCTGCGCCTCGTTCCACCGCGACGGCGATGAGGGGTGGGTCGATGCTGAGCGTGAGGAAGGCCGTCGCCGTGAAGCCGTCCGTCCGGGGGGCCTCCGGCCCGCCGGCGCCCTCCCGTCGTCGGGCGGTGACGACGGTGACGGTGGCCGCCCACGTCCGGGCCAGTCGTCGAAAGGCCTCGGCATCGCCGGGCGGAAAGGTTTGCATGGCCCAGGTTCTCTAGGTCAGAACCAGGGCTCACACCACTCGAAGTGGAGGTTGCGGCATGCGGCTTGTCTCCTACCGAAAGGGTACAGCGGAGAGCTTCGGGGTGGCGGTTGAGGGCGGCGTGGTGGACGCGCGTCGCCTGCTGGCAGGCCGGTTTCCCACCCTCAAATCTGTTCTGGCCGCCGGTGCCCTCCCAGAGCTCGCCCGGGCTGTCGGCCACGCCCCAGTGGACGCGCCGCTCGAGGCCGTGCAGCTGCTTCCCCCCATCCCCGACCCCGATAAAATTCTCTGCGTCGGCATCAATTACGTCGCTCACCGCGAGGAGACGGGGCGTGGCGAGAGTGGCTACCCGACGCTCTTCACGCGCTTCGCCAACACCCAAGTGGGCCATGGGCAGGCCCTGGTTCGCCCCCGGGTGTCCACCGAGTTCGACTACGAGGCCGAATTGGCGGTGGTCATTGGAAAGCGAGGCCGACACGTCTCCCGACAAGAGGCCCTCTCGCTGGTGGCTGGCTACAGCTGCTACCAGGATGCGACGCTGCGCGATTGGCAACGGCACACCAGCCAATTCACCGCGGGAAAGAATTTCGCGGCGACCGGTGGATTCGGGCCTTGGCTGCTGACCGCTGACGAGATTCCGGACCCCACCAAGTTGACAGTGATGGGTCGACTCAATGGCCGGGAGATGCAGCGCTCGGGGACGGACTTGCTCATCTTCGACATCCCGGAACTCATCGCCTACATCACCACCTTCACCGAGCTCGTCCCAGGCGACGTCCTCTCGACCGGGACGCCGGGCGGCGTGGGAAGCAAACGCAGCCCGCCGGTGTGGATGAAGCCGGGCGACGTCTTCGAGGTGGAGGTGAGCGGCGTGGGCGTGCTGCGGAACCCGGTGGTGGACGAGGAGAGCGCCTAACAGCGGCGGCCGCCACGGCCCCGTCCGCCGGGGCCATGTAGGACAATGCCTCCCAGCCTCTGGCCGAGGGGTTTTCCCCAGGGTCGCGCCGGACCGAAAGCCGAGGGCTGTACCCCCCTGGCCGAAGGGAGAAACCCCAAGGTTTTGGGGGCTTAGCCTGCGGATCGTCCCTTGCAAATCCACAGGTTGTGAACAATCGCGTAGTCCTCATCGGCGCAGAGCAAGACTTCTTCCTGGAGCTGTTGGAGATGTTGGTTCCGGGCGGAGCTCGCGACCCGCTCCTCTCTCTGGACGAAGTGGCGCCTGGCCAGCTGCCGCCACCGCCCACCGGCCCGTTTGAGGTTTGGTTTGTGGGCAGTGACCTCGAGGGCCTCAACGAGGTGCGGCGGATGCGCGCCTCGGGCGAGCCGCCGGCAGTCGCCTTCCTCAATGTGTGCGGCGCCGAAGACAAGGTGCTCTCTCATGCCGACCGCCTGCTCTCTGAGGACCCCCGCCTGCAGGTGGTGCTCGTCGTCCCCGCAAGCCGTGAGGACTGGGATGCCAGCGCGACGGCCCTCGGCCACCGGGACCAGGTGGTGGTGCTGAAGCGGCCCTTTGACGGGGTTGAGGCTCGAGAGCTCGCCCACCAGTTGGTGGAGCGCTGGAACCAATTCGACCGGGTGCTCTCCCGCCTGCCACTGCCGCTCCACGTCGCCGAGCCGCTCAAGCCGAGCGCGCCGGCCTGTGGCTCGGACAACCGCGTGGCCGTCCTGAAGGATGCCTTTCGCGCCATTCGCGGCCTGGTGGACGCCCTGTCCGCAAGGTGCGCCGAGCTCGAGTCCCACGCCGCGCGCGCTTCCGAGCTGGAAGAGGCCGGGAACACCTTCGAAGTGGTGGCCCGTGCCCTGGCCGGCTTGCGCCGGATGGAGTCACTGGTGGAGCACGACGGCAGCGCGGTTGACCTGCGCCGGCTTCCCCAGGCCTAAAGAAACGCCAGCGCCGTCCGCTCGGGCCTTGCTCCCCCCTTCAGGGGGCGATGGACTGAAGCGCCTTGCCCACCACCGCCGGGTCCCCCGTCAACACCAGGACGGCCGTTTTGCGACAGTTGGCCGCAACCCGCTCCATGTCCGCCACCCGGAGGGCCTCAAGTCGCTCGGGGTATTGGGTGACGAAGTCGACAGGAAGGCCAGCCAGCCGCGTGGAGACCAGCCTTCTGGCCAGCTCGACGTTGGTGGTGAAGAGAAGGTTGGACGCCACTCCCTCGCGCCACTTGAGGAGCCCGAACTCCTCCGGGCTCGGTGTGGACGTGCCCAGCCCGTTCAGCTCGACGCGCGCGACGGCGAGGACGCGTGTCAGCACGCGGTCGTCGACACGGCCTTCCACTTCCAAGCCGCTCTCTTGACGGTGGGCGATGGTCGTGGCCGAAAACCCGTAGCTACCCCCAAGACTGCTGCGCGCTAGGGTCCACAGCCGTTCGCGAATGCGACTGGCCAGTAAGGCCAGGGCGATGCGGTCGGTTTCACTCTGGGCAGCCACCGCGCAACCGAGTCGGAGGTCGGTTTGTTTGACGCCCGGCCGGTCGATACGAACCACCCGCACCGGCCCGTCCTGCTCGCGCACCTTCGACAGTGGGGCCTCGGCGTGGGGGTCCTGGTTCCCCTGCCAGCCGTCCAACCAGTCACGCACTTGCTTCTCGGCCTCGACGAAATTGATGTCCCCCACCACTGCCAGCACGGCGCCGCGCGGGTGAAAGGTTCTATCAATCCACGTTTGCAGGTCGCTCGGGCTGAGCCGCTCGATGTCCGCCGCCACGGCGACGCGCCCGAGCGGCGAACCGAGGAAGACCTGCTCCACGAACGTGCGACTCGCCTGAGCGCTTGGCACCGCATCCGCGCGGCGGTACGCCTTGACCAGCTCATCCCAGAAAAACTCGCGTCCCGGGTCGACGTGCAGGGACTTGATGCTGTCCGACATGATTGCCAGGACGTTTTCCAGGTTCCCCGAGGCGGCCCGGGCGGTGAAATAGGTCGCGTCGTCGCTCGGTGACAGCGACAACAGCGCTCCGTACTTGGACGGCGGTCCGTAATAGTCTCTGGCCGGCGTGGCGAGGAAGGTTGCCAGCTCGGCGACTCCCAGAGGCTCGCTGGTGGCGCTCCCGCCGCGCACCCCCAGCGTCACGGCTACGGTGGGTGCACTCGCCCGCTGGACGAGGAGCACCTCCAGGCCGTTCTTCAACGTGAAGCTGTGGACGTCACTGGCCGGCCCGTGGACGTAGGTCCTCAGCGCCTCCGGAGCGAGTTGGACGCGGACCTCGTCCCCCGCGGCGAAGACGTCCGGCGTTCCGGCCGACTCGGGGGGTCTGTCCCCACTGGGCTCGACGTAGACGGCCCGTGCGCGGTCGCGCGTCAGCCACTCGTAGGCGAACGCTTCGACTTTCGAGCGACTGAGGTCGCCCAGGCCTTGCATGTCTTTGCCCCAAGCCAGCGGGTCTCCCGTCCAGTGGATGAGGGTCGCTTTGTCGACAGCGCGCTCTTTCACCGACTCCGTCTGGAGGGACAGGCCAACGAGCGCCAACTTCTGGAGCCGGTCAAAGGCAAGGGAGGCAGCCATCACCCGGTTGGTCCGCTCGGCGGGTGCCCAAACTCTCACCACCTGGTCGAGCACCCGCTCGAGGCTCTTGTCCGGTTCCTTGCCCTCCTTCAGCGAGACGGTGCAGACCAGGGTGTTGCCATAGCGGCCCTCGCGGAGTTCGGTGTCCACTTGGGCGATGTTCGACCCGGGCGTCACTGCCCTGGCCGAGGCGCTGTAGAGGGCCGAGCGAACGAAGCGCTCCAGGTAACGCTGCGGACCGTAGCCACCCGGCAGCGACCAGGCGATGTACAGGGTGGGCCGGTCGGCAGGCGCCCGGATGGTTTCCAGTCGCCGTGACGACGCTGGGGCCGGCACCGGTGGCGGGCTGGACGTCTGGGGCAGGCGGTGTGGCGCTGGCACCGGTCCGCTCGAAGGGGCGTTGAGAAATTCGTGCGGCAGGCTCGCGTCAAAAACCTTGACGATGGTGGCGAGGTCAAAGTCTCCACTGACGTACAGCGTGATGTTGCTGGGCACATAATGCTGTTGAACGAAGCTCTGCGCATCGGAGAGTGTCAGCGCGGCAATGCTGGCATCGGTGCCAGGCACTGAGCGGTGGTAGGGGTGTCCCTTCGGATAGAGCGTGCCGTACAGGCGGGCTTCCACCGCTGAGGTCACTCCCTGCTCGTCGTTTTGGGCGAGCTCGTTGCGCACGACGCCCCGCTCAACCTCGAAGGTCCCTGCGTCAACCCCCGCCAGGGGGGAAAGCAAGCGCTTGCCCTCCAGAGCCAGCAGCTCTGGGAGCGCTTCCCGCGACCCAATCGTCACGTAGGTGGTCAGGTCATGGGTGGTGAAGGCATTCCAGTAACCGGCGGCGGCGAAGCCGAGCAAGCTGGAGAGCTGCACCTTGCCGTCCGGCCTAGCTCGAAACGTCAAGTGTTCCACCAGGTGACCCAACCCTTCTTTGCCCTCCGGGTCCTTGGCCGAGCCGACGTCCACCACCGAGACGATGGCCACCAGCGGCTGGCTGCGGTCCTCCTCGATGACAATGCGCATCCCCGAGGGCAGCTCGAAGTTCTTCGTTTCGAAGCCAATCTCCCGGATGGCGACGCCTTGGGGCAGCGCGTTTGTGCTGGCTGCTGCGAGGAGCGCTGCCACGACCAGACCTCGCGACACCCCACAGCCACATCGCGGCATGGTGCTCCCAAGGAACCTCGGCGGCTGTCGAGGCTACTGAATCCCGGTTTTCGGAGGAAACTTCTTGAATGAGCGCACCGCGCTGCGCACCGTCCGAAAATGCTCCGCCGCGCTCAGTCGTCACGGTGCGGGGCAGTCTTCGCAGCGAAGGGCATCCCAAAGCCACTGGCAGGCTGCCGTCAAGCGTCCCTGGGGCGTGTTAGCAATTGCCAATGTGCGGCCGTTTCACGACCAGACTCACGCCCGCGGAGCTGATTGAGGCCTTCGGCTTGACGGGGGCTGACCCCACCCTGGCGGAGTCCCTCCCCCCGCGCTTCAACGTGGCGCCGCGCCAGCCGGTGCCAGTCATCTCCAACCAGGCGCCCCGCCTCCTTCAGGCGTTCCGCTGGGGCCTGGTCCCGTGGTGGGCGAAGGACCTGCGTGCTGGCGACCGCCTCATCAACGCCCGCCTCGAGACGCTCGCCGAGCGCCGCGCTTTTGCCAGTGGAGAGCGGCACCGCTGCCTGGTGCTGGCCGATGGCTTCTTCGAGTGGAAGCGCGCTGGCCAGCGCAAGCAGCCCTTCTTTTTCGAGCTCACTGGCAGCGCCCCCTTCGCCTTCGCCGGCCTGTGGGACCGCTGGCGCTCGCCGTCTGGAGACACCGTCCTCTCCTGTGTCCTGCTCACCCAGCCGGCGGTGGGGGAGGTGGCTGCCGTCCATGACCGGATGCCGGTGGTGCTGCCGAAGCGGCTGTACGGAGAGTGGCTCGCCCCGGGCGCGGTGCCACTCGGGGTTTGGGCATCGAAGCTGCGCACCCTCGCGCCGCCCTTCATTGCCCGTCCCGTCTCCAGCTACGTGAATTCCGCAGGCCACGAGGGCCCGGACTGCCTGTCGCCTCCGCCTCCGGGGTGAGGGCAGCGCCGGCTTCGGGCATTAGACTTCCCTTCGCCATGGCCTCTGCTGCTGACGCCCTTGCCGACTTCCAGCCCGCGGTGCGGGACTGGTTTCGGGCCTCCTTCGACACGCCGACGGACGCGCAAAGACTTGGCTGGCCGGTGCTTGCCCGCCGCGAGTCGGCTCTCCTGCTGGCTCCGACAGGCAGCGGGAAAACGCTGGCTGCCTTCCTCAGCTGCATCGACAGACTCATGTTTGCCCCGCTTCCTCCGCGCGCAGAGCGCTGTCGCGTCCTGTACATCTCCCCCTTGAAGGCGCTGGCCGTCGACGTCGAGAAGAACCTCCGCACCCCGCTGGCCGGCATCGCCAACGTCGCGGCCGGCCGAGGCGACGCCCACCTCTTCCCCTCCATCGCCGTGCGCACCGGGGACACGCCGGCGGCGGCCCGGGCCCGCTTCCGTCGGGAGCCGGCCGACATCCTCATCACCACGCCCGAGTCGCTCTACCTGCTACTGACTTCGCTTGCCCGCGAAGCGTTGCGCAGTGTGGACACCGTCATCCTGGATGAGATTCATGCGCTGGTGCCCACCAAACGGGGCGCGCACCTGATGCTTAGCCTCGAGCGGCTGGAGGCGCTGGCGGGCCGGCCAATTCAGCGGATTGGCCTGTCCGCCACCCAGCGCCCATTGCAGGAGGTGGCCCGATTTCTGGGGGGTGCCGTGACCCGTGCGCCCACTCCCAGCCAGGCCGCGCTCCCCCCGCTCGAGGAAGCGAGGGTCGACAGCGCCCAGCTGCAGAACGAGTTTGCACATTTTTTGGAGGAGGGCCCCGCTTGGCGCCCGGTCACCATCATCGACGCGGGGAGCCAGAAGACGCTCTCCTTACGCATCGAGGTGCCCGTCGAGGACATGGCCAAGCTGGGCCCACCCGAGGCCCGGGCTGGCCCGGGCTCACCCCGCCCCGCCTCCACCTCCATCTGGAGCGCCATTCACCCGCGGCTGCTGGAGCTGGTCCGTCGCCACACCTCGACGCTGCTTTTCGTCAACAGCCGGCGGACCGCCGAGCGCCTCGCCGCGTCGCTCAATGAGCTGGCTGGCGAGACGCTGGTGCGTGCCCACCACGGCTCCATCGCCCGCTCCCAGCGTCTGGAAATAGAAGACGCGCTGAAAGCAGGGCGGCTTCGCGGCCTGGTCGCCACCAGCTCGCTCGAGCTCGGCATCGACATGGGGGCCATTGACTTGGTGGTGCAGGTGGAAGCGCCCCCCAGCGTCGCCGCCGGAATCCAGCGCATTGGCCGGGCGGGCCACCAATTTGGGGCGGCGAGCTCGGGCATTCTCTTTCCCAAGTACCGGGCGGACTTGGTGGCCTGTGCAGCGCTGACCCAAGCCATGCACGCCGGCCTGGTGGAGTCCATCCGCTACCTGCGAAACCCGCTGGACGTTCTGGCCCAGCAGCTGGTGGCAATGGCGTCGGTGGAGGTTTGCGACGTGGACGGGCTTTACGCGCGTGTACGGGGCGCGGCTCCCTTCGTCGAGCTGTCGCGTCCCACCTTCGACGCGGTGTTGGACATGCTGGCCGGCCGCTATGCGTCAGAGGCGTTTGCCGAGCTCAGGCCGCGCCTCACCTGGGACCGGGTGGCCGGCACCGTCAGTGCCCGGGAGGGCAGCCAACGCATTGCCATCGCCAACGGCGGCACCATTCCCGACCGTGGCCTCTTTGGCGTCTTCCTGGCCGGTGGGGACAAGGGCCACGCCCGGGTGGGCGAGCTCGATGAGGAGATGGTGTTTGAAAGCAAACCGGGCGAGACGTTCTTGCTGGGTGCTTCCTCCTGGCGCATCGAGGAGATTACGCACGACCGCGTCCTCGTCTCTCCCGCTCCCGGGCAACCTGGCAAAATGCCCTTCTGGCACGGGGATGCGGCTGCGCGGCCACTCGAAACGGGGCAGGCCATTGGCGCGCTCGTTCGGGAGCTGCTGAGCGTCCCACGCTCGACGGCCCTCTCCCGGCTCGAGCGTGCGCACGACTTGGACGCGTTGGCCGCCGACAACCTCCTGCGTTACCTCGAGGACCAGCGCGACGCCACCGAAGTGGTTCCGGACGACAGGACGCTCCTCATCGAGCGCACCCGGGACGAGCTGGGCGACTGGCGCATCTGTCTCCTTTCGCCCCTGGGCGGACGCGTCCACGCCCCTTGGGCCATGGCCATCGCTGCCAAGGTGAGGCAACAGACGGGCCTCGAGGTGGAGACCACGTGGACCAACGATGGCATGGTGGTGCGTTTCCCCGAGTCCGAGGCGCCGCCCGACGTCGCCTTGCTGGTGCCGGCCGCGGACGAGGTGGAGGCCCTGGTGCTTGGCGAGCTCGGGAGCACCTCGCTGTTTGCCGCCCGCTTTCGAGAGGTGGCCAGCCGGGCGCTGCTGTTGCCACGTCGGCGGGCGGGGATGCGCACCCCGCTCTGGGCGCAGCGCAAGCGGGCCGCTGACTTGCTGGCGGTAGCCTCCCGCTTCGGCAGCTTCCCCATGTTGCTCGAGACTTACCGAGAGTGCTTGCGCGACGTCTTCGACATGCCCGCGCTGTTGGCCACGCTGACGGCGGTTGCCGAGCAGCGGATTTCCGTCCGGACAGCGGACACCGTCACGCCCTCACCCTTCGCGGCCTCGTTGCTCTTCGGCTTCGTCGCCAACGTCATCTACGACGGTGACGTCCCCCTGGCCGAGCGCCGGGCCCAGGCACTCACCGTCGACCAGTCCCAACTCCGCGAGCTGCTCGGCGAGACGGAGCTCCGGGAGCTCCTCGATGGCGAGGCCATGGCCCAGCTGGAGGCCGAGCTGCAACGCACCGACGTGCGCGCCCGCGCTCGGAGCCCCGACGCCGTCCACGACTTGCTTCTGCGGGTGGGCGACCTCACCAGAGACGAGCTCAACCAGCGCTGCGTCTCGGAGGAGGTTGCGGAAACCGTGGAAGGGCTGGTGCGCGAGCGCCGAGCGCTGCCTTTGCAGCTGCTCGGCGAGACGCGCTACGTGGCGGTGGAGGACGCCGTCCGCTTTCGCGACGGGCTGGGAGTGCCCCTTCCGGAGGCACTGCCGCCGGCGCTGCTCGTCCCCGTCAGAGAGCCGCTTCAAGAGCTGGTGGCTCGCTATGCGCGCACCCATGCGCCCTTTACCTTGGAGGCCTTGTCCAACCGCTTTGGGCTTTCTCGCCCCGCCGCTCGGGCGGCTCTGCACGCCCTCGCTGCCGCGGGGGGGCTTTCGGAGGGGGCGTTTCGGCCGGGAGGGACGCAGAAGGAGTGGTGTGACGTGGCGGTGCTGACCGCCCTTCGACAGCGCTCGCTGGCGCGTCTGCGCCATGCAGTGGAGCCGGTGGAGCCGCGCGTCCTCGGACGGCTTTTGACCAGTTGGCAGGGCGTCCTTCGGCCCAGGCCGGGGTTGGACGCCATTCTCGACGCGGTGGAGCGGCTTCAGGGCTGCCCGCTGCCAGCCTCCGTGCTCGAGGCGGACGTCCTGCCGGCGCGCGTCGCGCACTACCAGCCTGGGGATTTGGACACGCTGGCCGCTGCCGGCGAGGTGGTGTGGGTGGGGGTTGAGCCCTTGGGCGAGCGCGACGGCAGGCTGGCCGTGTACTTGGCGGACGCCTTGCCCCGGCTGTTGCCTCCCCGCCCAGCCGGACCTCTGGCGGCCGAGCTGAGCGAGCGCGAGCGCGCAGTGCTGGCGCACCTGGAGAACGCCGGGCCCTCCTTCTTTTCGACCATCCACCAGGGCCTGGGCGGCGGTTTTCCACGGGCCACCGTCGAGGCGCTGTGGAGCCTCGTCTGGAAGGGCCTCGTCACCAACGACACCTTCCGTTCGCTGCGAGGCTTTCTCGCCCCGCCTGGGGACCGCCGGGGCCGTCGAAGCTCCCGCGCCGCACCGGCCTACCGGAGCCGGCGGGCAGCCCCTCCCGCGGCCGAGGGACGCTGGTTGGCGCTTCCGGTACGTCGCCAAACGGTGACGGAGTGGAGCATGGCCGAGGCCCAGCAGCTTCTCAGCCGCTACGGCCTGGTGACGCGCGCCATGGCCCAGGCGGAAGCATTGCCCGGAGGCTTCAGCGCCGTTTATGAGGTCCTCAAAGTGATGGAGGAGAGTGGCCGCATTCGTCGCGGCTACTTCGTCTCCGGGGTGAGTGCGACGCAATTCGTCCTGCCCCCGGTGGTGGACCTCCTCCGCTCGTTGCGGCAGCCGCTCGGCGCGCCGGAGGTGGTGACACTGGCGGCCACCGACCCGGCCAACCCCTACGGCGCGGTGCTGCCGTGGGCGGTGCCCGGGGCGACGCCCGTCCGCGCGGCGCGTTCCGTGGGGGCTCACGTGGTTCTGGTGGATGGCGCCCTCGCCGCGTGGATGGGCCGTGGCGGGCGGCAAAGCTGGGTGTGGCTCCCCGACGCCGAGCCGGACCGGACGCGAGTGGCGCGCGCGGTGGCCCAGCAATTCGCGGCCCTGGCGCAGGGCGCACAGACGGAGCGGCATGGCGGACTGGTGCTGAGTGAAGTCAATGGTGGCCCCGCCGAGCAGCACCCGCTGGCGCTCTTTCTCACCGAGGCGGGCTTCGTCCCTTCCACCTTGGGCTTCCATGTGCGGAGGCCCCGCCCGTCGCTGGACGAGGGGTTCGGCACGAAGCGCGACAGCTAACGTTGCCTGGCCGGCTCCACCGTCTGCCAGCACCTCAGGCGCGGTGCTGTTGGGTTGGGCCTTCGAGGTCGTGGGAGGCGCTTTCCACCATGCGCGTGAGTTCCCCCAAATCGACGGGCTTCTGCACCCGGCCAACCACCATCGGATGGTTGGCCGCGACGGTCTCGACGGTATGGTGTGCGGAGACAAGGACGACACGAATGTTGGAGGCCTGTGGGCCCTTCGCCAACTCTCGCAAGAGCTGCTGCCCGCTGACGCGTGGCAACATCAGGTCCAACAGCACAACCAGTGGTGCGCCCAGTCGGCTGACCACGTCCATTGCCGCGAACGCGTCTCTGGCTGTGGCCACCGAGTAGCCGGCTTCCTCAAATTTCTCCCGGAGAAAGGAGCTGAAGAATGCCTGGTCATCGACGACGAGGAGCTGATGCCGCGTCAGGCGAGTGTCGGCGTTTTCCATGGGGCTGGGACGTTGGCACCCCCAAGGGGGAAAGCGGTAGCGGGGCACAACCGACCCGCTGCATGGCCTCCACCAGCGAGCGCACAGCTGGCTCTCTTTCAGCAGTGCCGCCGACACCCGAATTTCATCCACCAACGTTGGAATTGCCTCGACCGTCAACTCGCTCGACCGCTGGCGCGTCGCGTCTCCTCGTTGCGTGGAGACTCTCCCGTCGGTGTCCCGAGAGCGGCCAGCTGGCCGGTGGTGTGGGCAGGACTTTCTCCCAATGTCAGCTGGACCGAATGTCGGCGTCCGTCGTCGACCAACGGGATGGCGCGGTGGTCGACGGGTGCGCCGTCGAGGTGAGCCGCGAGCACCCCCTGACAACGCCGTTCTGGATTGGAGACGAGGATGTCGTAGTGACTCGCTCCGAATTGCCATTCAATGGTGAAGCTTGGCCACGAGGAGGGAATGCACGGACTCACTTCGAAGACCAAGCCGTGGCGTCTCAGGCCGAGGAGGCTCTCCAGACCAGCGCGATACATCCAGCCGGCTGACCCGGTGTACCAAGTCCAGCCGCAGCGTCCGAGATGGTCCGGATGGGCGCACACGTCCCCGGCCACAACGAAGGGCTCCCCTTGGTAGCGCTCGACGTCCGCCGGCGAGCGCGACCGGTTAATGGGGTTGAGCATGTGGAACAACTCGGCTGCCTCGTCGCCATTGCCGAGCTCGGCGAGTGCCATCACCGCCCACACCGCAGCGTGGGTGTACTGCCCGCCATTTTCACGTACGCCCGGAGGGTACCCCTTGATGTAGCCAGGGTCCTGGACGCCGCGATCGAACGGCGGCGTCAGCAAGGCGAGAATGCCGGACGCTCGCTGCAAAAGGTGGGTCCGCACCGCGTCCATGGCCTGCTCGGCGAAGCGTCTGGGGACAGCGCGGGAGAGGACCGCCCAGGTTTGGGCGACCTGGTCGATTTTGCACTCGTCGTTCTGTGCGGAACCCAAGGGGGAACCGTCGTCGTAATAGCCGCGTCGGTACCACTCGCCGTCCCACGCCAGCTGCAAGGCGGTGGCGAGCCGTCCAGCTTCTTGCCGGTAGCGTTCAGCACGAGCGCGGTCATTGCGGCTGTCGCACAGCGCGGCGAAGTCGTTGAGAATCCCGTGAAGAAAGAAGCCGAGCCAGGTGCTCTCGCCTCGCCCGGCCCGTCCCACCCTGTTGAATCCGTCATTCCAGTCGCCGCTGCCCATCAGCGGAAGTCCATGCGTGCCGACGGTGAGCGCCCGGTCGATGGCCCGAAGGCAGTGCTCCCACAGGGGCGCCGTCTGGGAAGACACCTGAGGCGTTCCATAGGCCTCTGGAGAGTCCGGAGGAAGTTCCGGCGCTTCTAGGAAGCCCACCACCTCGTCGAAAACTGCCACGTCTCCGGTGGTGTCGACGTAGTGGGCCACGGCTTTGGGCAGCCACAGCAAATCATCCGAGCAACGCGTCCGAATTCCGGCGCCGCTCGATGCATGCCACCAGTGTTGCACGTCCCCCTCGATGAATTGTCGCGCCGCCGCCCGAAGCAAGTGCTCCCGCAGCAAGTCGGGCCGGGGCAGTGCCAGGGCCATTGCGTCCTGGAGCTGGTCCCGAAAGCCAAAGGCGCCCCCAGGTTGGTAGTAGCCCGAGCGCGCCCACAGGCGACAGCTGATGTCTTGGTAGAGGAGCCACTGGTTGAGAATGAGGTCGAAGGAATCATCCGGGGTGCGAACCTGAATGGCGTGAAGGCTGGCCTGCCACGCTGTCTTGACGGTGGCCAACTCGGCGTCTGCGGAGGACAGCGTGGCTTGGCGCCGGAGCAGCGCTTGGGCCTCGTCGAGCGTTTTCCCTTGGCCGAGGACGAAGAGCACCCGGCGCGTCTCGCCCGGGGCCAGCACCACCGACACCTGAAGCGCCGCACACGGGTCCAACCCGGCGCCGAAGCGAGCGGAGAGCTGGCGCTGCCGACAGGCTGCCGGGTCGCCGATGGCCCCGTTTCGGCCGATGAAGCTCGCGCGGTCGCCAGTCGCGGAACGGACTTCCTCGCTGGTGGCGGCGAAGGCCACTCGCTCTGGAAATTCGCCGTTGTAGGGGTTGCGCGCGAAGACCGCCTTCGCCGCGCGGTCGAACTCGGTCACCACACTGAGTTGAAGCCCGACAGCGGGCGGCCCCAGGGCCCAAGCGTTGTAAGAAACGACACTCAGTCGCCGGGCAAATCCACTGTCGTTGGTGAGGCGTAAGACCGAGAATTTCACCGGCTCCTTCGCAGCAACGAAGACGTCCAACTCGTGGCGAATTCCGCGACGCGCACTGGAGAACGTCGTGAGCCCTGGCGCATGGCGAACCACGTGCCGTCCACTCTCCGGTGTCCGGGCCGTCGGCCCCGGGGTGACCGACCAGGCATCTCCGGTGTCCTCGTCCCGGAGGAAGAGGGCCTCGCTCGTCGGGTCGATGACCGGGTCATTGGCGAAGGGGGTCAGACGATTTTGACGGCTGTTCTCAGACCAGGTGAAGGCGGCCCCGGAGCTGGTGACGATGGTGCCAAAGGCTGGGTTGGCCAGCACGTTCACCCAAGGAAGCGGCGTCTCACGGTCCCCCTCCAGCACCACCACATAAGCGCGCCCGCCGTCGCTGAAGCCTCCCAATCCATTGCCCAGCAGCAACGGGGGGACAGGCACCGTCGATTGGACGGCTGCGTCGGTGGCGCCCCGCCGCGGATGCAGAGGCGCAAAGGGCGCGGGGACATTCGTCATGGGGCCTAGACGTCCGAGCTGCGCGGCCAGGGTGCCGTGCTCCCCGCTCAGGACGGCACGTGCAACGCTGGCGAAGAGAATTCGCTCATCTGCGCCCATTCGGTCTGAGCGCAGCAGGTAGGCGCCTCCCGGACGGTCCTTCCAGCTGCGCCAACTGCCCTCCTCGAGCAGGGTGACCAGCTGGGCTTGCATTTCGTCCAGGTAGCTGAGTGGCTGCTCATTGAGGATGACCAGGTCCGCGGTGAGCCCTTTGAGGCGCCAGTACTCCTGAGCGACCAAGACCTCGCGCACCAAGGCCACGTCGTCAGCCTTCACCACCCGCACCAACACCAGGGGGTGGTCCCCGGACACGCCGTGTCGCCAAAGGCCGGCTTGGCCAAGCGTGTCTTGCGCCAGGACCTCTGGGCTGGTCCGCAGTGAACCATCCAGGTACAGCACTCGGGAGGCGAGCCGTTCAAAGAGTGCCGCCTCTTCCTCTGAAATGTTGAGGTGGCGCAGGCTGCTCTGCGCGCGAGCCGATGCCATGGCGAACGTTCGGCTGGCAGAGCTCGGGTCATGGTACTTGTGGGCGAGCGCCCGAGCAGCCTCCCGGCTCGGAGCGATGCCGGTAAAAAACGAGAGGCGAACGAACGCGCCTGGCGCCAGCCGAACGCGCTGTCGCAGACTGAGGATGGGGTCGAGCGTGCTTCCGGTGGTCCCCGACAGCGCGCGGCCGTCCAAGGCTTGTGGCCTGTGGGGAGTGCGACCGCGGCCTAGAAACTTCGTTCGGTCGGTTTCCCACTCCACCGGCCCCTGCGCGCGATTCTCCTGGCTGAGGATGTGTACCGCCCAGAGTTCCG
The DNA here is from genome assembly GCA_052147975.1 of Myxococcaceae bacterium. Lineage (GTDB taxonomy): Bacteria > Myxococcota > Myxococcia > Myxococcales > Myxococcaceae > JADGRA01. The sequence continues at coordinate 44,971 of JBKQJL010000118.1, forward strand.
AGTCCTCGGCCGAGCGCGGCCGTCGCCGGCAGATGAGGGCGTTGCTCTCTGGGAGGTATTCCGTCTCGACGAAAAGCTTCACAAAGGCAGGGTGCGCCACGTCGTCCATCCATGGAGCGAGCACCACCTCGGCATAGCTCGTGACTTCAATCTCCCGGTGCCGGCTGCTGTGGTTGCTCAACGAGACCCGACGAACCTCGAGGTCGTCTTCGCTCGAGACGGCGATGTCCAATTGGGTGGAGATGTCCTCGTCACGTCGTCGGAAGGTCGCTTTCTCGGCAGTAAAGGTGACGTCGTAGTCGTCAGACTCCTGGCCCACCGGCTGGTAGGTGGCGCTCCACAGGGCGCCGCTGCGGACGTCGCGCACATAGGTGAACTGGCTCCCAGCGTCTTCGGTCGAATCCAGCCGCTGGCGGGTGACGGTGAGGTGCCTCCACAGGCTGGAGCCTCCGCCCGAGTTGGTGACCACCACTGCGTACCGCCCGTTGGAGAGGAACTGGGCGTGCGGGAAGCGCGTGTGAGGCGAACGGAAGCGACGAATGGAAACCGCTGGGATTGGCGCTTGCCTCGTCTCCTGGGCCGGTCGAGGGGGCGCAATGGGCGCGCGCCGCGGGACTCTCTCCTGAAGGAGCAGCTCCGTGGCTTCGGTCCTGGGGTCGGCGTGAAACCGGTCGACCATCAAATCCCCCAGGACGGTGTTGGCGAGAGCGACCAGCGTCATCCCTTGGTGGTGGGCCAGGTAGGCGCGCACCACCACCCCTTGTCCCGTGCTTGAAGGGCTCGGCTCGTCGGCGGCGGCGTCCAAGCCGAGGTGCGTGTAGTCGATGGCCTCGTGAAGCCCGTGCGGCCCAAGCAGCCCCTCTTTCTCGAGACGCCGGAGGTTGCGTGCGGCCTGCCTGGGCTCGAGCATCGCCGCCAGGGCAGTCGCATAGGGGGCCACCACCAGTTCCTCTCCCAACCCTCGCTTGAGACCGAGGCCAGGAACGCCAAAGGCTTTGTATTGGTAGTTGTTATTTCTATCGACGACGTTGTAGGCGGACTCAGAGAAACCCCAGGGCACGCTGCGCTCCCGCCCGAATTCCATCTGGCGGCGGACCGCCATCCGGCAGCTCTGGTCGAGGAGCGTCCCGCGGTAGGTCCTCATCAGCAGCAGAGGCAGCAAGTACTCAAAGAGCGTGGCGCTCCAAGAAAGCAGGGTGGGCCGTCCGTCCACGCTGGTCAAAAGGCGCCCCAGGCGAAACCAATGCGTTTCCGGGACGTCCCCTTTGGCAATGGCGATGAAGCTGGCCAGCCGAGCTTCCGAGGCAAGCAAGTCATAGTGCGAGGAGTCGAGCCGTCCGGGGCCCTCGGCGTCGGGAAGTCGGTAGCCAATGGCAAACAGCTGCAGCAACGGGTCAAACAGAAAACGAAAATTCATCCGATTGGCCAGCGCCAGACACTGCCCCGCCAGACGCTGCAGTCGTGCCGAGAGGTCCTCCTCCGCCTCGAGCGCGGCGGCGATGTCCGCAATCAACCGGTGGCCCCAATAGGCAGCTTCCCCCAGCGGTCCCCCTTGGGGGGACTCGACCACCTTGGCCACTGCCTCCAAGCGGGGAAGCTCTGCGCGCAGCTGTGCCAGACGCGCCTCCGCTGACACGTCCTCGGCGAACAAGAGGTTCTCCACTCGGCCGGCGGCGGCGGCCAGCCGCCAGAGGGCGTCGCGCGCCGGACCAGGCGCCACCGGCTCGGCCAGCGACAGCCTGAGGAGCGCTGCCACGTCTGCCAGGCCGGTGCACAGGCTGGCCGCGGACTGTGGCTTCGCCACCAGCGCCCGCAGGCCCTGGGCGACGGTGATGAGCGCTCCGGCAAGGTTGCCGCTGTCGACGGTTGAAACGTAGGCCGGGAGCAGCGGGGCGAGCGTGCGGGTGTCGTACCAGTTGAGCAGGTGGCCTTCGCACTGCTCCAGGCTGTTGACGGTTTGAAGGGTGGCCTCGAGCCGGTCGACCAACGAGCGCGTTCGGATGAAACCCAAGTCATGGGCGGCCAAGGCGGACAGCAGGCCCATCCCGATGTTGGTGGGCGACGTCCGAGCGGCCACCTTGGGTTCTGGAATCTCCTGGTAATTGTCAGGCGGCAGGCCATGGTGCTCTGGGGTTTCGAAGTCCTCGAAGTAGCGCCACGTCCGCCGGGCCAGCTGTCGCAGGAGACGCCGGTCGTCGGCTCCGAGTTCCTCGCGAACCTCGCTGCGGGGACGACTCAGGGCAAAGGCAACCAGAGGGGCGAAGGCCCATAGCAAAAGGATGGGCGCCGCAACCGGAAGAGCGCTCGGACGCAGCGTGGCGACTAGGAAAGCGGCTAGAACCGCGCCCGTCGGGCTGGCCAGCATCTCCAGCACGAAGGCGCGCGCGCCCGACTTCAACTCCAGCCCGGCAGCTCGGGTTGCGCTCGCCGCGGCTGTCTCCCATTGGAGCAGCCGCCGTTGTGTCACCGCGAGACGGACGAGTGTCGTCAAGGTGGCGTGCGCCATTCCGTAGGCTTGGCTGGCGGCGAAGGTGAGCTGAAGGGTTGTCTGTGCCACCGCCGCGCCCACGTCTTCCGCCAGCGCGCCGAAAATGACTCTCAGTGGGCGGTTGGACGGGACCCGGGCAAGCGCCCCAAGCACCAGCGGGTAGATGGGGAAGGCAAGCCCCGCCAGAACGGCCAGCGTCCAGACCAGAGGATTGCCGGGGAGCACCGTCCAGCCCAGCAGCAGCAGCACCACGGTGGCCAGTGGGACCTGGGTCCGCCTCAAGTTGTCGAGGATTTTCCAGCGAGAAATGAGCGGCAGCCGGTTGCGTTCGAAGCCAGCGCGCGTCGGCACCATGGGAAACAGCCACCAGAGAATCTGCCAATCGCCTCGCGCCCAGCGGTGCTGGCGCCGGGCGTGCGCCAGGACGCTGGACGGGTAGTCATCCACCACCTCAACGTCTGTCACCAACGCTGTCCGGGCATAGAGGCCTTCGAAGAGGTCGTGCGACAGCAGGGCGTTTTCGGGGACGCGGCCCTCGAGCGCGGCGCCGAAGGCATCGACGTCGTAGAGGCCCTTCCCGGTGAAGATGCCCTCGGCAAAGAGGTCCTGGTACGTGTCAGACACCGCGGTGGTGTAGGGGTCCACGCCGGTGTGCCCTGCGTAGAGACGGGCAAACAGAGACCCAGCGGCACTCGACAGAGTGACGCTGACGCGCGGTTGCAACAGCCCATATCCTTCGGTCACGCGACGAACGCGCGGGTCGAAATAGGGACGATTCAGGGGGTGGGCGATGATGCCCACCAGCTTTTTCGCGGCGTCGCGCGGCAAGCGCGTATCCGAATCCAACGTCAAACAGTAACGCACGCCCGGCAGGACTCCGAGCTCTCCAAGCTGAAGTGTGAAGCTGGTATTTTTCGCGCCGCGCAGCAGCCGGTTGAATTCCTCGAGCTTGCCCCGTTTGCGCTCCCAGCCCATCCACACGCCCTCGGCGGGGTTCCACTTCCGGCACCGATGAAAGAGGTAAAACCCTTGGCTGTAGCGCTCGTTGAGGGCCTCGATGGCCTTCTGCGCAGCGGCCAGAATCGCACTGTCCTCCGGCATCTCCGCCGCGGGAGCATCCGTGAAGTCGCTCAGGATGGCGAAATGGATGAACGGGTCCATGTTTCCGAGCGCCAAGACTTCCAGGTGCTCGGCGAGGCGCTTCACCTCGGCCACGTCGGTGAGCAGCGTTGGGACGACCACCATCGTCCGGGCTGACTCCGGAATGCTTCCTTGAAACTCCAGGCGCGGCAAACGCCAGGGAGGCACGAACCATGCTGTGACGCGCTGGATGGTGGCCAACGCGAGCTCGCTCGCCGGAATCAGCAACAGCAGCGCGACCCCGAGCTGCATGCCGACACCGGCGCCCGCCCATCGGCTGTAGACCACGCCGGCAGCGACGAGCAGCGCAGTCAGCGTCCCGATGGCCCCGAGGTAGAGCGTCGTCGCGTGGGCGAAGCAGAACCGGCGAAACCGCTTGACGGCTCCCGGCCGGTAAGCGAGGTCGACTTCGAGGTCCCGCCGTCCCTTCCCAATTAAATGGTAGCCGACGTGCGCGGCCCGGGCCGCCGGAGAGTCGGCTTCGGCTGCTTGCCGGGCGCTTTCCACCGCCCGCAGTGCGACGCGCACCTGACTTTCCCCGGACGCGTCGGCCAACTCCTCGACCGCCTGGCGGTACCGGTCGCGGCTGAGGAAGTCCATGCTGGAATGGACATTCGCCGGGTCTCGCTTCAGCACCTGCTCGACCAGACTCACGGATTCGACGAACTGACTCCAATCCACGGTCGAGCAGAGCCGCAGGCTGGTGATGACGTTTCCGACGGAAAGCTGAGTGGCGGACTGTCGTTGGCTCTCCTCTCGGATGGCCTCCTCGGCGGTCAAGTGCCGGCTGGCCAGATGCTGCTCCACCAAGGCCGTCACCTTGGACAGCCGGCCTCCGTAGGAATGGACGCGCTGAAGGAGCTGCGCAGAAAAGGCGGAATGCATTTCCCGACTGGAGGAGCCCGTTCGCTCGCCCAGGGCGGTGGTTTCCACCCGTTCGAGGTAGGCGTCCGCTGCTTGTCGAGCCTCTCGGGCGGCCAAGGTGCCAACCGCCAACCGCCTCAGGTTTTCAATGAGAGCGACCTTCAACATGCTCGGCCAGGCCCAAAGCTCGCCGATGGTCAGCGGAGCGATGGTCTGAAAGCTGTTGAGAAAGCGGGCGAGCTGGGCCTGCTCCAGCCGACTGTCGCTGTGACGTACGACTTCAATCGCCAGCGCGTAGACGCGCGCATGCCCGGCCAGTTCCCGGAGCGCCAGCTTGGGAAGCTCTCGGTAGTAGCTTCGCGGCAGGCTTTCGCGAACGTTGCTGACTTCCGCGGAAACCAGATGGAAATTGTCCAAGAGCCATTCTGCCGCCGCGGTGATGAATTCGCCCTGATGGACCGCCTCCGAGAGCGTTCGGTAGGCGCCCGACAGGACTCGGGCGTTGTCCTCGAAGCGGGGGAAGAGGTTTCGCGCCCGGCCCCGGGGCCGTGCGTCAATGGTGAAGCGTGCCGCCAAAGCCCGAGCGCGCTCGTCCAGCCGCTCAATGCTCAGCAGCTCGTCCCGGAGCGGGCGCTCCGTTTCAGGGGAAGTCCGCTTTCCAAACCAGCGCTTGAGAGTCGGTGGATTCAAAGGGTCGTTCATTGGCCCGGTCGACGGCCGCTTCAGCTGTCGCTTTGGCCTGCACCGTCGAGCAAGCCTCGAGGCGTCCCACCCCGTTCACGGGTTGGGCAGCTGGAGCTGTGGCTGAGGGCAGTGGTTGAGGGTTGCCGCCAATGCTTCTCCGTTTGAGGGCACGCGCCGTGAAGGGCCACCGTCCGGAGAGCTAGGAACGACTGGCGTTGGATGCTAGTGCGCACCGCCTTGGTTTGCCACGTCGGCCGCGGGCCCGGACAGTTGGCCCCGCGCCCCGCCGCTTAGCTTTGCCCGACGGCGTCCAGCGCCGCCAGGGCGCGCGCGGCCAGCCGGCGCACCTCGGCCCATTCGGGAGTGCTGGCCAACGCCTTTGCTTGCCACAGGTGGCCTCGGCGCGCGTCGCGCATGGAGGACAGCTGCTCGGTGAGGGCAGCCAAGGCGCGCGCCTGCTCCTCCTTCAACCCAAACTGGGGAGTTGCCTGGGCGGCGTCCTCGAATTGCAGGCCGAGCTCCTCCACCCAAAAGCTGCCGTCGGTTTGGGCCCGCTCCTCACGCAGGTAGTGAGCGAGCCAGTGGAGCTGGGCGTCGGGGGCCTGGGCCAGGACGCGAAGCGTGCCCACCAACTGCGCCACCACCCGGCTTGGCTGCTGCGGGCCGCCCATACGCCTGTTGCTCGCTCCTCTGGACGCGACTCTACGCCCTCGAGGCGACCCTTTTGCCCAGCCCGACGGAGGGGGCCCCGGCGCCAGGCGCACGCGCCGTGGGTGGCTGTGGGCCGAGGGCCCTACACCCACAGCGCCCGGGGAATGCGGCGCCAGTCCTCGGGCCGGACGCGGGCGTCCAAGGGGCGCAACATGGGCAAGCCTCCCGAGCGCCGCTCGCGCATCCCGCCCTCCAGCCCCTCCGGAGAGGGAAACGCCTCGCCGTCCTCCCAGAGGCGCACCTCGTCGAGGCCGGCGTCCCGTGCCATGACGCGGGCCGCAGCCACCAGCGCCCGGCAGCTTTTCGCGTCGGCGGCGTCGAGCCAGTGCAGCCACAGGCGCCCGTCTTTGGGCTGTGCGTACCAGAGTGCCAAGGCGCTGCCCACCGCTGCGCCGCACGCCCGAGGCCTCGGGCGGCCGAGCTCCTCGCAGTAAATGCGCTCACGCTCCAGAAACCAGTCAAAGGTGTCCGCCGTGGGGTGCAGGACGAAGCGGCCGGGCGGGACAGGGTGCGCCGCCCAGCGCCAGCCCAACGCCTCTTCCGTCACAAACACCGCCTCGCTGCTGGCGCCCGCTGCCGCGGGCGGCCAAACCCAGTCGAAGGCCGGCCGGGCCTCGAAGCGGCTCCGGGCATAGTGGGCCGCCCCCACGTCCGAATAGAGCACCACCGCATGCGCGACCGGCTCCTGGGCAAGCGCCTCGCACAAAAGGTCCAACGCTCGGGTGGCGTGGCCCCGGCCGCGCAGCGCGCTTTCGGTAAACACCGAAGCGACGGCAAAGCTGCGGCCCCACCGCTCGTCGGACTCCGAGCGCAGGACGCTGGGAAGGGTAAATGTCTCGCAGGAGGACAGGACGCGCCGCTGTCCGTCCACCAACAACCAGCACCGCATGTCCAACCGGGGGACGGCCAGTGCTCGAAGCCGCTGCTCGCGGCGGAGGTAGCCACTGGTGGAGAGTCCGCCGCCCCAGGCCTCTGCCGTGAGGACGTCGCGCGCCTGCTTCTCCGCTTCGGTGGCCAGCACCAGCCTCACGTCGTCAGCTGCTGGCTCCACGCCTTTGCGCTCGCGGTGAATGGGCTATTGCAAAAGGGCCTTGCGCTTGGATTCGATGGCGGACGCCATCCACGTCCCGCGCTGTGCTTCCGGAAGGCTGGTCACCAGCTCGTCGGCGCGGGCCAGCGTGGCCCGGGCCGCAGCCTTGTCACCCAAGGCCGCTTGCGCCTCGGCCTTGGTGAGCAGGACACGCAAAGTGCGAGGGCCATAGACCAGCAGCTCCGCCTGCTCTGCGGCGGCGACGGCTTGCGCCGGCTGGTGCATGGCGAGGTAGGCCACCGCCAGGCGAGCCGACGGGTTGTAGTCCCGAGGGAAGTCCTTGCGCGACTGCTCCAGCATGGGGACGGCGCGCTCAGGCTGGCCGAGTGCGAGGTAGGCGGCCAGGCGGTGCGAGTCGAAGACGGCGCGTGCTTCGGGCGTTTTCGCCACGGCAGCTTCGCCCTCGAGGTAGGTGGCCCACTCGGCAGCGGCAGCCAGCGCGCCGGCCGCATCACCTCGCTCGCGCCGCGCCTCGACCAGAGTCTCGAAGAGGCCGCTCCTGTCGTCGGCCAGCATGGGGACTCGGGTGTCTCGGGTGAGTTCCATCACCTTTGCCTCCAACACCGGGGCGTCGGCCAGGCGCTCCTGGTCCGACTCGGGAAGGCGAAGGGCACAGTCGAGCCCCGTCCCGGCCACGGTGGCCAACGACGTCCCCGGTGGAATGGAGCCGAGCTCGGCCCGGGCCGTCCGGCTACACTCCGCCGACTGACGGGTGAGAGAGAGTTGAAGCACGAGCAGCTCCACGGCCTGGGCATGCTCCGCCGTCCCGGCCGCCGAGGCGGAGACCGCCGCCCGGTACGCCACCGCCGCCTCGGCCCGCTTGCCAGCGGCCACCAGCGCTGCTCCGTCGGCCATCGAGCGCTGGGCGACGTCCCCCCCGTCGTGCTGGGCCTGGTCCACGGACTTCAGCCGGGCCACCAGCTCGCTCGCGGTGACGCTTCCCAGCCACCGGCGCAAAGGAGCCCCGGTGGCAGCGTCCACCACCAGCAGCGTCGGCCAGACGTCCACCGGGAAGCGTTGAAGCACACTGCTGTTGACTGGGTTCTCGGTGTCCACCGCCAGCCAGACGAAGCGGCTCTGCAGCTGGGCCAAGGACGCGTCCGGGAAGACGTAGGCCCGCATGCTCACGCAGCTGTGGCACCAGGGTGCCCAGAAGTCGATGAAGAGAAGCTTGCCACTGTCCCGCGCCTCGGCCACCGCGGCCGGGTAGTCGTTCTCGATGAAGACGGGGCCCGAACCCTGCGGGGCAGGCTTCGGCGCGGAGGCGCAGGCCAGCGTCAGGCTGGCGAGCAAGAGGAAGTCGGGAAGTCGGTTCTTCACCAGGGCGAGCGTCAGCCGGTTCGCCGTCCGAGGTCAACCCCAAGCACGAACGGGGGCGCCCGGGCCAGCCGGGGAGGGTGGAAACCTACTGCGCCGGCGCTTCGGGGGCGTGGGGGCGCTGCTGTTGGAGAATGCTTTGGTCGATTTGCGGCAGCGGACGGATACGCGAATTGGTGAGGGTGAAGCGGGTGGAGACGTCGGCCAGCACGAAGAAGAGGAGCGTCGCGACGAAGAAGAAGGAGACGCCAAAGACGAGCTTGTTGGTCCCCTCCGAGCCCCACAGGTGCATGAAGAAGCAGGCCACCAGGAAGACCTTGACGCAGGCGATGAAGATGGCCGCACCCAGGTGCAGGTGGCTGCTCATCGGAATCCGCGAGACGCCGAAGGTGGTGATGGTGAGCGTCAAGAGCGCAATCCACACCACGAAGTAGCGCGCGGCCGACGGACGGTGTGCGGTGGGATGGCTGTGCGCCGGAGCGGCGCCGGTGGCGTGTGAGGTGGCCATGGTCAGACCAGGTAGAGCAGCGGGTAGAGGAAAATCCACACCAAGTCCACGAGGTGCCAGTAGAGACCGGCGTTTTCCACCGGGGCATAGTGCGTCGGCGAAAACTCCTTGCGCCAGCAACGGATGGCGACCCAGGTGAGCAGACTCATGCCGACGATGACGTGGAGCGCGTGGAGACCGGTGGTGAAGAAGTACACCACGTAAAACATCGGGCCCCCGGGGGCGGTAATTTCCTTGAAGGTGAAGAACCGCCCGGGCAGGGCGCCTTCGCGGAATTTCTCGGTGTACTCGACGGCCTTGATGCAGAGAAACCCGCCGCCCATGGCGATGGAGCACAACAGCAACCAGAAGGCGTTGCGGTTCTTTCCGTGCTCGGCGTTGTGGTGTGCCAGCGCCACCGTCAGCGAGCTGGTGAGCAACAGCAGCGTGTTGGTGGTGCCCAGAAAGATGCTGAGGTGCCGCGCCGCCTGGTCGAACGCCTCCGGGAAGTCGGTGCGGAAGGTGGCGTAGCCGACGAAGAGGCCAGCGAAGAGCAGGATTTCAGTGGCCAGGAAGAGCCACATCCCGAAGCGCACCGCATGCTGATGCGCCGCTGGATTGCCCTCGTAGTGGTGGGGCGTGGGTGGGGGGGCAAGAAAGCCCTCCGCCGTCATGGCCCGAGCGGGAGTTGCTTCCATTTACGTCGTCCTCGCATGGGCGAAGTCGGGCGAATTGACCGCGTCCTCGGTGTAGTCGTGGGGCGGATGCTCGTAGCTGGGCGTCACGTCGAAGTTCTCGGTGGGTGGAGGCGAGGGGGTCATCCACTCGTAGCCTCGGCTTCCCCAGGGGTTGGGCCCGGCCACCGGGCCGTAGAGGAGGGCGAAGGTGAGGTAAATCGCGACGATGATGAAGCCGAAGGCAAGCAGCGAGGAGCCGGCGGTGGAGGCCACGTTGAGCGCCTGGAAGCGCTCCGGGTACTCGTAGTACCGGCGCGGCATGCCTGCGTTGCCCAGTAGGAATTGCGGAATGAAGGTGGCGTTGAAGCCGAGGACAATGAGGGCCGCGGCCACCAGCGCCCAGCCCTCGTGGTAGGTGCGCCCAAACATTTTGGGGAACCAATAGTGGAGCCCGGCAAGGAAGCCCATGATGACCGCCCCCACCATGATGAAGTGGAAATGGGCGACGACGAAGTAGGTGTCCTGCCAGTGGATGTCGAGGGACACCGTGGCCAGGGCGATACCGGTCATCCCGCCAAACACCAGGAAGAAGAGAAACCCGCAGATGTAGGCGAAGGGTGCGGTGAAGGAGATGGCGCCCTTGTACAGCGTCCCCACCCAGTTGAAGACTTTAATCGCGGTGAAGACGCCCACCAGCATCGAGATGACCGAGAACGCCCCGGCGTCGAAGGCGCTCTGGCCCGAGGTGAAGAGGTGGTGGCCCCAGGCGAAAAAGCCGACGAAGGCGATGCCCAATGAGCTGGCGGCAATCATCGAATAGCCAAAAATATTTTTGCGGCTGTAGGCGCTGATGGTCTCCGAGATGACGCCCATCGCCGGAAGCACCATGATGTAGACGGCCGGGTGGCTGTAGAACCAAAAGAGGTGCTGGAAGAGCACCGGGTCCCCGCCGCGCGCCGGGTCGAAGAAGCCGAACCCGAAGGCGCTCTCCGCTTCGACCAGCAACGCCACCAGCCCGATGACCGGGGTGGCCAGCACCTGGATGATGGCCGTCCCGTAGAGCGCCCAGATGAAGAGCGGCAGCTTGAACCAGGTGATGCCGGGTGCCCGCAGGGTGTGAATGGTGACGATGAAATTCAGCCCGGTGAGGATGGAGCTGAAGCCGATGACGAAGACGCCGGCCAGCACCGGTAGCACGCCCTGGGCGGTGGTGGTGGAGTAGGGCGTGTAAAACGTCCAGCCGGTGTCCGTGCCGCCGTTGACCATTCCCCACACCGCGAGGATGGCTCCGCAGAAGTACAGGTAGAAGGACACGAGATTCCAGCGCGGGAAGGCGACGTCCTTGGCGCCAATCATGATGGGCAAGAAGAAGTTGCCGAAGACCGCCGGGATGGCCGGAATCATGAAGAGAAAAATCATCACCACCCCGTGAAGGGTGAACATCCGGTTGTAGGTGAGCGCCTCGATGATGGTTGGGCCCGGGGTGAGCAACTCCAGCCGAATGACCATGGCGAAGATGCCGCCGAGGAGAAACGACACCAGCACCACCGACAGGTACAGAAGCGCGATGCGCTTGTGGTCCAGCGTGAGCAGCCAGGAGCGAGCCGTCGTCCCGTTGTTCAGGTAGTGGTGCGCGGGAAACACCGCCGGCCCTTCTGCCGCGGCGCTACTGGCGGAGCTGCTCATAGACCGGTCCTTTTACAGGCTGGAGCTCGGAGCTGTCCGAGCGCAAGCTCTTGATGTACTCCACCACTGCGGCAGCATCCGGGCCGCTCAGCTTGCCCTGGTAGCTGGGCATGAGGGGTTGGTAGCCGGCGACGATTTTGGCGTTGGGGTCCATCATCGACTCGGTCAGGTAGGCCTCGTCGGCGAGAATGGTGTCGCCGGTGGTGAGCTTGGTCGGCCGCTGGTAGAGGTCCACCCAGGTAGGGCCGATGTGGCGCTCGGTGTCGTTCACCGCGCTGTTGATGCTGTGGCAGCGCAAGCACCCCTGGTCCATCGCCACCCGCTTGCCCTGTTCGACCAAATTGCCCTGGATGCTCACCATGTCCGGGTCGGCGAGAATGTCGGCGCGAGCCACCAGCCCGCGCTGCTGCTCCTTGAGCCAAGCGTCGAACGCCTCCGGCGCCAGCACGATGACCGTCGCCCACATCTTGCTGTGCTGGGTGCCGCAATACTCCGCGCAAAGCACTTGGTACCGCCCGGGCTTGGTGGCTTGGAACCAGGTCTCGGTGTAGCGGTTGGGCAGCACGTCCTGCTTGAGGCGAAAGGCGGGAATGAAGAAGGAGTGGATGACATCGCGCGAGGTCAACAGCAGGCGCACCGGACGGTTGGCGGGGACGTGCAGCACACCCACCGAGTTGGGTCCGTCCGGGTAGGCGAACTTCCACATCCACTGCTTCCCCATGACGTACACGTCCATTGCGTCGGGCGGCGGGTTGGCCAGCTTGGCGTAGTCGCCGAAGCCGATGACGAACCACACCAAGAAGACGACCAGCGGGATACTCACCGCCGCCACTTCGAAGCCCACCGTCGGATGGACGGCGACGGTGGTCTGGTTCTCGCTGCGCCGCCGGTAGCGGAAGAAGAAGTAAATGGTGAGGGCGCCGACCAGCGCGCTCATCACCATGGTGGTGATGATGACGAATTCGTGGAGCCGGTCGACGCTGACGGCGAAAGTCGAGGCTTGCTCCGGCAGCCACAGCATGCGCCGGAGCAGGTCATTGTTCAGGAGGTCCGAATTCATGCCCGAACGCCTCGCTTCTTCATCTTCATTTCGTGGGTCCAGAGGATGGTGAGAAGCGTCGCCAGAGCGGCGAAGACCAGCAAGGCGCCGATGCGGATGAAGCCCAGCACATAGGGTTCGAAGCGCCGAGAGGTGGCGTCGTATTTGAAACAGGTGAGCAGCACCCGGTCGAGCGCCGTGCCCACCTTGCCCTTGCCTGCCTCGACCAGGGCCATTTTGAGGTCGCGGGTGGGGAAGTCGATGCCGTAGAGGTAGCGGGAGATTTTTCCGTCGGGGGAGAGCACGAAGATGGCGGCCGCGTGGGCGTACTGCTGGCTCGGCGCGTCATAGCTGTACTGGAAGCCCAGCGCCCCGGCCAGGGCGTGAATGTCCGCGTCGTTGCCGGTGGCAAACGTCCAGTTCGGGCTGAGGGGGTCGGCACCGAGCGCCTGAAGGTGCCCGCGCTTGCTCTCCGCCGCCTGCGCCGACGTCTCGGTCGGGTCAATGCTGATGGTCACCGCCCGGTAGTCCTGTCCGAGCGCCAGGTCGAGGTTGCGCAGTGAGCGAGTGAGTCCGGAGAGCACCAGGCTGCAGAGGGCTGGACAACGGTAGTACACCAGGGTGAGCACCACCGGCTTGCCCTGGTGAAGCACGTCGGCCAGCTGAAACGGGCGGCCCTCCGAGTCGACAAAGCGCGCTTGCTCGGGAACCGGGTCCCCGAGCCGCTCGAGGACGTCGACCCCCTTCACCGCCGCCGGAGCAGTGCTGCGCGCAGCGCCATGCGCCTGCCGGTCGCCCGGGTATTGCGCCCAGGCCCCGGTCGCCAGGACCAGCGCGAGCGCCGCCAGGCGTTTCACTTCTTCTGCTCCTGGACCAGCATGTCCATGGCGACGTCGATGGGGACGTGGACTACGCCCGTCTGTCGGTCGAGCCAGCCGTAGCTGTTGAGACGATTCATCTGCTGAAGTCGCTTCTGCGCCGCGCGCTGGTCGAGGCTGAACATCCGCTGGTTAACGATGCCCACCTCGTACTGGTTGACGCCCGAGGGCAGCGGCGCCGGGCCGACCGGCTGCATTTCCTTGGCAGCACCGTTCAACAGGGCGGTCGACCAAAAAATCCCCAGCGCGAAGACCACCACCGAGGCAATGCCCACCCCGACAATTTTCCGGTAGGGGAGGTTCTTGTCCTCGAGGTCCCCGGGCTTCTGGCCCGACGGAGCCGTGTGTGCCGAAGCGCTCATGCTTGGGTGTACCTCAACGAGTACGACAAATTCGGGTCCTTGACCGGGATGGCGAAATGCCCCTGGGCTCGCCACAGGGCGGTGGCCACCGCAATGCCGCCCACGCCCACCAGCGCGGCCAGGTGGGCGAGGTGCGGCTGTGCGCCGCTCGGGAAGAGGGCCGGCATGATGAGCCAGTAGATGTCGACGTAATGCACCGCCATCAACCAGACGGCCACCACCGCCAACGCGCGCGGCCGGAACTTCAACTCGCGGGAGAGCAGCGTGAAGAAGGGGATGAAGAAATTCGCGACGATGAGGAAAATGCCGACGTTGGCCCAGCCGCCCTTCATCCGGACGACGTACCAAGCCGACTCCTCCGGAATGTTGGCAATCCAGATGAGCATGAACTGGCTAAAGGCGCAGTACGTCCAAAATGCGGTGAAGGCGAGCATCAGCTTGCCGACGTTGTACAGGTGGTACCGCGTCACGGCGCCCCCCAGTCCAGTGGCGTTGCCCTGGTTGAGCGCAATGAGAATGGCCACCAGGCACATCGCGGACAGGAAGCTGCCGGCGAAGTAGTAGACGCCGAAGATGGTGGAAATCCAGAAGGGGTCCACCGACATGAGCCAGTCGAAGGCGGCGAAGGTGATGGTCAGCCCGAGAAAGGGCAGGGACCCCGCCCCCAGCCGGCGCATGTGACGGGTGAGCTCAACGCCTCCCACCTCGTCTTGCTTCAAAGACCAGCGCCGCAGTCGGTCCGAGACGAACCACCACACCGCGAAATAGATGACGGCGCGGACGAGGAAGAACGGCACGTTGAGCTCGGGCGCCTTGTGGCTCAACAGCTCCAGCTGCTCGGCGCTCATCGCCCTGGACGGCCTCACCCAGGGGAAGACGGTGGCCAGGCCGAGGAGAATGGGGAGGAACAGCGGGATGAAGACGGGCAGCGAGGCACCAATGCCCTCCAGCACGCGCCGGAGCACCACCATCCACTTCGCAGCGGCGGCGTGAAAAATCGCGTTCCAGATGGTGGCCGTCACGGCGATGCCGACCCAGTAGCAAAACGCCACCAGGTAGCCGGCCAGCACCGTGCCGTGCTGCTGCGCCCCGCCCACGAAATAGAAGACGGCGGTGGCCAGCAGCCCGGTGATGCCCAGGCCCAGGCTCCAACCAAGCGCGGGCGAGCTGCCCAGGACTCGCCGCTGGGTGATGCTGAGCGCCTCCGGAGCGTGGCCTGCTACTGGGTCCATGTCTGGCCCTCCCGGAGCCGGCGCTGGACATCTTCCGGCAGCGCCTGGATGGGGGTGTTCTGGCTCAGCTGCAGCGCTTTGACGTACGCCACCACCGCCCACCGCTCGTCCAAGGGAATCTCGCCCGCGAAGTTGGGCATCAGTCCGTAGCCTTGGGTAATGGCCTTGTAGAAGAAGCCCGCCGGCTTATCCGTCAATGCGACCAACGAGGGCGGGAGCCGGGTGGCCATGTTGTCGGCCACCATGCTGTCGCCGTTGCCCAACAGTCCATGGCAGTTCGCGCAGACAATCTCATAGCGGTGCCGCCCGCGACGCAACAGCTCGGCGGTGATGGGAACCGGGACCTCGGCCACCGACACGCCGTTGAGCTCGCCGGTGGTGATGGCCGGATGCCCCACCCAGCGCTCGCGGGGCACCGTCCCGGCGGGCGGCGTGCGCATCGAACGGCCATCGGCAAACAAGTCATTGGCCGCGTACGGCAGGTACTTCTCCTGGACCTCCATCCGCTGGAGGATCTGGCTGGAGCTCACGTCGCCGCAGGTGCACCCGCTCAGGGTGAACGCCGCCGCCACCAGGGGCAGGAAGGCCTTCATTCCAGGGACTCCTTCACCACGCTCACCTGGGTCGCGCCCACGGACTCGAGCTCGCGTACCGCCTCCTTGCCGTCGCTGCCGGGCGCCTGGGCCACGCTCAGCCAGAACCCGTCGGTGACCGCGCTGCGAAAGGCCTCGAGCTCGAAGACGGCGTGGTACGGCTGGGGCAGCCGCATCATGATGAGCAAACCGAAGAAGATGGACAGGGCGCTCAGCAGCACCGTCGTCTCGAAGGTGATGGGGATGTAGGCCAACGGGCTGAACGGGGGCCGGCCACCCACGTTGATGGGCCAGTCGATGCCGTTCATCCACGCCATCATCCCCATCCCACCGAACATTCCGGTGAGCGCTCCGGCCAGCGCCACTTTGGGCACCACCGAGCGCTTCAGCCCGAGGGCCTCGTCGCCGCCCGGCAAAGGGTAGGGCGAGTGGGTGTCGACGTCCGAGAAGCCCTTTTGTCGCACCTGGTGGCAGGCCTTGACCAACGCTGCCCCAGTCGGGAAGAGGCCGAGGACATAGGTGCGTCCTTGTGGTGCGCTGGTGCTCATGGCGCGGTCACCACCTGCACCGGGGCGACCGTGTGCTGAAGCTCGTCATTGAGCTCCTTCACCTCGCTCACCGCGATGGCCGGAAGGTATTTCAAGAAGAGCAGGAAGCAGGTGCTGAAAAAGCCGATGGTGCCGGCCAGCAGGGTGATGTCCACCCAGGTCGGTGCGTATATCCCCCAACTGGCGGGAAGGAAGTCGCGGTGCAGAGAAGTGATGATGATGACGAAGCGCTCGCACCACATGCCGATGTTGACCAAGATGGAGGCCACCCACATCACCGCGACGTTGGTCCGGCAGAACGTGAACCAGAAAATGTGCGGGACGCACACGTTGCAGAAAATCATCAGCCAATAGATGGTCCGGTAGGGTCCCGTGGCGCGGTTGTAGAAGACGAACCATTCGTCCGGGTTGCCCGAGTACCAGGCGATGAAGTGCTCCATCAGGTAGCCGTAGGAGACGACCATCCCGGTGACCAGGATGAGTTTGTTCATCGCCTCCAGGTGCCGCATGGTGACGACATGCTTGAGCCCGAGGAAATGCCGGGCCGGGACCAGCCAGGTCATCACCATGGCGAAGCCGGAGAAGATGGCGCCGGCGACGAAATAGGGCGGGAAAATGGTGGTGTGCCAGCCAGGGAGCAACGACACGGCGAAGTCGAAGGAGACGATGGTGTGGACGCTCACCACCAAGGGAGTGGAGAGGCCTGCCAACAAAAGGTAGGCGACCTTGTAGTTGTGCCAGTGGCGGCCTGAGCCGCGCCAGCCGAGCGCGAAGAGCCCGTACACCTTGCGCTGGATGGGGTGGGAGGAGGCGTCTCGGAGGGCCGCCAAGTCGGGGATGAGCCCCACGAACCAGAACAGCACCGACACCGTCAGGTAGGTCGAGACCGCGAAGACGTCCCACACCAGAGGGCTCTTGAACTGCGGCCACATCTGCAGGTCGCTCGGGTAGGGAAACATGAAGTAGGCGAACCACGGCCGACCGGTGTGCAGCGCGGGAAAGAGGCCCGCGCACAGCACCGCGAAGATGGTCATCGCCTCGGCGAACCGGTTGATGGCCGTCCGCCACTGCTGCTGAAAGAGGAAAAGGATAGCCGAGATGAGGGTCCCGGCATGTCCGATGCCAATCCACCAGACGAAGTTGATGATGCCGAAGCCCCAGGCCACCGGCATGTTGTTGCCCCAGGTGCCGATGCCGCGCGCCAGGGTGACCACGATGGCCAACCCCAGTGCGCCGGTGCCGGACAGGGCCAAGAGGAATGACAAGAGCCAGCCGCGGTCGGGCCGGGCCCACACCGGTCCCAGCAACGTCTTGGTGAGACTGGTGTTGTCGTTCTTGCCGAGCAGGAGGGGCGCTCCGTCGAGCGCCCGTGCGGCGGCGAGGTCGGCGGCCATCAGGCGAGCTCCGGATTCGGGTTCTTGAGTTTCGTCAGGTAGGCCGTGCGGGGCCGGGTGTTGAGCTCGTACAGCACGTCAAAGCGGCGCTCGTCGGCATGGAGCTGGCTGACGTGCGACTTCGGGTCATTCAGGCTCCCGAAGACAATGGCATTGCTGGGACAGGCCTGCTGACAGGCAGTCACCAGCTCGGAGTCGCGGATGGTGCGGTTCTCCAGACGCGAGACAATCCGGGCGCGCTCGATGCGCTGCACGCAATAGGTGCATTTCTCCATCACCCCGCGCGCCCGGACGGTGACGTCTGGGTTGTAAATCATCCGCTCGACCTGGCTTCGGTCCGCGGTCCAGTGCAGGTAGTTGAAGCGGCGGACTTTGTAGGGGCAGTTGTTGGAGCAATACCGAGTGCCGATGCACCGGTTGTAGACCATGTCGTTGAGGCCTTCGTCCGAGTGCACCGTGGCATTCACCGGGCAGACGTACTCGCACGGTGCGGCCTCGCAGTGCTGGCACAGCATCGGCTGGTTCACCACCTCCGGCTCCTCGGCAGTCCCGGAGTAGTAGCGGTCCAGACGCATCCACTGCATCACCCGCCCCTTCCCAGCCTGCTCCTTGCCCACCACCGGGATGTTGTTCTCGGCCTGGCAAGCGACGACGCAGGCGCTGCACCCGGTGCAGCGACTCATGTCGACGCTCATCCCCCACTTGTACTGCTGCTGCGAGTAGTCGACCGGCTTCTGCACGGTGGGCAGGGGCACCCCCTTCAACTTGCCCTGGGGGCGTCGGAAGTCGACCGCCTCCGGTTCCTTCTGGAACTCCTCCAACGTCTGCATCAGCGCCACCGGTCGGTCCGCCGCGGTGGGCTGCGTCTGCGTCGTGACGACGGTGTAGGTGCGGCCGGTGGCGGCCAGCTGCACACCGCTGCGAAACCATGGCGCTCCGCTGGTGCGGATGCGGCCAGCGTCGAAGCCCACCACCCGCGGCACGTCGGCCTCGAAGTAGAGCTCCACCACTTGTTTCCCGTAGCCGAGCTGCACCGTCACCGTGTCGTCGGCGCAGCCGGGCTGAACCAGGGCCGGGGCTTCCACCGAACGGCCATCGACGGTGAGGGTGACGAGGTCGAATTTCCGAGTAATGGGGTCGTACGCTTTGACGCCCAGCCTGGCGGCGGTGGCCTCGCTGAGCAGCGCGACGTTGTCCCACACCACCTTCGTCACCGGGTCCGGCAGCTCCTGCAGCCACGCGTTTTGCGCCCAGCGCCCGTCGAAGACTTTGTAGTCCGCGACGAAGTTGAGCTCGAGGCCGGCTGGCGCCGGCTGGGCGGCCGCCGCCAGCTGGGCCACCGACTCCACCCGCAGCACCGGTGAGGCGAAGGGGGTTTGCGTTTGCGGCACCACGCCGGCCGAGAGCCAGCTCTCCCAGGCTGTCTCGAAGTCCGCACTCAGTCCCTTGGCCTTCCAGGTGGCGCGGACGGCCTCGTAGGGCTTCTGCTCGACTCGGTCGACAAAGGCCTCCAGCACCTCTATCTCCGTCAGCCCGGCATACAGCGGCGAGATGAGGGGCTGGACGATGCTGGCCGTCCCGTCCAGGGCGCGCACGTCGCCCCAGCTCTCGAAGGGGTGCGCCGCGGGAATGAACCAGTTGGCCAGCTGGCCCGTCTCGTCCTCGTAAAGCCCCCAGTAGACGACGTTGGGGACCTTCTTCAGCAGCGCCGCGAGTCCGGCGTCGCCCGGCAGCGTGCTCACCGGGTTGTTGGCGGTGATGACCAGCGTGTCCACCCGGCCGGCCCGTAGCTCCTCGAGGAGAGGCTGCCAGGAGGCAGGACCGCTGACCGTGTCCACCACCGGCTCGGTGAAGCGCACCGTCGTCCCGACGTTGCCCAACGCGGCGTTGATGGCGTGCGCCACGGCGTGGGTGAGCGGCGTCTGCCGCTCGCCGGCCACCACCAGGGAGTGCCCGGCCTTGCTGGCCAAGTCTTTGGCGACGGCCGTGACAAAGCGCGCCGTGTCCTTGGACAGGGCCGGCCCGGACACCGAGGCGAAGGACGAAAGCGCCGGCACCGTCTTTCCAAGCTGTGCCAACACGGCCACCGCGATGCCTTCGATGTCAGAGCTGCGGGCGCGCAGCCGGTGGTCGGCCATCCCCCCGGTGATGCTGAGCCGAGGCTCGACGACGTACAGCCGATTCATTCCTCCCGGGGCCTTGGCGTCGCGACGGGCGGCAAACCCGCGGGTGGCGGCCAGGTTTTCGCTTCTGGCCTCGAGGAAGTCCGCGTCGAGGGAGAGGATGACGTCGGCTCGCTCGACGTCGAGGTGCGGCTCGAGCGCGGCGCCGAAGGCCCACCGCGTCCCCTCGTAGACATTGTCTCGGGGGGCGCTGGCGTAGGCGTGAATCCGCGCTTTGGGGAAGCGGGCCCGGATTTCTTGTCGAAGCGCGAGCACCGTCGGTGAGCTGGAAGGCTCCACCAGGAAGTGCAAGGGGGTGCCGCCGCTCGGCTTCCAGGCGCTGGCTCGCTGGTCCATCGACTCGCGAAAGCTGTGCCAGCTCCGCCCGGCGCCCCGTTCCTTCAGGACACGGGCCCTCGCTGGGTCATAGAGGCCGAGCAGCAGGGCCTGCTCCGCCGGGCCGGTGGTGCCTTTGCTGCCCGGGTGGGAGGGGTTGCCTTCCACTTTCGTCGGCCGGCCCTCCCAGGAGGTGACCAACAGGCCCGTCCCGATGCCGTCCCGGGCGGTGGCGGTGGCGTAGTGCAGCGGGTTGCCTGGGGCCAGGCCGTCCGGAGTGCGGGTGTAGGCCAGAATGCGCTCCACCGGCTTCTCGGTGCAGGCGCTCAGCCCGGCCAGTGCCACCGAGGCGCCCATCAGCTGAAGAAAGTCGCGGCGCTGAAAGCCCGTCGGGACGTCGAGCTGCCCCTCCGAGAATTCGCGGTCGACGGGCTTGGGACCGCCGCTGGCCTCCTCCAGGCTGCGCCAGTACGTCCGGCCGTAGCCATGCTCGCCCGGGGTGCGTTGGGGCGCGAATTGCGCCTCGTCGAGCGGGGCCTCGGGCGCCAACACCTCCGAGGCACTGGCGCTCCCGGAGTCGGCGAGGACAGGCAGAGCGAATTTCATCGGTGGCATGTGTCGCACGAGGTTCGCGTGTGGACGTTGTACAGCTTGGCCAAATCCGACCCGAGCTTCTGGCCATCGACGCCCGGGTCCGGCGCCCACGTCATGCTGGTCATGTACTCCACCGGCCGGAGGTTTTTCTCCGGCGCTCGGTGACAGTCCAGGCACCAGGACATGGTGAGAGGCGAGACCTGTTCCACTTGGGCCATCTGGTCAACCCGGCCGTGGCAGCTGGCGCAGCCGACGCCCTTGTTCACGTGGATGGAGTGGTTGAAGTAGACGAAGTCCGGCAGGTTGTGGACGCTGTTCCAGGGGATGGGGCGGTCCTTGAAGTAGTACTCGCGCACCAGCCCCAACAGCGGGCTCTTGTTCCACACCTGGGCATGGCAGCTCATGCACACCTGGGTGGAGGGGATGCCGGCATTGGGGGACTTCTCCACCGTGTAGTGGCAGTAGCGGCAGTCGATGCCCTCGTCGCCGACGTGGTGTCGGTGGTCGAACTGGATGGGCTGCACCACCTCGCGGTGCACCTTCGTCCCATAGGGCGAACGGACGAGAATCAGGAGGCCCCCGATGGCCACCGCCGGCACCGCGAGCAGAAGAATCACGCTCAGCCGGGAGACCGTATTCGTCCAGCGAGGGAAGAGGGGCATCGTTCAGGGCCTGCACGAAAGGGGGAGAGCTGGCCCCCCACGCCGGGGTTGCCGCGGGCCGGCGTTCTACAAAACGTGCGAAATAACTCAACGTCTAAGTCACGTGCTGCGAGTGAGTCGTCTTATCCCCGCCAAGCGTTTGCCAGGAAGCCAACACCAGAGCTTTTCGCTGCCAGTCGCTGGACTCACAGCCCGGGGAGGCGGCGAGGCAAGAGCCGCTCGGCGTTTCCGCCGAGGACCAGTGCTTCGTCCGCGGCGCTGAGCCCCAGCGCCCGGATGGCGGCCAGTGTCTCCTCCACCTTCACCACCACGTTGGGCATGTCCGAGCCGAACAGGATGCGCTCCTCGAGCCCGGCGAGGCTTCCCGGCTTCACCGGGGCCAAATGGAAGACGACCGGCGTGAGGTCGGCGTGAAGGTTGGGGTAGCGGCGGAGCAGCGCGAGGGCCTCGTCCACGGCGGGCGCCGCACAGTGCGCGAGGATGATGCGCGCCTCGGGCCAGCGCTCGGCCACGGCCTCCAACTGCTGGAGCTCGCTGGCTTCGGTGTTGCCCGCCACCGAGTGGCCGAGGTGCACCACCACTGGGGTTCCACGGTCCGAGAGACGGCGCCACAGCGGGTCGAGCCGCTCGTCGGTGAGGGCGTAGTCCCCCACCGAGCAATGTAACTTAAAGAGGCGAAGGCCCAGCACGTCCAGCGCCTCGTGCACGACAGCGCGGACGTCGTCGCCTGGGTGCACCGTTGCGCCGGGCTCCACAAAGGCATCGCCGGCGAAGGTCTCGGCCATCCACCGGTTGAGGGCAGCGGCGCCGTTGGGCTGCCGGACGTAGGGCAGATTCCAGCAGCGGGAGATGCCGGCAGCCTCGAGGACTCGACGGCCGTCACGCCAGGCGTGCGGGTAGTGAAAGGCTTCGCGGGAGATGAATTGGACGAAGAAGGCGCGGATGGCGGCGGCGAGCCGTTCCGGAAACAAATGGGTGTGCGCATCGACGAGGGGGAAAGCCACGCACTGGCCCTTCTAACGCGCCCATGCCTCAGCGCAGCAGCGTCATTTCAACGGGCGCAGCACCTTGTCCCAAGCGTAGGCACCGAGCTTGCGTCCCATGGCGACCCCCACCACCGTCGAGTTCCGGTAGTGGATGCCTTCCCACACCCGCGCGTTGGACACCTCCTCGAGGAAGTCCGCGAGACGGCTGAAGGAATGGACCACCTTGGGCGCTCCCGGGCTTCTCAGCTGGAAGGTGCGCAGCTGCGCCCCGAATTCCTTCTCCAGCACGGCGGCCACCGCGCCTGCGCCAATGCAATGCGCACTGGGGTACTCGGGGTGCAGCGGCGTCTCCACCAGCGGCTCCCAGCCGCGGTCCGGCGCGGTGGCCTCATTCTGGTCGAGGTCCCCATCGCGAATGGCGGTGAGGGGGCGCCAGAAGTTGTAGGCGTACTTCGCCTCGAAGACAGAGATGAAGGCGTCCGCCTGCACCATGGAGGTGAGGGCCAGCAAGCGGGCGTTCTGCACCAGCGAGCGGCCAGGGACGTCCATCGCCGAGCGCACCGCTTGGGTGAAAAGCGGCGGTGAGGCGACTGCCCAGAAGAGGGCCGTTTCCGTCTGGGCGGCGCTGCGCGTCGGGCTTGCCTTGGCCCCCAGCGTCTTCACCTCGTTGTAGTCCTTGGCCCACGCGGCGCCGTCGAGCGGCGGCGGCGGCCCGGGATGAAGCTGGTCCGGCTTCTCGAGCACCCAGGGCGTCACTTTTCCCCAGCTCGAGCCGATGGGCAGGGTGGTGGGGATGTACACGCCGGGAGCCGTCACCGGCCGCCAGGTGTTGGGCGCGTCCGAGCCGTCGGAGGCCCTCAAGGCCAGCAGCGCCGCAGCCACCCGCTGCCCCAGCGCCAGGCTGCTTGCGCGAACCCCGGGGTCCGTCACCCGCACCAGGGAGATGTCCAGCGAGGCGTCCAGAGGCGTTGCCTGGGCGGGGAAGAGCGCCACCAGCACGTCGTGGGCGGCCACCGCTGCGGCCGCCTCGGCGGAGGTACCGAGGCTCGGCACGGCCTTCACTTTGTACGGGGTGTAGCGGGCGTCGACGGCGTTGAGGGTTTCAAACATGGCCACATGCACCATGGCCAACGTCCGGCTTTGGACATACGCCGGCTGCTGAGCCTTGGCGGCGGTGGCAAAGGCGATGTCCGTCCAGTCCCCGAGGACGTCGGCTGCGGCCGGGCCTGCACCGAGCAACGAGGCGAGGACGACGGCTGTGAGGTGGCGCATCGAGCTCCCTCCTGCAAACGCCCAGAAGACGTGGGGTGACACTGTCCGGGTTTGCCCTTCCGGGGGCAAGCGCTCTGTTGGGGGAAAGGGGTGCCAGTGCCACCTTGGGGTACCCCTTGTGCGCCCGGGCGAGGAGGGCGCTAAACTGCCTGTGCACCGTGCGTCCTTCCTTCGAAAGCTTCCGGTGGTTGCCGCTCGGCGGCCGGCCAGCCGCAGCGGGTGCGTGTCGTCGCTGTTGTCGGGCCTACTGAACCGTTCGGCGCTCTTGCGCATCTTGTTGTCCTGAAAAGGGCACGCCCTCGCCGTCGGACTCCGCGCCTCATGGTGTGACGGCCGCGGTGCCTCCTCAAAAAACCTGCCAGAGACTCCATGGACCACTCCGCACGCGTCTACGACGACATCACCGAGATGCTTCCCAACGAGGAGAACCCCTCGCCCCTGGTGCGCCTGCACCGGCTGGCGCCGAAGAATGGCTCGGAGCTCTGGGCGAAGCTGGAGTGGCTCAACCCCTTCGGCTCGGTGAAGGACCGAGCAGCCTGGGAAATGGTGCGGGACCTCGAGCAGCGCTCGGAGCTCGGCGCGTCTCACCCCGGGCGCGGGGTGGTGGAGCCCACCTCCGGGAATACCGGCATCAGCCTGGCGGCCCTGGCCTCGGTGCGGGGCTACCCCATGCGGGCGGTGGTGCCCTCCAAGGTGCCGGAGGAGAAGAAGGTGCTGCTGCGGGTTTTGGGGGCCGACGTCGACGTGGTGCAGGACGCGCTGTGCCCGTTGCCTGGCAGCGAGGACGGCACCATTGGCCTGGCGAAAACCTACGCCAAGGCACAAGCGCAGAAGTACGTCATGCCCAACCAGTACGAAAACCGCCACAACGTCGAGGCGCACATCCGCACCACCGGGCCGGAAATCTGGCGCCAGACGGGCGGCCGCGTCAGCCACGTCTTCACCAGCCTAGGGACGTGCGGCACGGTGACCGGCCTGGCCACCTTCCTCAAGGCGAAGAAGCCGGGCGTGAAGGTGATTGCCGTCCAGCCCTCGCCCGGCCACGACGTGCCGGGCCTGCGCAACGTGTCCGAGCTCGAGGTGAGCAAACTCTTTGACCCGGCCCTCATCGACGAGATTTTGGAAGTCGACTTCGAGCTGGCCTACCGCGGGGCCCGGGACCTGGCCCGGGGCGAGGGGCTGCTGGCCGGTCCCAGCTCGGGCCTCATTTTCGAAGGGGCCCGGCAGGTGGCGGAGCGGGCAAAAGTGGACTGCGGCGTCCTCATGTTTTGCGACAACGTCTTCAAATACACCTCGAACATGCTGAAGCACCTTCCTGAACTGGCGGTGGAGTCATGAACCTGAAGCCCGGACTGTCCCTGCAGCTGCCCGCGGAATGTCCTGCTCGGAAACCCCAGGCGGGACGCCGTTGTCTTCCTACCCTCCGGAAAGGAAATTCCCATCATGGCTGAATACGCGCATCCCGAAGTGCTGGTGTCCATCGACTGGCTCAAGCAAAACCTCGACAAGCCGGGCGTTCGCATTGTGGAAGTGGACGTCGACCCCAAGCTGTACGCCGCCGGGCACATTCCCGGCGCGGTGGGCTTCGACTGGACCACCGAGCTGCAGGACCAAGTCACCCGCGACATCATCTCCAAGCAGGCCTTCGAAGCGTTGCTCCGCAAGGCTGGCATCAAGAACTCCGACACCGTCGTCATTTACGGCGATGCCAGCAACTGGTTTGCCGCTTACGGCTTCTGGCTCTTCAAAATTTACGGGCACAAGGACGTCCGCCTGCTCAATGGTGGCCGGGCCGCCTGGCTGAACGCGGCGGGCGCGCCCCTCACCCCGGAGGTGGCCAAGGTCACCCCGAGCGACTACCGGGTGCCCAAGGTGGACCTCTCGCTGCGGGCCTATGCGCCGGACGTGCTCGGCGCGAGCAAGACGAAGGCCGAGGCGCTGGTCGACGTCCGCAGCCCGGATGAATACACCGGCAAAGTCATTGCCCCGCCGGGCATGAGCGAGACGGCGCAGCGCGGTGGCCATGTGCCCGGGGCGGCGAGCATCCCCTGGAGTACGGCCGTCAACACCGAGACGGGCTTCTTCAAGAGCCCGGACGAGCTGCGCAGCATTTACCTGGAACAAAAGAAACTCGACCCGAAGAAGGCCACCATCGCCTACTGCCGGATTGGAGAGCGCAGCAGCCACACCTGGTTCGTTCTCAGCTACCTGTTGGGCTTCAAGAAGGTGCGCAACTACGACGGCAGCTGGACCGAGTACGGAAACCTCATCGGCGCCCCCATCGAAAAGCCATGAGGCGAAGGGGGCCTCAAAAGCGCCAGCCCACGCCCAGCGTCAACCGGCCGCTGAAGGAGGGCCCGAAGTGGGACTGCCCGGTGAGGGTGTCCTGCATTTGGTAGAGGTAGGTGGCAGCCGCGAGCTCGAGGAAGAGGTAGGCCTGGTCTCCGAGCTCGCGCGTCACCGCCACGTCTGGGCTGATTTGCAGCGCGAAGCTGTTGCGCGGCGGGGCCAGGCCATTGGTTTGAAAGGTTTGCTGCAGCCAAGCCCCGCCCAGCGTCAACCCCACCTCCAGGGACACCCAGGACAAATCCCAGACGTAGGCCCCCCGGACTTCGCCATCCACCTGGTTGGTGCTCGCGCTCAAGTCCTGGTTGCTGAAGCCGGAGTGGCAGTAGGCCAGCCGGGGGATGAGGGTGAGGGCCTTAAACTCGAAGGCGTAGCCGGCCACCACGCCGAGACAGGCGGTGGTGGCGTCGGAGAGCGCGGTGCTGGCGGTGAAGGCCGCCTGCAGGCCCTGCACCGAGTCGCGGCTGCCCTCGCCTTTGCGCACCAGCCGGGCATAGGCCGTCCGCGTCAGTTTCGAGTCGTCGATGGTGACGGTGCTGCCGGCCGCCACCTCCACCACCCCCTCGAGCAGCACGTCCGGGGCGCGGCCGCGGACGAAGTAGCGGCCCGGCCGCACGCTCAGCCGCCGCACGCTGTCGCCGGCGGCCACCTCCCCCACCACCGGCCCCTCGGCTGAGTCCTGAAAGAGCAGGTACGTCCGCCCGGGGGGAAACACCACCCAGCCGCGGGTGCCATGTGGGTCCTGCAGCGTGGTGAGGACGAGGTCCCCCTGGCCGCGAAACTCGTACTGGAAGGTGGGGTGCTGGGTGCCTGCCCAGCTCTTGCTGGAGGCCCGCAGCGTCGCGGCGTAGGCATAGGCGTAGGCCTCGCGCAACGTCACCTTCCCGTCGCCGTCGGCGTCGGCTGCCCCCAACAGGCCGGACACCAGGGCTTGGGTAAAAAAGCTGCCCTTCAACTCGTCGGACTCCTGGCTGTCCTCGGACGCTGAGCTCGAGGTGAGAAACACCGCCCCCTCGCCCGGGACACGCTCGCTCAGCTGCACGTCGAAGGGGGGCACCGGCGTTCCGCCCTTCACCCGAGTGAGGGCGCCGGAGCGGCAGGCGTCGACCACCAGCAGCCGGAAGCGGGCCGCCGAGCCGCGCACCAGTTGCTCCAGCTCCGAGAGCTCGAGCCGGGAAGTGCCGAGGTGCAGCGCCTCGGCGTCGGCGTGCCCGGAGTAGAAGACGAGCAGCACCGTTTGCTCGCCCGCCGCGCGGACGCGCTCGTTGACGGCAATGAGGGTGCGCCGCACCGTGTCCGCATCCTCGCCCCGCAGAAGGACGAGGTTTGCCGGGCGCACATCGCCCACCTCGCGCAGCACCGCCGCCACCCGCGCCGCGTCGGACTCGGCGTAGCGCAACGGTGCGTCTTCGCCGGCGCCGAGGTTGTTGCCCACCACCACCGCGAAGCGCTCCACCTCGGCCGAAGCCGGCGCAGCGAGGAGGAGGAGTGCGGCGGCGAGACTTCGCCTCACGGAGCCCGCTTGCTGAAGTGGAAGGTGGCCAGGGTGCAGCCCGGCACCTGGGGCAGCGCGGGCGCAGCGGCCTGGAGCGCTTGCCGCACCGGCTCGAGCCTCCGGGGTTGCTCGCAGAAGAGGGCCACCACGCGCTCTTCCCCGAGGACGCCGTCAAGGCGCGTGCCCAGTGGAAGCGGGGCCTCTTCGGCGGCCTCGACGCGCACCGTCTCCGGGCCGTCCGGGAAGTACACCGAGGCAACGCCTGCTCCGTCGAGGCTGAGAATGGCCAGGTAGCGCGGCTGCCGGCTGGAGTAGACGAAGCGCACCACGTCCCCGGGCGCCACCGCCTCGCCCGGCAGAGCTCGGCGCACCCGCTGCTCGTGCTGCACGTACATCCCCACCGACGTCGGGGCGCCCTTGCTGCGGATGCCGCCGGGCTGCAGTGCCAGGACGCAGGTGGCGGCCAGCGCCACCGCCCCCACACCCCAGGCCACCGCGCGGCCGGCCCGCGGGGGACGCCGAAGCGGCGCCGCCAGGGCGAGGTACTCGCTCTGGGACGCGGCCAGCCCTTCCTCGGCGGCGCGGCACAGGGCGCAGCCGGACAGGTGCACGCGCACCTCGGCTGCCTCCTGCAGTGGAAGCTCTCCCAGTCTGAAACGGTCGAGCCGGTAGGCGGACAGGCAGGCCTGCCAGCGCGCGTCCTCGAGCAAGGCATTCATGCGCTGCGCTCCTCCGACTGGAGTGAGGCGTGCGCCCGCTCCAGCAAATAGCCCACCTGGCGGCGCGAGCAGCCGAGGACGGTGGAGATTTCCTCGTGCGTCATGCCGTCCAGGTGGTGGTAGACGACGACGGCGGCCAGCGGCTCCGGCAGCCGGCCGAGCAGCTGGCGCACGGCGGCCAGCGACTCGCCCCGGGGGCCTTCGGTACTGGCTTGCGACGGCCGGAAGTGCCGGTCCAGAAGACGCAGCCCGGTGCGTCGGTTGCGAAGCCGGTTGAGGCAGAGGTGGGTGGTGGCCTGGTACAGCCAGGCCACCACCGAGCCCGGCGCGCGGAGGGAAAGCGGCGTACGCAAGAGCTCGGCAAAAATGTCTTGGAGCGCCTCGTGCGCATCGACGTCACTTCCCAGCAGCGTGCGGGCGCGGCGCAGCACCAGGTGGCCGTGTGTCCGGTACAGTTGCTCGACCGCGCCGGCGTCGGCCCTCATGGGCAACCGGCGACGGTGGGCGTCAGCGCGCTGCCAATCTGCAGCGTGATGCCTTCGGCGAAGGAGGCCGGCTGAAGCCGGTAGGTGGCCGTGCAGTAGCCGGTGGCTTCTCCGGCGCCGGGTGGGACGTCCGGGACGCCGCGCGCCTCGAGGAGCGCCACACAGCTGGCCACCTGGGCAGGCTGAAGGCAGGCCGGGCTGGTGGCCAGCACGTTGAGCAGGTGGTACCCGGCGGGCAGCGCCCCGCCCAGCCACCACTCGGTGAGGGAGTCGGCGGGCACTGCCTCCTCGAGGAAGAGAAACCAGTGCAGCGTGTCCAGGGCGTAGGCGGTGCTGGAGACGTCGCCGAAGACGGCGGGCTGTTGTGCGGCCATCTGGGCAGCCTGGGCAGCGCCCTCGGAGAGGACCGCCGCATTGGCCCGGGCGAAGGACACCTCCCCCGGCTGCAGCGACTGCAGCGCCGCCGCGGGCGGCGGATGGTAGAGGTGGAGGACAAATTGGGCCGGGAATTCGCCCTGCACGGCCGCTTTGGTGGCGAGCTGCTCGTCGCCAGTGCTGGGCGGTGGTCCTTTCTGCCACAGGAGGGCCACCTCCACCTGGCCCAGCGGGACGGTGGAGGTGCCTGTCACCTGCCCCGTCAAGGACACCAGCGGCTGGCCCGGGTAGTCCGGGGCCACTTGCGAGTCGCACGAGGCCGTGCCCCACAGGGGAATGCAGAGGAGCCACCACGGCCTGTGCCTGGTCCGCATCCGTCTTTTGCCTAGGGGCCCGGCACCGGGCCGCCGCCCGTCGCTGGCACCAGCGGGGGAAACTGCACCGTCGCCAGCCAGTTCGGCAAGTTGGGCACCAACGCCGAGCGGATGCCGGCGTTGGAGATGGCATACACCGCGTTGTCGGCGAGGATGCTGCGCGTCACCAGCGGAGACCAGTAGTAGGTCCAGTCCTGGTTTCCGGTGGCCTCGTAGACGTCGGCCATGGAGAGGCTCCCCGCTGGCGTAATTCCCAAGGTGGTGTCCACGGTGAAGAGGCGCAAGTCAGAGATGAAGCCATTCCAGGTGGGGGAGGGCTGCCAGTCGACGAAGGGGAGGGCCAACATCTTATTCTGAGGAAACCAGGTGAGCGCCTTGGGGTCCCACAGTGCCGAGGAGCTGGCATACCCTTGGCCCACCACCAGCTGCGACGTCACCTTGGGGTTGGTCAAGTCGGTGACGTCGAAGAGGGTGAGCTGAAGCAGCTCGCTCGACTCGTCCGTCGCCAGCTGCTCGCCAATGGCCAACAGGTGGGTGTCGTCGATGGGGTAGAGGAAGCTCGAGAAGCCGCTGACTTGCAGTTGGGCCACCTCTTTGGGGTTGGCCGGGTCGGACAAGTCGAAGGTGATGAGCGGGTCCACCTGCCGGCTGGCGACGAGGAAGCCTCGCGAGCCGAGGAAGCGCGAGGCGGTGAGGGTGTCGCCCGAGGCCACCGTCTGACTGGTGCCGGTGTTGACGAGGGTGCCGCCGTCCAGGGTGAGGACGCTCACTTGGCTGGCCGTTTGGACGTCTCCGAAGGGGCCATTGGCCGGGTCCGCCACGCGCTCGGACAGCTGGACGGCCACCCGGAGGCTGCCGTTCCACTCATCAAAGCTGTACTGGTTGAGCGGGTCCCCATTCACCACGCCCGAGCCCAGGTAGTTGGCCGAGTTGGGCTGAGAGATGTCGAAGGCGTGAATGTAGGTGGCGTCCTGTTGTCCGGGCGCTGGCCACCACCACCAGTGCTGGGCGGCGATGTAGAGGGTGCTGAGCGAGGCATAGACGAGGTCCGCTTGCTCCAGCACTGAGGTGCGCGACGTCAGCCCCTGGCCGTCCAGGGACAGGGTGGCGATGGTGACAATGCCCATGCGGGTGGGGCCATTGCTGCGGGCAAAGTCCGTGCAGCTGTAGCCGAGTTGGACGGTCCCGCCATCGGCCTCGGTGTAGGACGGGCGACGGAGCCAGTCGTCGAGGGAGTAGCTGCGGATGAGGGTCTCGTTGGCCTGCTCCAGCTGGGCGAAGGCCGTGGCGCGCTGTGCCGAGGTGGCGTCCGGAGGCAAATTCTGCGGCCAGAAACTCACCCCCGCCGGGACGGCGAGAGAGTCATTGAGGATGAGGCGGATTTGGCTGCCGATGCGCCGGGCGGTGAGGTAGCTGCCGGGAAGGTACAGCTCGGCCGTCACCGTTGGGCTGCTCAGCGTCGAGACGTCGATGGTGGTGACTTTGGTGACGTCATTGAGGGAGTAGCCACACTGCCAGCTCGCGTCGATGCAGATGGCGGGGGTGGCGACGCCTTCGGCGGTGGTGTCGATGGGCCGGGGGACGTACACCGAGGAGAAGACGACCACTTGGTTTCCATCCAGAAACATCTCCTGCGGCCAGCCCTCGATGGGGAGCTGCCCCTGCAGCGACAGCGCCTGGGGCGGCCAGCTGGAGGCGGCGTAGAGGGTGGCGCCGGAGAGCACAAAAATGCGCGTCCCGTCATTCTGGACGAAGTCCGCCTCGTCCACCCCGGCCACCTGGGTGGTGGTGGTGGTGTAGGCGGAGGGGCCGTTGGCATTGCTGGCGGTGGCCGGCACCGGGCCGCCTTCCAGCACGCCCCCCGGGAAGAAATAGCCCTGCTCCACCATCTGCAGCTGGGCCTGCATCTGCAGCACCTCGGTGTTGACGATGGCTTGGTCGAGCGCGTTGCAGTCGCTGAAGGTGGTGAGGGTGACTTGGTGGGCAATCCCGGGTGGGTTGCTGAGGGAGTTGCTGGTGCTGCTCGAGCAGGCAGCCAGGTTGGCCACGGCGGCCAGCAGCAGTAGGCGTTGGCTTGGGGGAAGGAGGCGCATCCTAGGGAGAGCTCCTGGGGCAGGTGAGACGTCCAGAGGTAGGAACGCAGAGGCCCATTCTTGGGCAAAAGCCCCCCAGAAGGAGCGAGGCCCCGACTCCCCACCCACTGCGAGTCCAGCGCTGCCGCCATTGTGCCTTGTGCCTGCAGCAGCGCCCTCGCTGGACGGCCCGGGAGGCGTCGGCCCCAGGCGCCGCCAGCGTGCCCCGTTAGCGGCCAGGCGGGGAAGCAGGCCCGGCGTCTGCCCCCTTGGCCCGCAGCAAGTAGCCCTCCTGGGCGTCCCTCAGCTGCGCGCACAGCGCCCGGCGCTTGCTGTCCGCCACCGCGCCGCACCCGAAGGGGCCGGTGCTGAAGACGGCCTGGTGCATGAGACAGCTGTCGGCCCACGCCGCCGGTACGCCCTCGCAGGGCCGGGGCACCCAGAGGAAGCGTTCGCACAAGGCCGGGTCAGAAAAGCATGGCGGAAAGCGGCCCAGGGCCACCTGGGCCTCCACCTCGCAGCGGTGCTGGGCCGGGCCGGCCGGGCTGGAGGCGTAGGCGGCGGCACACTCCAGGGGGGCGTGGCGTGCTACCGCCACCGCGGCCCCACAGCGTTGGACTTCGGCCGTGTCCTTGCCCAGCTGTGCGCACGCGCTGGCGTCCCGCCGCCGTAGGGCGACGTAGCGAAGGCACCACGAGGCCAGCTCGCCACCGCCGTCCAACCGGGGGCAGCCCGCCAGCTCGCCCCTGGCCACCGCGGCACAGAGGGCCTGGGTGCTTCCGCCTTGCCAATGCACGTTTTGAAGGACGTCGCACGCCGAGGCGTGTCCCGTCTCCGCTGCGACGCTGAGCGCGCACTGCACCAACTCGCGGTCGGCCAGCGCGCGGCAGGGCAGGCTTTGGCCGGAGGCGACGGCCGCGGCCACCAGGCAGGCCGTGCGCTCGGGGCCTGCGCCCTTCACCTTCGAGCATGCCGCCGCGTCGCCGGTGACGCGCGCCGCGGAGACGAGGCAGCTGTTGCGCGCGGCGCCTTGGGCGTCGCACCACTTGAGGTAAGGCGCCAAGGCCCGTTCCGCGGCCGAGGTGGGCTCCTCGCGCTTGCAGCCCGCCCCCAGCAGCAGCAGCGCCGCGAGGGCAGACGCGGCAGGCGGGCAAAACAGCTGGCAGGGGCGCCGGGGCACGTCCTCTTGAGGGAATGCTACCCCCCGGCGCGCGCCGGGCTACTTCCCGACCACCGTCAGCACGCCGCCATTGAGGGCGTAGGTGCGTCCTTGCCCATCCACCGTGACGGGGGTGTAGGCCGCTCCCAGCGATTCAACGAGGAAGCGGCTCTGGGCCAGCGTCGCGCCCTGGAGCACGGCGTAGATGCGGCCGTCCTCACTGTTGGCATACACCGTCCCATTCTCGTCGATGGCCGCGGCGTTGACGCACCACTCGAAGCCGTTGGGATGGTCCGAGACGCAAGACAGGGCGCCAGCGTCGAGGGTGCAGAAGTCGGTGTTGCTGGAGGCGTAGCTCCATTGCCGGTGGAGGCTCGCGTCCACCTGGGTGAGCTGGTAGGGGCCGACGGCGTTGCTGTACCAGCTCGAGTAGTGGTTGTCCTTGATGAGGATGCTGTAGGTGCCGACGTTGGCCTGCGTCCAGACGGCCGGCGACTGGTCCCACCCGTCGTCGTAGGAGGCGACGAGCTGCCCGGTGGCGTCGAACTTCACCAGGTGGCCGCGGTAGTTGTTGTAGTAGTTGAAGCCGCCGTACAGGACGGCCCCGTCGGGAAGCACCACCGGGGAAGACGACGACTGGTCGCTGACTTCCACCGAGGGCATCTGCCCGGTGTAGGGGTCGACGCCCAAGGGAGCGCCCACCCGACAGTGGTTGTAGTCGAAGCCGCCGTCGGGCAGGGCCCCGTTGTCTTGGGCGTCTGCTGGAATGAGGACCCCGCAGCCGTCGTCCAAAATCTCCTGGAGCGAGGCGCTCCATTTGGGCGTGAGGTCTGGGTACAGCGCGAGCAGCACCCCGGCATTGGGCGCGTTGTGGGGCATGGCCACGGTGAAGATGGTGCCGTCTGCGCCCACCGCCGGGGCAATGTTGAGACCGGGCCGGAGCGAGCCACAGGTGATGGTGACGCGATGGTCGTCGGCGGGCGGCCAGGGGAAGTTGTCCGCCGCGCCCTCGTCATAATAGCCGCCGAGACAGCCGCCGTCCGGCAGCGGCGGGTTGAGCATGAGCTCGGAGTAGTCCACCGCCTGCACGGCTCCGCCGTCGGGCGGGATGCGCACCAGCACGCCACTGACGTCGGAGAGGTCCGACGCCACGTGGACGACGTTGTAAAGCACCGTGCCGTCCGGGCCCACGGTGATGGGGCCGGCGACGAAGGTGTTGGGGTCGATGGAGCCAAAGGGATTGACTTGCCCCAGCGACGTCATGGTGTGTCTGTCCAGCTGGTACACCGTGCCGCCGGCGCCCGGCACCCACAGCACGTCCCCGTCCAGGGCGGCATGGAAGAGCGGCTCCCAGTAGGCGAAGGCAACCGGCACGGGCTTCCAGTCGCTCTGGAAGCTGGTCACCTGGACCAGCGCGCCAGACTGCCAGTGGTAGTACGACTCGCCCCACACCACCGTGTCCCAGCTGTCATGACCGCACGGGCCCCCGTCGGCCGACGTCGCGGTGACATTGCCGTTCGCATCGGTGGTGACGTTGGCGCAAAAGACGTAGTTGCCGCCTTTCGTCTCGACATACACATCGTCGCCCGTCACCAGCGGCGCCTGGTAGTGCGCGAAGAGCGCCGCCTCCCCATTCTGCGCCTTCGCGTCGAGGAGCTCCTGGGGGACGAAGGGGTCAAAGGTGACGGTGGCCAGCACCGAGGTGAAGCCGCCGGCCGGAGCGCAAGCCGTCCCGGTGTGCGCGGCATTCTGCCCGAGCTGCGTCCAGCTGCAGTCGGCGTTGGTGCTGCCGCTGCCGGGAATAGGAGCATTGTCGACGAGCACCTGCCCCGCCGCCGGGGGGGTGGTGTTGCTGGAACTGCCGGTGCAGCCCAAGCCACCCAACAGCCAAAAGGGCAGCGCAGCGGCGCAAGCGTGCAAAGACGTCCAGCGGAGGCAGGGGGTCGACGGTGTCGGGGCTCGCAAGGCCGCCCACAAGGCCCGAAGTCACGGCTGCCCGTCAAGGAGTCCACTGTCGCACCCCGAGCGGCCGAGCAAGTCAGCCCCCGGGGGGGAGGTGTCCCCGGCCGTCAGGGGCCGGGGCGGCCCCCGACGCTGGTAACGAGAGAGCGCGCTCGAGCGTCCTTACAATGGCCCCATGAGCCTCCCACCCCCCAGCTCAGACATTACCCCCGAGCCTCTCTTCCGACGCCGGCGCGAATTTTTGAAAAATTCCGCCCTCTTCACTGTGACGGCAGCCGCCAGCGGAGGCGGGCTGCTCGCCCTCACCGGCGCGGCGCCCGAGCCCGCGGCGACGCCGGCGCCGGAGCCGCCACCGTTGAAGGTGCTTGGCCGGTACAGCACGGACGAGACGCCCACCAAGTACGCGGACATTACCCACTACAACAACTTCTACGAGTTCGGCACGGACAAGAGCGACCCGGCGCGCAACGCCGGAACGCTGAAGCCGCGGCCCTGGGCGGTGGCGGTGGAGGGCCTGGTGAAGAAGCCCTTCACCGTCGACATCGACACGCTGCTCAAATGGTTCCCGCTCGAGGAACGCGTCTACCGGATGCGCTGCGTGGAGGCCTGGTCCATGGTCATCCCCTGGAATGGCTTCCCGCTGGCCGAGTTGGTGAAGCGCTGCGAGCCGCTCGGAAGCGCCAAGTACGTGGCATTCCAGACGCTGTTGGACGTGACGCAGATGCCGGAGGAACGCACCCACCTGCTCGACTGGCCGTACGTGGAAGGGCTGCGGATGGATGAGGCCGTCCACCCGCTCTGCCTCATCGCCGTCGGTCTCTACGGAAAAACGCTGCCCAACCAGAATGGGGCCCCGCTGCGCCTGGTGGTGCCGTGGAAGTACGGCTTCAAGGGCATCAAGAGCATCGTCAAAATCCGCTTCGTGGAGGCGCAGCCGCAAACCACGTGGGCCCTGGCCGGGCCAAGCGAGTACGGCTTCTACGCCAACGTCAACCCGGCGGTGGACCACCCGCGCTGGAGCCAGGCCACCGAGCGCCGCATTGGCGAATTCAACCGGAGAAAGACGTTGCCCTTTAACGGCTACGCCGACGAGGTGGCCTCGCTGTACGCTGGGATGGACCCGAGGACGCTGTACTAGGGCGTCGAAATGGCCTCACCTGCTCACCCCGAGCCGCTGCCCTGGCTCAAACCGGGCGTCTTCGTCGGCGCGCTGGTGCCGCTCGCCGGGCTTCTGGTGCAGGCCCAGCAAGGGACGCTGGGCGCTGACCCGGTGGCCTTGGCCCTCAACCGCTTCGGCCTGCTGGCCCTCATTTTCCTTCTGGCAGCGCTCGCGGCGACGCCGGCCAAGCTCCTCCTTGGCTGGACGTGGCCCCTTCGCTTGCGGCGGATGTTGGGCCTCTTCGCCTTCTTCTATGCCTCCGTGCACTTCGCCACCTACGTCGCCGTCGACCAGCGCTTCAACTGGCCGGTGCTTTGGGCAGACGTCACCAAGCGCAAATTCATGGTGGTGGGGTTTGCCGCGTTCCTGTTGCTGCTTCCGTTGGCGCTCACCTCCACCAACGCCTCGGTGCGACGGCTCGGCTTCCCGCGCTGGAAGGCGCTGCACCGGCTGGCCTACGTCGCAGCGGTGCTGGCGGTGGTGCACTTCCTGTGGCGGGTGAAGCTCGACATCCGCCAGCCACTCCTCTACGCCCTCGTCCTGGGGGCGTTGTTGCTGGTGCGGGTGGTGGACGCCGTGCGCCGGCGGGCCAAGGCGCGGCAAGCAGGGGCCGCGTCGGTGGCCTAAGCTGTCGGGGGTGAGTTGCCCCCGGCGGTGGGCAACGGGAAGGGACGTCTCGAGCGCTTGGAATTGGCCATTGAAGGCGTCTCCAAGTCCTACCGCGGGCGCGGGCTCGCGCTCGACGCCTTCAGCCTGAGGCTCACCCCCGGCGTCCTCGGCCTTCTGGGCCCCAACGGCGCCGGCAAATCCACGCTGATGCGCATTCTCGCCACGCTCAGCCGGCCCTCCTCTGGCAGGGTGCTGTGGGACGGGGAGGACGTGGAGGCAGACCCCGACCGGCTGCGGGCCGTCCTCGGCTATTTGCCCCAGGACTTCGGCGTGTACCCGCACCTGTCGGCGGTGGAGTTTTTAGCCTACCTGGCGGCCCTCAAGGGGCTCGCCCCGGACCGGGCGCGGCTTCGCATCGACGAGTTGCTCAACGCACTCAACCTCTGGGAGGCGCGCTCGGTGCCCTTGGGCGAATTCTCTGGCGGCATGCGCCAGCGGGTGGGCATCGCCCAGGCGCTGCTCAATGACCCGCGGCTGCTCATCATCGACGAGCCGACGGTGGGCCTGGACCCGGAGGAGCGCGCGCGTTTCCGCAACCTGGTGGCCGAGCTGGCCGGCCAGCGGATAGTCCTTTTGTCCACACACATTGTTTCCGACGTGGAGGCCACCGCCGAGCGCATCGCCATTCTCCACCAGGGGAGGCTGGTGGCCTCGGGCACGCCGGAGGCGCTGCTCGAGCGGGTGCAGGGCCGCGTCTGGGAGTGGCTGGCCTCTCCCGAGGAGGCGGCCCTGGTCCGAGAGCGCTTGCTCGTCACCAGCACCCTGCGCCGCGCGGGGGGCGTGCAGGTGCGAGCCGTCCACTCCGGGCCCCCGGCCCCAGGAGCGCGCGCGGTGGCGCCGACGCTGGAGGACGCCTACTTGGAGCTCGCGGCTGCAGGCCCGGCGGCCCGGTCGGCCTGAGGCGTTGCCCGTCCGTGCGCACCCTGTTCGCCATTGCCCGCGCGGACTTCCTCGAGCGCGTGCGGCGCGCCAGCTTTCTCGTGGTGCTCGCCGGGACGGTGGCCGCGGCCTATGGCTTCGTGCCGGCGCGGACGGCGGGCTACACCACCATGAGCTTCAGTCAGAGCGGCGGCCTCTACAACTCGGCGTGGATGGGGACACTGGTTTCCGTGCTCGACCTGGTGGTGCTCTCGTTGCTGGGGTTTTACCTCGTGCGCGATGCGGTGGAGCGCGACGAGCGCACCGGCGTCGGCCAAATTCTCGCCACCACCCCCATGACGCGCTTGCAGTACACGCTGGGCAAGTTTTGCAGCCACACCCTGGTGCTCTTCTGCGTCGGGGCGGTCACGCTGCTGATGGCGGCGGTGATGCAGGAGCTCCGCGGAGAGGTGCGCCGTCTGGAGCCCTGGCAGCTGGCGCTGCCCTTCCTGCTGTTGGTGTTGCCCGGGGTGGCGCTGGTGGCTGCGGTGGCCGTCCTCTTCGAGACGTTCCGCCCACTGCGGGGGGTGCGCGGCAGCGTCCTGTATTTTTTCCTGTGGGTTTCGGTGCTTGGCCTCACCACCCGCCAGCTGGCCGACGGCCGCGGCGCACGGCCTTGGCTCGACCCGCTCGGTTGGGCCGAGCCGCTCTCGGCCATCCAGTCCGCGGTGCGGGCCCATTTCCCGGACGCCACGGGCTCGGTCGCGGTGGGCGTTCACGTCACGGACACGCCCGTGCGGACGTTTCTCTGGGGGGGCATGGACTGGGCCGGGGTGGCGCCTTGGCGGCTGGGGTGGGCGCTGGTGGCGGTGGCACTGGCCGCCCTGGCCGCCGTGCCCTTCCACCGCTTCAATCCCGAGCGGCTGCCGCGCTCTTCGAAGGAAGCCCGAGGCGGCGCGGCGCCGAGCCGCCCGCGTCGGTGGCGCGCGACACGGTTTTTCGAGCGGCTGGTCGGCCATTCCCGCGGACTCACCGTGCTGTGGGCCGAGCTGGCTCTTTTGCTGCGAGACCGCCGCCGCGGCTGGGCGCTGGTCGCGGCCGGGCTGTGGGCCGGCTGTCTTTTGGCGCCCACCCACCTTTTGCGTCAAGCCCTGTTGCCTCTGGCCTGGCTGTGGCCGCTGGCGGCCTGGGCCAGCATGGGCAGCCAGGAGGCCCGCCACCGGACGGAGGCCCTCGTCTTCGTCTGCCCCCGCCCGGTGCGCCTTCAGCTGGGGGGCGCCTATGGGGCCGGCGTGCTTCTCACGGCGCTGGTGGGCTCGGGCGCCGCCTTGCACTTTGCCGCTGTGGGCGCTTGGCGTGAGCTTCTGGCCTTCGCCGTGGCCAGCCTCTTCATTCCGGCGTTGGCCTTGGCCACTGGCGTCTTGAGTCGCGGCCCCCGTCTCTTTGAAGTCACCTACTTGCTTCTCTGGTACCTGGGGCCGCTCAATCGGCTCCCGGCGCTGGACTTCCTCGCCCCCAAACCGGCCGCCAGCGCTGGCTTTCTGTTGGCAACGCTGGGGCTGTTGGGCTTGGCCGGGGCGGTGCGGGCGCGGCGCCTTCGCGCCTGAGGCGTCCCGGGGCTGGAGCCGGGGCTGCCACTTCGAGGAGCCGGGAGGCATGCAAGCCCCTCTTTGCACGCGCGCCAGTCTGAACGGATGTACAGTCATGCCCATGGACCGCGACGCGCTGCTGGCCATGGTGCACCGCCTGGGCGAGGAGTTCCGTCGTCGCGGCCTGCGGACGCACCTCACCCCGCTGCGCATTTACTGGCTCGCCCTGCGCCATGGCCTGGTGCAGCAGGAGGGACATGCCCTGCACCTCACACTGTCCGAAGAGACAGTGGTGGAGTGGTTCAAGCTGCTGCGCCTTCCGCCCTACCAGCACGCCTACCCGGTGCGGCCCAGCGCCTCCAGCTGCCCGGCCTGTGGGCCGCAGGAGAGCGCGGCAGCACAGTTGGCCGTCGAGCGGACGTTTCCCGACGGACGCAAAGTCGTCTGTTTGAATTGCCGCAGCGCTTGGTTGGAGGTGGAAGCCCCCACGCGACTGGGGCGCGGCTCCGACGCTTCCCTCCGGCGGCCCTGACGTCCGTTGCGCAGCAGCTGGCGGCTGCACCGCGTCGTCCTGGCCGAAGTTGCAAACGGCACCGCGCGGCCAGGGCGGACGGGAAACGCGGCCAGCCGGCTGTCCTGTCAGGACGGCGGGGGAGAGGCCGCCGGTGGCTCCGGGCTGCCGAGCGGAAGCTCCGGCTCCAGCACGCCCTCGTGCGCCAGCAGCCAAGCCTTGCGCGGCAGGCCGCCGCCGTAGCCGGTGAGAGCGCCGTCGGAGCCGATGACGCGGTGGCAGGGGACGATGATGGCCACCGGGTTCTGTCCATTGGCGGCGCCCACCGCGCGCAGTGCAGTCGGCGCGCCCACCGCGCGCGCCAAGGTGGCGTAGCTCCAGGTGGCACCGCTTGGAATGCGACGCAGCGTTTCCCAGACGCGCACCTGGAAGCCTGTCCCGCGCAGCCGCACCGGAACCAGCGAGAGGGCGTCGAGCTCTCCGGACCAATAGCGCTCCAGCGCGCGGGCCGCGCCGGCTGGGTTGGACGCGGCGACGAAGGTACTCGGTCCGAGGTGACGCTCGAGCCAGCCGCGCACCTGACCGGCGGACTCGGCGAAGGAGAGCGCCAGCAGCGCGCCGTCCTCAGCCGCCAACAGCAAAGGGCCGAGCGGGGACTCCACGCACGCAATCTCCACCGCGGACATAGCCAACTCCCGCAGACGGACCGTCTGTCAACAACGAAGACTCTAACGAGAGACTCTCTCAGGACAGGCTGACGCCTCGAACGGCCGTTCAGTGGGTCGCCCGCGGCACCAGGAACGAATAGGGGGGTCAGCCGAAGAGGCCAACCCGCGGCCCGGAAAACCCCGGGAAGACGTTGGCCAAGTCCGGAGGCCGCAGCGTCGCCTGCAGCGCCTCGCTCAGCACCGAGCGCACGTCGACGGAGATGGCCAGGTCGCGGTTCTCGAAAAGCCCGGGGCCCTCGAGGCCGCCCCAGCGGCCGTAGACGCGCCCGCCGCGAACGCTTCCGCCCAGGGCCAGCATGACGGAGGCCGTCCCGTGGTCGGTGCCGCGGTTGCCATTCTCGCGCACCGTCCGGCCGAACTCCGTCATCACCACCACCGTCACGTTGGCCAGCCGCGGGCCAAGGTCGCGGGCGAAGGCCGACAGCGCATCGGCCAGCTCGCGCAGCCGTGCGGCAAGCTGCCCGGTGGCGCCGCCTTCGCCGACGTGGGTGTCCCAGCCGCCCATCTCGGTGGCCACCACCTCCAGGCCGACGCCCGCGCGCACCAGGCGCGCCGTGTCCTGAAGCCGTCGGCCCAAGGGCGTCTTGCCATAGACGGCACCGTTTTCAGGAAGGCTTTTGGCGAGCTCGGCCGAGGCCGTGGCGCGCAGCGCCTCGAAGGCCTCCTGTCCGGTGCTGCGCAGCGCCTCGTCCACTGCGCCGGCATACAGCGCCTCGAAGGTGTCGAGGCCGCCCTTGCCCGAGAGGTGGAAGCTGCTGAGGCCCTCCACGGCCACCGCCGGGGCGGCGCCCTGCAGCGAACGGGGAAGGGTGCCCTGCAGCGCCACGGCACGAAAGGCGCCGGCGTGCGGCTCCGGAAGCTGTTGCAGCGAGCGGTTGAGCCACCCGTCGGCCGTCGTCTTGCAGCCGGGCGTCCCCGTCTCGCAAAAGTCCTGGGCGTCGAAATGCGAGCGGGTGGCGCCCTGCAGGCCCGCGGCCTGCACCACGGCCAGCGACTGGTCCTGCCACAGGGGGTAAAGCGCCGCGAGGGCCGGGTGCAGTCCGAATGTCCCGTCCAGCGGGAGGGCGCCCCCCTCGGTGCCGGGGCGGGCCAGGGCCAGGGTGGGCCGAGCGGCGTAGTAGGCGGCGTCCCCCACCGGAGGGACGAAGGAGAGGCCGTCGGCGCCGCCCCGAAGGAAAACCAGCACCAGGGTGTGCCGGCCGCTGGTGGGTTGGGCCACCGCCCGGCGCAGGAAGCCCGGCGCGAAGCCGAGCCCGAGGAAGGCCAGGCCGGTGGACTTGAGGAAGAGGCGGCGGTCGAAGGACACAGAGCGGCTCATTGTTTTTGAAATTCCGGACTTCCCAGCAAAAGGCCCGCCACCTTGGCCGAATCCAGCGGTCGGCTCTCGCCATCGGGCATGACGTCGTTTTCACCCTGGCCCACCGCGCGCAACAGCGTGGCCCGTGTCGTCTGGCTCAAGGGCACATGCAGCACGGCGTGCGCGAGCGCGTCCACAGCGGCGCTGGGGCTCGTTCCCAGCGCCTCCTTGGGGAGCACCACCTCGGTGCCGCGAATGCGGCCAGCCGTCAGGGCCAGGGCGAAGTTGATGCGCGTCACCAGGGCGCCTGCATTCACCCACGGGGTGGCCACTTCCGGCCAGCCAGTGGGCGGCTGCGCCCGGTAGAGGGGCTCCCCCATGCCGTCCACCGCCTTCACCAACGGCCCGTCCCCGTAGGTGGTGCCGGCCAGGGCCCGCACTGCCGAGACAGCGAATTCGAGCGGCGTCTTGGTCTTTGCGTTGAAGGCCTGCTCGCTCCAAAATTCCGGACTCTCGAAGAGCGCCTGGTACACGGCGCTCAAATTCCCCTGCGTCTCGAGGTACCTCTGCGCCAGGCGCTCCACCAGCGTCGGGGGCGGCTCATCGGCCACAAATTTCTGGGCCAGCTTGCGGGCCAGAAAGTGCGCGGTCGAGGGGTGGGCGGCGAGCAAGTCCAGGACGTGCTCGCCGTCCTCCATGCCGCCTCCGGCGGCGACGGTGTGTCCAAGCACGTGCTTCTCCGCCGTGTCATGGGCCAGTGGGTGGAAGGCGAAGGTGCCCACCTGGCGCGGCTTCTCGATGCCCCAGCCGGTGAAGCAGCGGGCGACTTCGCGCACGTCCGCTTGGGTGTAACCCCCGTCCACACCCAAGGTGTGCAGCTCCAGTAGCTCCCGGGCGTAATTCTCATTCAGGCCGAGCTTGCCCACCTCGGCCAGCTTCTTCGGCACCGGGACGCCCGAGCGGCGCAGCGCGGCCAGGTCGAAGCCCTCCCGGGTGGACGTCCAGTTGTCCAGGTAGAAGAGCATCGCCGGGTGGTGCGCCACCGCGCCAAGCAAGGCGCGGAAGCTGCCGAAGAGGTGTGGCCGCAGGGCCTCCTGCTCGTAAGAGGCCAGCATCCAGCGCACCGCCCCCTTTTGGGCGGCGACGTTGAAGTGGTTAAACCAAAAGTCGAGCAACACCTCCTGCAGCTGCCGACGGCTCTCGGTGGCGCGGATGAGCTTGGCGCCGATGAGCTCGAGGCCCATCTGCCTGGGCAGCGTGCCCATGGGGAGCTCCTCGAGAAGCTTGGCCTTGGCCTCTGGGTCCGTGAGGTCCACGCCCCGTTCCTTGGCCAGCTTCGCTTCGGGCTGGTAGGCGGCGAGCCGCTCGCCAGTCGTCATCTGCAGCGAGCGGAAGTTGGCCAGCTTCGCCTCCACTGCCGCGTCCTGCACCTGCTCCGGGTGCAGCTGGCTGGCCATCCACACGCCGACGCCCAGCTGCTCCACCTCGGCCAGCGAGGCGGGAGAGGGCCCGTAGGCCAGCCGGTTGAGCACATGCACCGCCTGCTTCTCCTGGCTCCAGCCGGTGGCGGGCAGCACCAGGGCCGGGGCGGCCGCGGCCGGCGCTGCGGGGGGCGCACTGGCGC
Organism: Myxococcaceae bacterium; assembly: GCA_052147975.1. GTDB lineage: Bacteria > Myxococcota > Myxococcia > Myxococcales > Myxococcaceae > JADGRA01. The sequence continues at coordinate 87,595 of JBKQJL010000118.1, forward strand.
AGGCCAGCACTGCCAGCAGCAGGGGAGTGAGGGGACGGGACACGGACACTTGGGGCCAGAGGGAGAAACCCCGGCCCGGCCGAGAAGTTTGCCACCGGCGCTTTGGGCAGTGGCGAAACGCACCGCGTCAATGCAACAGTCAGGTTCCATGAACCGTTCGACCGGGCGTTTCTTGTGGGCAGCTGTGGCAGTGGCACTCCTCCCCCTGTCGGCGTGGGCGCAAGCCACCGAGGTGCATGCCGACACCGGCGACACCGCCTGGCTGCTCATCTCGGCAGCCCTGGTGCTGCTCATGACGCCCGGGCTGGCGCTCTTCTACGGCGGCATGGTGCGGCGCAAGAACGTGCTCACCACCCTCATGTACTCCTACTTCACCATGGCCCTGGTGACGGTGCAGTGGGTCCTCTTTGGCTACTCCTTCACTTTCGGAAAGGACTTCCACGGCGTCATCGGCGGCACCAACTACCTCATGCTCGACAACGTGGTGGGAAGGCTCAAAGGCAGCGTGCCGGAGCTGGCCTTCATGGTGTTCCAGCTCAAATTCGCGATTATTACGCCCGCCCTCATCTCCGGCGCCTTCGTCGAGCGCATGAAATTCAGCGCCTACGTCCTCTTCACGCTGCTGTGGAGCACCATTGTGTATGACCCCATCGCCCACTGGGTGTGGGGCGACGGCGGCTGGATAGGCGCCTACGGCACCTTGGACTTCGCCGGCGGCACGGTGGTGCACTGGACGGCGGGTCTGTCGGCGCTGATGTGCGCGCTCTACATCGGCAAGCGGCTCGGCTTCGGCAAAGAGCGCTTCATTCCCCACGACTTGCCGATGACCATTACCGGAGCAGGCCTGTTGTGGTTCGGTTGGTTTGGCTTCAACGCCGGCAGCGCGCTCTCCGCCGGGCAGACAGCGGCACTCGCCTTCGTCACCACCACCATCGCCGCCGCCACCGGAGCCATGGCGTGGGTCTTCGGCGAGTGGGCCAGCCGCGGCAAGCCCACCATGCTGGGCTTTGTCTCGGGCCTGGTGGCCGGGCTGGTGGCCATCACGCCGGCGGCCGGCTTCGTCTCGCCGGCAGCGTCACTCTTCATCGGCGCGGCGGCGGGGCTCGTCTGTTACGGAGCGGTGGTGCTGAAGGAGCGCCGCTTCCACTACGACGACTCCCTCGACGCCTTCGGCATTCACGGCGTGGGCGGCATGCTGGGGGCGCTGCTGGTGGGTGTCTTCTCGCGCAAGGTGCTCAACCCGAGTGGCGGCGCGGACGGCCTGCTGGCGGGTGACCCCTCGCTCTTGGTGAAGCAGGCAGTGGGGTTGCTCGCCGCCGGCGTCTGGACGGTGTTGCTCACGCTGGCCATCCTCTGGGTGGTGGACAAGACGCTCGGCCTGCGTGTCTCCGAGGACGAGGAGCGCGAGGGTCTCGACGCCACCCAGCACGGCGAGGCAGCCTACACCTCCTAGCCGCCTGCCCGAAGGTGAGGGCAGCCGGGCAGCGTGCCCCAGCCGGAGGCCCCCTCCGGGGGGCCACGCCGCACCGCGAGGAGGGACTGTGGACGTCTCAGCGCTGCTCTCGTCGGCCCCTCCCTGGCCCACCCGGGTGGTGTGCCTCACCGAGGAGACGACGGAGACGCTGTACCGGCTTGGGGCCGGGGACCGGGTGGTGGGCGTGTCCGGCTTCACCGTTCGGCCGAAGGAGGCGCGGGCCAAGCCGAGGGTGAGCTCGTTTCTGGACGCCGACTTCGAAAAAATTCTCGCGCTGAGGCCCCACCTGGTCCTCGGCTTCAGTGACTTGCAGGCGGACCTCGGCCGGGAGCTCTGTAAGCGGGGCGTCCCGGTTTTCCTCTTCAACCAGCGCAGCCTCGCCGAGATTCTTCAGGCGGTGCGCCTCATCGGCGCGCTGGTGGGCCTCTCGGCCGAGGCGGAGCGCCTGGCCGCGCAGCTTTTGGGCAACCTCGAGCGGCTGGCAGAGAAGGCCTCCACGCTTCCCCGCCGGCCGCGCATGTTTTTCGAGGAGTGGCACGAGCCGCTCATCTCCGGCATCCGCTGGTGCTCGGAGCTGATGGAGCTCGTCGGCGGTGAGGACGTGTGCGTCGAGTCGCGCGCCAGCCAGGGCGCCCAAGGGCGCATTTTCACCCCCGAGGAGGTGGCCCGGCGCGACCCGGAGGGCGTGGTGGCCAGCTGGTGCGGGCGTAAAGCCAAGCCGGAGAAAATCCGCGCCCGCCCCGGATGGTCCACCGTCCGGGCGGTGGTGGACGACCAGCTGTACGAGGTGAAGAGCGCGCTCATTCTGCAGCCCGGGCCAGCCGCGCTCACCGAGGGTGCCGAGCAGCTGTCGCGCATTGTGGCGGCGGTGGCGCGAGGCGAGCGGCTCGGCCAGCCAAAAAAGGGCGAGTTGCGGTCGGCGGCGTGACGCTGGTTGAAGTCCGGGCCCCCCGGGCGGCGACAGAGGCAGTACGCTTTTTCGGTGGGCCCCCGCCCACGTCAGGAGCTTCCCCGTATGCGCACCGCCGACGCGTGGTTCACCAGCTACGGAAGCGACCACCAACACCCCACCAACCGCACCCTCCACTGGCTGTGCGTGCCGGCCATCCTCTGGGCCTCCATTGCCGCCCTGTGGACCATCCCGGTGCCGGCCGCCCTGGGGGCGCCCTGGCTGTGGGCGGCCATGGCCATGGCGTTGGCGCTCCTCTTCTACTTCCGGCTGTCAGCCCGTGTCGGCCTGGCCATGCTCGTCCTCTTCGCCCTGCTCTCCGCCCTCACCCGGGCGCTGTACGGGAGTCTCGGGCCCTCGCGGCTTTTGGCGCTGGCCGCCGCCGTCTTTGTGCTGGCCTGGGTGGGGCAATTCATCGGCCACCACTACGAGGGCAAGCGGCCCTCCTTCCTGACGGACCTCTCCTATTTGCTGGTGGGCCCCGCCTGGCTGGTGAGCAAAGTGCTGCGGCGCGCCGGGTGGGCGGCTTAGCCAGCCGGCGCGGCCCCCCCCCCGGGGACGTCAGGAACGGGCAGCGACGACGGCGCCGGAGGGCCCCTCCGCCGTGCTGCGGCGCTTGGCGCGCGCCGCCAACAGGGCGTCCAAGGACCACGGGCCCGGCCCGGCGGCCAAGAGAAAGGCGCAGGAGAGAAGCTGCGCGTAGTCCGCGCGGCTCTCGTGCAGCACCGCCCACCAGCCGACGACGGGCGGCGCGGGCGGCTTCGCCAAGGGCGAGGTGCCGAAATACAGCCCCACCTTCGTCGAGAGGACGGCCACCACCATCTCGATGAGGAAGGGAACGCAAATGAAGCGCGTGGCCAGCCCGCTGATGAGCAGCAGGCCGCCGCCAATTTCCAGAAGGGCGATGGCCGGTGCCAAAAGCCCTGGCATGGGCATGCCCAGCTTGGTGAAGCGGCCGACGCCCTGGTTGACGTAGACGAATTTGAGAATGCCCTCGGAGAGGAAGACGCCGCCCGCCAAGAGGCGGATGGCGAGCGTCGCCTTCGGGCCGGAGGTGGGCGGGTGGGTGAAGAAGCGGACCACGTCCTGCATGCGCATGAGAGCTCTCCAAGGTGGTGGGACGCACTGTAGATTTGGGGAAGCCTTCCTCTATTCCCGAAAGAGAGGGCACAGCGGGGGGGGCAGGCCCCGGGGTGTCCCAAGCGTTGCCGCTGCCCGGCCCAAGACGCTAGCCTCCAGGGGCGCGTGCGGACGTCTTCTCCACCGGGGGTGCGTGGCTCCAGCGCGGCGCTCCTGTTGGCGTTGTTCGCTTGCCCTGCGCTCGCCGCACCCGGTGCGCCCGAGGTTTCCCTCAACCACCTCTCGGTGGTGCTGGACGCGGCCACCACGCACGACCTCGCGGCGAGCGCCTTTCTCAAGGACACCTTTGCGACGGTGCTTCAGAAGAGCAACGTCTCCAATGACGGCAAGCGCTGGAATGGGACGTACCTGTACGGGGTGCGGACGTACCTCGAGGTGTACGAGGCAGGCCCTGGCCAGGGAGAGCCCGGCAGCAGCGGCGTGGCCCTGGCCGTGGAGCACGCCGGCGACCTCTCCCGCCTCGTCCTGCCGCTGGCCGACGCCGGCGGCGAGGCCACCGTCGTGCTGCGCACCGCGCAGGGCCCGAGCGGCGCCCAGGTGCCGTGGTTTTACCAACTGCGCGCCTTCTACCGGGCCGACCCGCCGTCCAACACCACCCGCTGGGTGATGGAGTACCAGAAGGACTTCCTGCGCACCGTCGAGCCCGGCAAGGAGGGCATTGGCCGGGCCCAGCTGGCGGCGCGCTTTCAAGAGAAGAACCGGCTGGTGAAGGACATTGTGGGCGCAACGGTGGCTCTCGCCGACCGCGAGATGGAGCGCTTCCTCAAGGAGCTCGCGGTGTATGGCTGGACGCTACGGGCCGAGGGCCCGAAGCACATTGCCTCCGGTGGGGGCATGACGCTGACCCTCATTCCGCTGTCCGCCGGGCACAAGGGACTCACCGAGGTGCGCTTCCAACTCGTCAAGAAGGGCGTGCCGGCGCAGACGCTTCACTTCGGTCCGACGTCCGTCCTCAGCGTGGGCGCAGACGGGACGGCCGTCTGGACGCTGTAAGGGAATGGCCCTCGTCAACTGTCCAGAGTGCGGCAAACCGGTGTCCACCCAGGCGGCGGCCTGTCCGCACTGTGGCGTTGCCCTGGCCGCACCCTCCGGGCCGGTGCGCGGCCTCGGCCTCAGCGCGGCGGCGGTGCCGCCCGAGCAAACCCTGTGGGAGGCAAGCCCCTCGGCGCGGCTCCTGGTGGGGGACACGGTGGCCACGCTGGCGGTGGTGCTGACGGCCGTGCTGCTGTTGGCAGTGGGGCTTCCGGCCTTGCTGGCGGCGCTGGGGCAGGCCAGCAGAAACGCCTGGGTGGACGGCGCCCGGGCCCCGCTTGTCCTCACCGTCGTCCTGGCCCTCTACCTGGCGCTGCGGGGAAGCCGCCTGGCGCTGCGCGGAGCGCGGCTGCGCAGCACGCGCTACCGACTGACCAACCAGCGGCTGCTGGTGGAGAGCGGCCTCGTGTCACGCAGCATGGTGGAGGTGGACTTGCGCTCCGTCGAGGACCTCGTCTTCCACCAGGGCCCTCTGGAACGGCTCCTCGGCATTGGCACGGTGAGTGTTGTTTCCTCGGACAAGGGCAGCCCGCGCTTGCTGCTGCTCGGCGTGAAGGACCCGAAAGCCACGCGCGAACTCATCCGCAGCCAGGCCTACGCCGCCAGCCAGCGGCAGCTTTTCACCCGCTCCACCTAAGCGCTCCGGCCGCGCCGCCGCGTGTGCGGGCGGGGGGACGCTTACGGGGCGGCGCCTGGCGCGGCGCGCGGCGCGGTGGCGCTTCTCGGCCGTGGCACGGCGCGGTTGATGGCCAGCCCCACCCCAGCCGCCAACGCCGAGGCCAGTGCCCACAGGGAGAGCTGCCCCTTGTCGATGAGGAAGCCGGCCAGGGCCGGCCCGAGAATTTGTGCCACCGAGAAGAGGGACTGGTTGAGCCCGAGGACGACGCCCTGCTCGCCGCTGCCCACCTGCTGGGTAATGAGGCTGGTGAGAATGGGGCGTAGGACGCCATTTCCAAAGGAGGAGAGGGTGCCGGCCAGCAGCAGCATGGGGATGCCAAAGGTGGCCGAAACCACCACGTAGGCCGCCGTGGCGGTGAGGAAGCCGGCCGTCACCAAGGCCGTCTCGCCAAACCGTCGCACCAGCCGGCCGATGAAGCCGCCCTGGAGAATGACGCCGAGGAGCCCGGCGTAGGCGAAGACGTACCCCACCTGCTCCGGCCCGAAGGGCCTGCCATGCCAAACCAGGCGGCGCTCGCAAAACAGCGCCAGCCCCCCAACGAAGCCGGCGAAGGCGAAGCTGAAACAGAAGAATTGAAGCAACAGCGGCGCCAGCCCCGGCCGGCGAAAATACTGGGCGTACTCGCCCCAGGCCAACAGCGAGAGCCGGCGTCCGGCGGGCCCCGGGTTGGAGGCCTCCTGTCCGTCCGGCCTCGCCGGCTTGCCGCCCGGCAAAAGGAAAGCGGTGGCGAGAATGCTGGTGAGCGACAGCCCAGCGGCCACCAGAAAGGGCACCTGGTAGCCGTACCTCGACAAAAAGCCGGACATGGCGGGCCCCACCAGAAAGCCGAAGCCAAAGGCGATGCCAATGAGGGCGAAGGAGCGCGCGCGGTTTTTCGGCGCGGTGACGTCGGCAATGTAGGCCTGGGCCAAGGAGAGGTTGCCGGCGGTGAGGCCGTCAATGATGCGCCCGAGGAAGGCCACCCACAGCACCTGAGCGCTGCCCAGAATGAGAAACCCGGCCAGCGTCCCCACCTGGCTCAGCAACAACAGCGGCTTTCGTCCCAACCGGTCACTCAACCGCCCGAGCAGGGGCCCGGAGAAAAGCGAACAAAGCGCGAAGACGGAGATGAGTAACCCCACCTGGGTGGCCGAGGCCCCCAGCCGCTGCGCGTAGAAGGGCAGCAGGGGCAAGATGATGGTGAGCCCCAGTACGTCGACCACGACGATGAGGAAGATGGGCAGCAGTGGATGGCGCTTCAAGGCGGCTGGAGCGCTAGCCCAAAGCCGTCACGGCGGCAATGCCTCCCCCGTCGGTTTTCATGCCCCTCAGGGCGGCCCAAACCCGGAGGCGGCGAAGACGGCCTGCGCCGGCGAGGAGACGAGGAATTGGAGGTAGGCGCTCGCCAGCGCCGGTTGCGCCGAGCGCTGCACCACCGCCATGGGGTAGTGGGCCACCACGTTGATGTCTGGCGGAATGGGCAGCACCTGCACTTTGCCCAACGCGGCCTGCGCATCGCTCCGGTAGACGATGCCCGCGTCGGCCTCGCCCAAGAGGACTTTGGTGAGCACCTGCTTCACGTTGAGCTCCCGGGACACCACCTTGGCCTCCACCCGCGCGCTGAAGTCTCCCCCCAGGACTTGGTTGGCGCGCTGCAGAAGCTCGAGCGTGTAGCGTCCGATGGGCACCTCCGGCGCCCCGAGGACGAGCCGCTTCACCGACGGTAAGTCCGCGAAACGTTGGAGACGGGCCGGGTTGGCGTTGGGGACGACGAGCACCGGGAGGTTGCTCACCAGGCGCTGCTCCGGCCCCACCACCCCGGCCTTCTGCGCCAACTCCATTTGCCGGCCGTCGGCCGACAGAAAGACGTCGGCCCGAGCCCCCTGCTCCAGTTGCGTCCGGAGCTCCTGGCTTCCGGCGAAGTTGAAGCGCAGCTGCAGCCCGGGGTGGGACTGCTCGAAGGGGGCTTGTAGCGCGGTGCAGGCCTCGCGCAGCGAGGCTGCGGCGAAGACGACGAGCTCTCGGGGCGCCTCTTTGGCCGGGGCCTCGGCCGGCTGCGCTGGCCAGCGTGCCAACAGCAACAGAAGCAGGACCAGCCGAAAGACGCCGCGTCCGTGCTGTGGCCAAGGCGTCGGTTGCATGGACACTCCCGCTCCTTTTCCCCCGCATGGGGGGAGCCCGCCCGGGAAAGGCAGTCGCCCAGTTTTCCTTCGGCGCGGCAGCTTCGCGCAAGAAGGCGCCGGGGAGCGCGCCGCGCGTCCTGGGGCCCAGCGAAATGCCCTGACCGGAGGCTTGCCGAAGGGGTCGACAAGGCGAGCACGGCGGGCCTAGCGTCCCGGCGCATGGCTGCAGCCCGGCGGGGGAGAGACGGCCGACGACTCGGTCGACTGGTGTGCCGCCCCCTGGCCTCCTCCCCCAGCAAGGCCTGCGAGGCTTCTGCCGGGTGAGCGCGAACCGGGACGCACGCGACGTCGCCTCTGGCGTCGAGTGGATTGTGGAAGCCTTCGGCTGCCGGCCAGAGGCGCTCCGCTCCGAGGCGTCCCTGCGAGCGCTCTTCGAGCGGGCGGTGGCCGAGCTGGCCCTCCGTCCCGTGGCGCCTCCCAGCTTCCACCTCTTCCCGCCGCCCGGTGGAATTACCGGCATCCTCCTCCTTTCGGAATCACACCTCACCTGCCACACCTTCCCCGAGGTGGGTTACGCCGCCCTCAACCTGTACTGCTGCCGTCGGCGTCCGGCGTGGGACTTCGCCCTCCGCTGTCGGGAGTTGCTCGGCGCCAAGCGCACCCAAGTGCTGGAAGTCCGGCGCGGCGGTTTGCCGAGGGACGAAGCGTGACCACCGGCGTCGCTGCCGCCTGCCCGCAGTGTGGGGCGCCGTTGCGCTTCGGCGGAGGCGCCAGCCTGGCGACGGTTTGTGCCTATTGCCGCTTTGCTGTCCTGCGGACGGGCGCGCGCCTGGACGCCGCAGGGAAAGTGCCAGACCTCGTCGCCACCGACACCCGGCTGTCCATCGGCACCGCCGGAAAAGCCCAGGGCCGCACCTTCACCCTCCTCGGCAGGCTGCAGCTCTCGCAGGGCGAAGCCGTTTGGAACGAATGGTATGGCTCGTTTGGCGACGCCAGCTGGGGCTGGGTGGCGGAGGCCCAGGGCCGTCTGTACGTCACCTTCCCCGTCCCCGGGGCGGCTGGCCTTCCCCCCCTCTCGGCGCTCCGGCCGGGCGCCGAGCTCCAGCTCCCGGGGCTCGGGCGGGCGGTGGTGGACGAGGTGAATACGGCCCGGCTCGTCTCCTTCGAGGGCGAGCTGCCGGTCCGGCCAGAGCCAGGCGAGCAATGGCACTACGCCGACTGCAGCACCGAGGGTGGCGGCTTCGCCACCCTCGACTACGGCGCCGGGGGCGAGCCCGTCCTCTACGCCGGACGCGAGGAAAGCTACGCCGAGGCTGGCCTGGCCGACGCGGCGCCGCTGGCGGCGACGTCCCCCCTCGAGCCAGCGCGGGCACTGCGCTGCCCCAGCTGCGGTGGACCCATCGAGCTGCGACGTCCGGACAGCAAAGCCTTCGCTTGCCCGAGCTGCGGCAGCCTGCTGGACGTGAGTCGGGGCACGTTTCAGGTGTTGGGCGTCCTGCATTCCCGGTCCAAGCCGCCCATCCCGCTCGGGGCGAAAGGGACGCTGCTCGGCGAGAGCCTGGAGGTCCTCGGCTACTTGGTGCGCAGCACCGTCGTCGACGGCCAGCTGTACAGCTGGCAGGAGTTTCTCCTGCACGGGCCTGGCGGGTACCGCTGGCTGTCCGTCTTCAATGGGCACTGGCTCTTCTTGCAGCCCATCGCCGCCGCCCAGGTGATGGACACGGGACTGACGGCGGGCCGGGCCTGGTACCAGCACCGCGCCTTCAAGCATTTCCAAAGCGCAGAGGCGCGGTACGCCGAAATTCAAGGGGAGTTCTACTGGGAGATTCGGGCTGGCGAGGCAGTGAAGACAGTCGACTTCGTGGCGCCCCCGCTGCTTTTGTCGGCCGAGCGCACCGAAACGGAAATCTCCTGGAGCCGGGGCCAGTCGGTGACGGGCGAGGAGGTTTGGAAGGCCTTCAAGCTTCCCGGGGCGCCGCCGCCGGTGGTGGGCGTGGGCGCGGCCCAGCCCAACCCCTTTTCGGCGCGAATGGGCGCCAGCTGGAAGGTGGCCGGCATTGCTCTTGCGGGGTTGCTGTTGGTGTCGGCGGTCCTGGCGGCGCGAGCGCCACGCCAGGAGGTGCTGGCTCTCGACGTGCCCCTCACCCCGGGGGAAGTCACCCTCTCCCCGCCGTTCGAGCTCACCGGTGGGCCTCAGGCCGTGGAAGTCACCGCCGAGGCCGCGGTGGTGCAGGCCTGGGTGGGGCTGGACGTGGCCCTCATTGAAGACGAAACCGGGGAAAGCGAGACGGTGGCGTTGGAGCTCGCCTCCTTCTTTGGCGTGGAGGACGGTGAGGCCTGGTCAGAGGGGTCGCGCAGCGGGAGCGCGGTCATCGGCTCGGTCCGGGATGGCCGCTACCTGCTGCGGGTGGAGCCCCAAATCGAGCGAGGCCAGGGCAAGGTCCCGCCCACCGCCCACGTGCGCGTCCTGCGTGGGGTGTTTCTGTTGACGCCCCTGGTGTTTGCCCTGTTGTTGGTGGTGGCCTGGCCGCTGGTGTTGCTCCTCCGGATGGCTTCCTTCGAGCGGCGGCGCTGGCAGCAGAGCGACCACCCGTGGGGTGGCTCGTGAGGCGCGGGCGTTGGGAGGGCGCATGAAGAACGGCCCCTACGCCATCTATTGCCTGGCCATTGCCATCGCCCTGTTGGCGATGGAGGCCCGGGGGGTGAATCTCCTTCCCGAGTCGCACCACGTCAGCGTCCCGTCGTCGGTGCGCGGCGCACCGGGTGGCTATCGCACCTACCGCAGCTGGGGAGGCGGCGGATTCCGAGGAGGCAAGTGATGGACTTTCTGAACGTGAAGGCGCTTGTGGCGAGCATCATCTACTCCGCTGTCGGCGTGGTCATCTTCCTCGTCGCCTACAAGCTGATGGAGCGCTTTTTGCCCTTCAACGTCGACAAGGAGCTGGCCGACGACCGAAACACGGCGGTGGGAGTCGTCGTCGGCTCGGTGATGATTGGCCTGGCCATCATCATCGCCGCCGCCATTCATTAATGGCGAGCAGCCCACGCGAGACGACGCCCCCCCGGGCGCGGACCCTGGCCCTGTTCGCCGCGGTGCTGTTGGTCTCGACGTGCGGGCTGGTCTACGAGCTGGCCGCCGGGGCACTTGCCTCCTATGTCCTCGGCGACTCGGTGACGCAGTTCTCGTTGGTCATCGGGATTTACCTCTCCGCCATGGGCCTGGGAGCCCACTTCTCCCGCTACCTCGAGCGGGGGCTGGCGCGGCGCTTCGTGGACTTAGAGCTGGCGGTGGCGCTGGTGGGCGGCTTCTCGGTACCGCTGCTCTTTCTGTCCTTTGGGCGGGTCGGCCACTTTCGACCCATCCTCTTCGCCGTGGTGGCCTTGGTGGGCACGCTGGTTGGCGTGGAGATTCCGCTCTTCCTTCGCATTCTCCGCCAGCGGCTGGAATTCAAGGACTTGGTCGCCAATGTGCTTTCGGTGGACTACCTCGGGGCGCTGGTGGCCTCGCTGCTCTTCCCTCTGTTGCTGGTCCCCCGTCTGGGGCTGGTGCGCACCTCGCTGGCCATGGGGCTGCTCAACGCGGTGGTGGGCCTGTGGAGCACCTGGCTGCTGGCCGAGGAGTTGCCGGCGCTCGGATGGATGCGGGCGCGGTGTGCCCTCGTCATTCTGGCCTGCGTGACGGGCCTGGCCGGCGCCAGCTGGATGACGTCGCTTGCCGAAGAGGCGCTTTTCGCCGACCCCATCATCTATTCGCGCCAGTCGGCCTACCAGCGCATCGTCATCACCGCCGGCCGCGGCAGCTTCCAGCTCTTCTTGGACGGGAACCTGCAGTTCTCCTCGGCCGACGAATACCGCTACCACGAGGCCCTGGTTCACCCGGCCTTCGCCGTCGCCGCCCGGCGCGACACGGTGCTGGTACTGGGCGGTGGCGACGGGCTGGCGCTGCGGGAGATTCTCAAATACCCCGAGGTGCGCCGGGTGACGCTGGTGGACATCGACCCGGCGATGACGTCGCTCGCCGTCAACCTCCCCATGGTGGGGGCCCTCAACCAGGGCGCCTTCCTCGATGGGCGGGTGACGGTGGTGCACGAGGACGCGTTGGCCTGGCTCGCCGCCCTCCCGGCCGAGGAGCGCTTCGACGTGGCCATCGTCGACTTCCCCGACCCGAACAACTTCTCGCTCGGAAAGCTATACACCACGCGCTTCTACCGACTGCTTCGGGCCCACCTCGCCCCGGAAGCCGCCGCCGCCGTCCAGAGCACCTCGCCCCTCTTGGCGCGCACCTCCTTTTGGTGCATCGCCACCACCCTGGAAGCCGCCGGCTTCTTCGTCCGTCCGATGCACGTGGCCGTGCCTTCCTTCGGCGAATGGGGCTTCGCCTTGGTGCGCGCCAGTCCCTTCGAGGTGCCGGCCCACGTCCCCTCAGGGCTGCGCTTCCTCTCCGACGCCGTCCTGCCCGGGCTCTTCCAATTCGGCCCGGACTTGGCGCGCGTCTCAGCCGAGGTCAACCGGTTGGATAACCAAATTCTCGTCCAGTACTACGAGGCCGAGTGGAGCCGCTTCGAATGACGCGCCTCACCCGGCGCGAGTTGCTGCTCACCTTTTTGGGCCCGGCGGTGGCCAGCGCCTGTCACAGCGCCCGGCCGCCAGCCTTGCCGTTTGAAGGGGCCATCCTGGGAGCCAACGACCGGGTCGGCCACCTGTTGCGCGCCGGCTTTCGGCCCAAGCCCCAGGTCCAGACGCGTGCGCCGGTGCTCATTGTTGGCGGCGGCATCGCCGGCCTATCGGCGGCCTGGCGTCTGTCGCGGGCCGGCTTCGAGGACTACCGCATCCTCGAGCTTGACACCGAGGCGGGCGGGACGGCGCGGGGCGGCAGCAACGCCGTCACCGCCTTTCCCTGGGGCGCCCACTACCTTCCCTGTCCGCAGCCACATGCCCGCTCGGTCGAGCTGTTGGCCCTGGAAATGGGCGCGGCCACCCGAGGCCCACAGGGGCAGCTGGTGTTTGACGAGGCGCAACTGTGCCGCGCGCCTCAGGAGAGACTCTTCATTGCAGACCGCTGGTACGAGGGGCTCTACCCCCGTGCCGGTGCCACGCCCCGGGACGTGGACGAGTTTGGACGCTTCCAGGCCGAGGTGCGGCGTCTGTGCGGGCTGCGCGACGGCCGGGGCCGGCGCGCCTTCGCCGTTCCCATGGAGCACGGCACGGACGACGCGGACATTGTGGCCCTGGACCGACTCTCCATGGCCGACTGGCTCGAGTCCCAGGGGCTGAGGGGCGAGCGAATTCGCTGGTACACGGAGTACGGTTGTCGCGACGACTACGGGACGACGCTGCAGGGGACGAGCGCCTGGGCCGGCCTGCACTACCACGCCTCTCGCTCCGAGCGCGGCGGCCCGGAGGACGTACTCACCTGGCCGGAGGGCAACGCCCGAATTGTGGCGCACCTTTCGCGCCTGGCCGGCCGGCGTCTGGAGACGGACATTCTCGCCACCGAGGTGCGTCCTCTCGAACGGGGGGCGGAAGTGGTGGCCTTCCACACCGTCAGCGGCCGCTGCGAGCGCGTGCTGGCCGAGCAGGTGGTGCTGGCCATTCCGCGCGTGGCGGCGGCCCGGGTGCTGCCTCACCCCCGCCTGGTGGCGGAGGCCAGCGCCTTCCACGCCGGCCCCTGGCTGGTGGCCAACGCCACGCTGCGCCGCCGCCCCCAGTCCCGGGGCTTCCCCGAAGCGTGGGACAACGTCCTCTACGGCTCGGGTAGCCTCGGCTACGTGGTGGCGACGCACCAGTCCGACCGACACGGCGGCGCGCCGGACGCCACCGTCTTCACCTGGTACCTGTCGCTGACGCAAGCCGACACCGGCGCGGCGCACCGCTGGCTGTCCGCCCTCTCCTGGCGCGAGGCGGCCGAGCTCGTTGTCGCCGACCTTCGGCGCGCTCACCCGGACATCGAGTCCTGCATTACCCGGCTCGACGTGTGGCGCTGGGGACATGCCATGGTGCGCCCGCGGCCCGGCTTCGTCTTCGGCCCCGAGCGTCGCGGAGCCCAAACGCCCCTGGGCGACGTGCACTTCGCCCACACCGACCTCTCCGGGCTGCCCCTCATGGAAGAGGCGCAGTACCACGGCATCCGCGCCGCCGAGGAGCTCCTGGCTCGACGAGGGCGCCCGGTGGAGAGCCTGCTGTAGCGAGGGGCCGGGCAGCGTCTGCTTCAGCTTTGGGCCCAAAACGCCTGGGCAAAGGCCGACGCTGGGGCGGCGCGCAGCGCGTCCACCGGCCCGCGCTGTGTCACTCGGCCGGCCTCCAGGACGAGCATCTCTCCGCCCAGGGCGCGCGCGTCTTCGGCCTCATGCGTCACCACCAGCGCCGGGATGTCCAGCTGGCGCAGGTGCTCGGCGAGAAAGTCGCGGAAGCGGACGCGGCTGGGGGCGTCGAGCGCGGCCAGTGGCTCGTCCAGAAGCAGGGCGCGCGCCTCCATGGCCAGGGCCCGCGCGAGGGCGACGCGCTGCCGCTCGCCGCCGGAGAGGTTCGCCGGGAGGCGCTCTGCCAGCGCCGCCGCGCCCAGCTGGCGCAGGGCCTCGTTTGCCCGGACGGCCCGTGCTGCCGGGGCGAGGCGGAAGAGGCCAAAGGCCACGTTGTCCCGCACCGAGAGGTGGGGGAAGAGGCCCGAATCCTGCGGGACGTAGGCGACGCGGCGCTGCTCGGTGGGCAGCGAGAAGCCCGACGCGCCGTCGAAGAAGACCTTCCGGCCGAGCACCAGCCGCCCAGCCGTGGGGCGGATGGCCCCCAGCACCGCCAGCAGCAGCGTCGTTTTGCCCGCACCGTTTGGCCCGGTGATGAGCAGCGGCCCAGGCCCGGCGGCCAGCTCCACCGAGAGATGGAAGGTGCCGCGGCTGAGCTCAAGTCGTGCGTCGAGCACCCTCGCCTCCGAGGAAGCTTTCCGAGCGACGGCCGACCAACAGCAACAGGCCAAAGGCCACCACCACCAGCACCAGCGCCATGGCCTTGGCCGGCCGCAGGTCGCTCTCCATGGCGGTGTAAATGGCCAGAGGCAGCGTCTGGGTGCGGCCCTGGAGGTTTCCGGCAAACATCAACGTGGCCCCAAACTCCCCGAGGGCCCGGGACCAACTCAGCGCGGCGCCGGTGGTGACGCCGTGCAGCGACAGCGGCAGCGCCACGCGGAAGAAGGTCCGCGCCGGGCCGGCCCCAAGCGAGCGGGCCACCAGCAGCATCGCCGGGTCGAGCCGGCGAAATGCGGCCGCCGCCGCTTGCACGTAGAAGGGAGCCGAGACGAAGAGCTCGGCCAACACCACCGCCAGGGTGGTGAAGGGCAGGCCAATGCCGACGCGCTCCAGCCACGGCCCGAGGAGGCCCCGGCGGCCGAAGGCCAACAGCAGCGCCAACCCGGAGACCGCCGGGGGGATGACGATGGGGAGCTGCACCAGCGTGGCCACCACCCGCGGCCAGCGTCCGGTGCGCCGGGCCAACAGCCAGGCCAGGGGGGTCCCGAGCAGAAGCACCAGGGCCAGCGAGCAACTGGTGGTGAAGAGGCTCAGCCTGAGCGCTGCCACGGCCACCGGGCTGCGCAGCCCGGCCACCGCCTCCTGGGGACTGGTGGACAGCCACAACGCCACCAGGGGCACCAACAGAAAGAGAAGCAGCGCTGCCGCGGCCAGCACCGGCAGCGTCGCCTGGAGGTGGCGGCTCACGCGTCCCATCTAGCGGCGGTGCCCACCGCGGGGAGACTGGCACACCAACGCCTGAGCCCGGGGCTTGGAAGCCTGGCCACTGTCTCTCAGCGCCGCCGTGTCCATCTGGCGCTCGACTGTCAGGAATGAGCGATGGGGTGTCAAGCCAGCGGCGCCTGGGCCGATGGAGTCCCCGGGCCTCAGGGGGGGTTGGAAACCTTCAGCCCGCTCGGGGGTGTGTAGGTGTGACCCGCCGGCCTAGGCTGTCGCTTTGCCGTGCGCGGCGCCGGCAATTCGCTATGTGCTTCTTGCGTATGCCCACCATGCGGCCAGCACTGAGGCTTGGCGCAGCGGCGCTTCTGTTGGCCCTCCCGGCCTGTCGGGACAGCCCGGCCCGCGCCGCCTCCGCCGCCCCTGCAGAAGCGCCTCGACGGGAGGCGCCGGCCGTGCCGGCCTCGGCCCCCAGCCGGCCGGTACCGGTGGAGCTCGCCTCGCTGGCGCCGCTGGTGGACCGAATTCTTCCCACGGTGGTCAGCGTGGAGGTGGACCCCGGCGACGCCGCGTCGTCCGGGGACGGGGAGGCCGAGGAGGAGGAAGAGGAGGCCGCTCCGCCGCTTCCAGAGGGACACCCGCCGGTGCAAGGGCGGCGCGTCGCGCGCGAGCACGCCGGCGCCGGGGTACTTCTGGCCGGCCGTGGGTTGGTCCTCACCAGCTTCCATTTGCTTCGCGACGCCTCGGGCCTGTTGGTCCACCTCGCCGACGGCCGGGCCTACGAGGCCGAGCTGGTGGGCCGTGACGCGCCCACGGACCTCGCGCTGCTGCGGCTGCGCAATGCGCCGAAGAGTCTCCCGGTCGCGCAGCTGGGCGACTCGAAGCGCCTGCGCACCGGCGACTGGGTGCTGGCGGTGGGCAACCCTTTTGGCCTGTCCTCCAGCGTGTCGCTGGGCATCGTCAGCGCGCAGGGCCGGCACTTCGGCGGCCCGTACTCCGACTTCCTTCAGACGGATGCTGCCCTCAACCCCGGAAACTCCGGGGGGCCGCTCTTCGACTTGCGCGGGGAGGTGGTGGGCATTGCCACCGCCATGCCCGGCGTGGCCGGCATCGGCTTCGCCGTGCCTTCGGCCGTCGTCCTGGAGCTGCTTCCCCAGCTGGAGAAGGAGGGGGGCGTCACGCGCGGGGCGCTGGGCGCCTTTTTTCAGGACATGACGCCGGCGCTGGCCCGAGCGCTCGGGGTGAGCTCCGGCCAAGGCGCCCTGTTGAGCGGCTTCACCGCAGACTCGGCCGCACGGCGCGCCGGCCTGTTGAGGGATGACGTGGTGGTGGCGCTGGACGGGGAGCCGGTGGCCTCTCAGAGAGAGCTCATTCACAGCGTGGCGCTGCACCCCCCTGCCTCTCGGGTGAAGCTGACGTTTGTCCGCAGCGGGAAGGCTCAGGAGGTGCAAGTGACGCTCGGCACGCGCACGGACCTCGAGGGCACCGGGCCCCTGGCCCGCCCTGAGCCCGACCCGCGGCCGGTGTCGGCCGACCCGGGCCTCGGCCTCGAGCTGACCGACCTCACCCGCGAGCTGGCGGCGCGTCTGCATGTCCGTGGCTCAGGCGCGGTGGTGGTGGCGGTCGCGCCCGGCTCCCCGGCGGACACGGCCGGTTTCAGCGTCGGACTGGTCATCACCGAGCTCGCCGGGACGCCGGTGCGCAGTGCGAAGGAGGCGACGGCAGCGCTGAAGTCGGCCCGCTCCGGGCGCACCCTCCTGGTGCGCGTCCTGTCACCGGGCGGCGCGCCTGGGCTGAACGCGCTCGTCGTCCCCTAGAGAGGGGAGCTCCCAAGCACTCCGGGGGCTAGGGCCGAAACACCTGGCCGCCCTTCATGACGAAGGAGACCCGGCGCAGGGCGCTCGCGTCGAGCAGGGGGTTTCCCTCGGTGGCCACCAAGTCGGCCACTGCTCCGGGCTGGACGCTGCCGCGCTCCTTCTCCATCCCGAGCAGTCGTGCCGCATCCACCGTCATCATCCGGAGAATGGCCGGGGCCGGAAAGCCGGCCTCCTGGTAGCTTTCGACGAAGGCGATGGAGAGCGTCCCTCGGGTTTCGCCGGCCATCGGGAAAATGACGTCCGTGCCGAAGGCAATGGGCACGCCCACCGCCCGAGCGCGCTTCAGGCGGGCCACCACCCGGGCGTGGTAATCGTCCATCCCCATTTCGTGCGCCGCCGTCCGGGTGAAGTCGGTGCCCACCAGGAAGACGCCCTTCTTCTTCATCAACTCCAGTGTCTCCGTCGTCGCGTCGTAGGCGTGCTCGACGGAGGCCACCCCGCCCTCGGCGGCAATGCGTGCCCCCGCATCCGTGGCGCAGTGCGCGGCCACCTTCATCCCCGCCCGCCCCGCCTCGGCCACCAGCGTCCGGACGTCCTCCACCGAGTAGAGGTAGGGCTGGTCGTCGACCACAATTTTGATGACTTTGGCGCCGTAGAGGACGTTTTTCCGCACCGCCAAGCGCATCTCTTCCGGCGTGTCCGCGTACAGGTACTCCGGCTCGCCCAAGTCCGGACGTTCGGGCTGCAGGTGGTGGTACTGCCCGCCGAGCGGGGCGATAATCCGGCCGGCGTTGACCACCGTCGGGCCGCTAATCCACCCCTCCTCGATGGACCGTCGCAAATCCGTGTCGGCGTAGTTGCCCGCGTTGCCCACGTCCCGCACAGTGGTGAAGCCGGAGGCGAGCATCTCCCTGGCGTTCACCACCCCCATCAGCACGCGGCGGCCGTTGGTTTCCAGCAAGGTGGAGGAGAGGAGGGACTTGAGAAGGTCATTCAGCCCATGGCCGCCTTGCGTCCTCACCGTGAGGCACAGGTGGGTGTGGACGTCGATGAGACCCGGCAGCACGTAGCGGTTGGAGAGGTCAATCACCTGCGCCCCAGCGGGCACCTCGAGGTGTGGCCCCACCGCTTGAATGCGGCCGCCCTCCACCAAGAGACTCTGGTTGGCGCTCGCCGTGCCGGTCGAAGGGTCCACCAGCCATCCGGCTCGCACCACCACCGGCGCCGCCGGCGCCGGCAGGCCGAGCAGAACGGCAATGGCCACCACACCGTACGCTGCCGGTCGGCCGCTTCGGGCCATGGGACCTTCCTTCACGTTTGGGGAGAGGGCTGGATTGGAGCAGGACGCCGAGCGTCCGTCGAGCGGTTTGCGACGCCAAGCAGGGCGGCCCAGGGCCGCCGGGCCCTCGGGAGTTTCTCGCAGGGCTGGCCGTTAGCGGGCCGGCGCCGGCAACGGCCGGAGGAGCCCACCGTACCCGTCCGGGGCCTCGGTGGTGACGGTGCTGTTGTACTCAATGACGCCGAAGGTGCCTTGGGGCCCTGGAGGCCGGCAGCTGAAACGCAGCGCCAACTCCTCCGCCTGCCCCGTCCGGACGCGGCGCAACCGGCGCTCCAGGACGGCATTCTCGCCGGCGTGCACCACCGTGGGCACCAGCCGCTCGGTTTGAAGCTCCGGGACGAGGACGTCCTCCGCCCCCCGGCCGGCGTGGGCGTCGAGCGCCACCCGCCCGTCGCGTCCAGGGAGGACTTGGGCGCGCACCAGGCCGCCGCCCTCCGGGGTGGGCTCGAGCGTCCAGCGCACCAGGCGGAGGCAGCGGCCGACGTCGGCCAGGTGAGCGTCGGCGGCGCGCGCTCGGGCCTGCGCCGCTTCCTCCAGGAGCTCGCGCCGCACCCGCACCACGCCGACGGCGGTGCCCAGCACCGCGGAGGCCACCAGCACCAAGGCGGCTGTCGAATTACGCACAGGCTCCCTTACACAGGGCTGGCTTGGCCCCGGCGGACCAGGCTATTCCCCCGGGCCCCACCATGCTTGCCCCTATGCTCGTGAGCCTCCTTGCCGCTTCCGCGGCTCCTGTGGACGACGGTTTCCTCAGCCAGTACGCCCGGACCCATGCCTTCACCAACGGCCTGCCCAAGCAGGTCCGGGCCACCCCTGACGGACGGTGGGTGCTCTTCCTGCGCTCGGAGGCCACCTCGCCGGTGCAGTCGCTGTACGCCTTCGACGTCGCCACCGGGAAGACGGAGCAGGTGCTCACTGCCGAGGCACTGCTTCAGGGAGCCACCCAGCAGCTGAGCGTCGCCGAGCGCGCGGCACTCGAGCGCAAACGCATCAGCGCGCGTGGTTTCACCGGCTTTGAGCTGTCCGCGGACGGGAAGACATTGGTGACGGTGCTCTCCGGTCGCGTCTACCGGGTGGACGTCGGGGCCCTCACCGCCGGAAAGCCACTCTCTGCCTCGTCCCGGCCGCTCGGCGTGGAGGCCGTGCTGAGCCCGGTGGTGTCCGCCGACGGCACCCAGCTCGGGTACGTGAAGGACTACGACTTGTACGTCCTGGACGTGGCGAGCGGCCGCTCGCGGCAACTCACCACCGGCGGCACGGAGCGGCTCAGCCACGGGCTGGCCGAATTCGTCGCCGAAGAGGAGATGCACCGCTTCGAGGGCTTCTGGTGGTCGCCCGACGGCAAGCAGCTTGCCTATGAGGAGTCGGACACCCGGGAGGTGGAAACCTTCACCATTCAGGACCCGGCCCGACCCGAGGAGCCAGCCAACACCTTCCCCTACCCGCGCCCGGGGAAGGCCAACGCCAAGGTGCGGCTCGGCCTCGTCTCCACCGCCGGCGGCCCCACCACCTGGGTGGCTTGGGACGCAGAGAAGTACCCCTACCTGGCGCGCGTGGTGTGGCCCAAGCACGGGCCGCTCACCCTCCTGGTGCAAAACCGCCCTCAGACAGAGGAAGTCCTCCTGGCCGTCGACGCGCACACCGGCGCGACGTCGGTGCTGCTCACCGAGCGCGACGTGGCCTGGCTCAACTTGCCGCCAGCCGAAAAAGTGCCCCTCTGGCTGGAGGACGGCTCCGGCTTCTTCTGGTTGAGCGAGCGCAGCGGCGCCTGGGAAGCCGAATTGCACGGCCCGGACGGCGCGCTGAAGGACGTCTGGGTGAAGGGCGCGGACCACCTGGTGTCGCTGGTCGGCTACGACGCGGCGGACAAGACGCTGTACTTCCTCGCCGCTCCGCAGGCGCCGGACACGGTGGCCATGCGGGTGCGGGCCCACGGGCAGCCCGAGCGTTTCGTCCCCAGCCAGAGCGAGCGGACTGCGCAGCAGCTCAAGCTGTCCGAGGACGGCAGCGTGCGGCTGCTCACCACCTTCGCGGCCAATGGCGCCGCGGTGACTGAGGTGCGGGACCGCGCCGGCAAGACGCTGGGGGTGCTTCCCTCGGTGGCCACCGCGCCCCCCTTCACGCCCCACGTGGAGTACCGCCAGGTGGGCAAGCTCGGCTTCTGGACGACGCTCATCCGGCCCCGGACGGCCGTGCCCGGCCAGAAGCTTCCCGTCCTGGTGGACTGCTATGGCAGGCCCCACGCCAACGTCGTGCAAGCCGTGCCCTCCCTGTACTTGCTTGCCCAGTGGGAGGCGGACCAGGGCTTTCTGGTGGTGGGCTTTGACGGTCGCGGCACCCCGCGGCGCGGCCGGGCCTGGGAGCGCGCCATTCAGGGGGACTTCTCCGGCATCATCCTCGAAGACCAGGTGGCCGCACTGCACGCCCTGGCGGCCCTCGTCCCGGAGATGGACCTCTCCCGAGTGGGCATTGCCGGCTGGTCCTTCGGGGGCTACCTCGCCGCGCTGGCTGTCCTCAAACGTCCGGACGTCTTCCACGCCTCCGTGGCAGGCGCACCGGTGGTGGACTGGCTCGACTACGACACCAACTACACCGAGCGCTACCTGGGCATTCCCCCCGCCGCCGACGCCGTCTACGCGCGCAACAGCCTCCTCACCGAGGCGGCCAACCTACAGCGTCCACTGCTGCTGCTGCACGGGACGTCAGACGACAATGTGTACTTCTTCCACTCGTTGAAGCTGGCCAACGCCCTCTTCCGCGCCGGGCGGGAGCAATTCACGTTCGTGCCCTTGTCCGGCTTCACCCACATGGTGGCCGACCCATTGGTGATGGAACGCGTCCAGCGGCTCCGCATGGACTTCCTGAAGGCCCACCTCGCCAGCCCGGCCACTCCGGTGGCGGGCCCGGTTACTGCCCGCTGACGACGACGGCCGGCGCCGGCGCAGGGCGCGCAGGCGCCACCACCACCGCCGGGCACACCCAGTGCCCGCCATGCCAGTGCCCATAGGGGCCGTAGTGGCCCTCCACCCAGGCAGCGCCGGGGCAGGGCGGCGGCCGGACGGCCACCGCCTCTTGTGTCGCGCACCCGAAAGTGGCGAAGGCCAGCGTGGCGGTGAGGACGGAGAGTCTCAGCTTGCGCATGGGAGGGCGTACTCCTTTTCCCTCAACCAACCCCAAGCGCCGGCCAACGTTGCGGGGCAACGCAAAAGCCGGCCGGACGTCGGCGCGCCGGGTGCAGTCCCACGGGACGACATGCCACCACACCAGGCGGCCCTCTTCCCCCACAAGGGGCAGGCGTCGGGCACGGGCGGCGTGGTGGCCCGGGTGAAAGCGCACGGCTGGACGGCCCCGGCTCCGCAGTGCGGAG
>JBKQJL010000119.1:0-9264 GCA_052147975.1 Myxococcaceae bacterium
GGAGCCCGGCGGGCGGTTTGGTGTCCCCCAGCGGGACACAGAGGATGGAGGACAGCTGCAAGTCCACCACCGAGGCGCTGGAGGAGAATTCCGGGTCGGCCAAGGCATTCTGCACCAGCAGCGGCTCGCCGGTGCGCAGCACTTTGTCGAGGACAGTGTCCGACAGCCGGTGGCGCGCGTCGGCCAACGTCTGCCCCGAGACGTTGCGGGCGGCGCGCACCGACAGCTCCCCCTCCTTCTGGGCCAGCACCAGCCCGCGGTCGGCTCCCGTCAAGGCCACCGCCTCGTCGAGGAGGATTTCCAACAGGGCGTCGGCGTCCCGCGAGGTGAGCAGCGTGGCGCTGAAGCGGATGAGGCGGCGCAGGACGGCTGGTGCATCGGCCGGCAGGACGGGGCGCGGGGCGTCTCGCTCCTCCTGGAAGGTGAGCTCGGTGCCGCCGACGCTGAGCGTGAGGCCGTCGGTGAGCACACAGGCATCCCGGCGTTTGCCGTCCACCCGGAAGGGCGCTTGCACCGCGCCTGCCCGCCAAGAGTCTCCCTCGCGCAGCACGGTGAAGGCGTGCTCCGGTACGGCCGGGTCCTCCAGACGCACGTCATTGTCCGGATGGCGCCCCACGCTGGTGACGCGCTTCACCAGGGGGAGCGACCGCCGCACGCCATCCTGACCGAGCACGAGTAGGGTGGGCACGCCCGTCGCCTCTCGCTAGAAGCGCATCCCGAAGCCGAGCCCGATGCTGCCCCGCGGGGCGGGCACCAGTTCCACCCGCGGAGCGCTGCTCTCGGGCGGCGGCGCGGCCGCCGGAGCCGGCGGTCCCAGCGTCTCGACGTGCGTCGTCACCACTTCGGCCTGGTAGTGCAACAGCGCGTCGAGGACGCCGGCGACGTAGACGGCGTAGAAGCCGATGCCGCTGGTGACCTTCACCACCCGCCATGTCTGCGCCTCGTTGGCGCGGGCGGCGGGGATTCCCGTCTGGACAATGACTTGGGTGGTCCCGGGAAAGACTTCCAGCTGGATGGTGCGGGTGGTGAGGATGGAGCCATAGACGAAGTAGCCGACGATGCTGACGATGGCGAGGACGCCTTCGGCCACCGCAAAGCCGGTGCCGGCACCCACCCGGCCCTCCTGAAACTGGCCGGCGCCGAAGGGCACGAAATTCACCAGGACGCTGTGCTTTTCCACGGTGCGGACGGTGATTTGACGCGACATTTGCTCCAGCTCCTTGCGCTGCGCTTCCGTCTGCCGCGCCAGGGCGGCTCGCTCCTCGGCCGCCGCCTTGGCGGCAGCCTCCCGCTGGCGGCGCTGCTCGCGCAGGAATTCGAGCTCGGCGGCCATGGCCCGGCGCTGCTTTTCGACGAAGGCCACGGTGGGCGGTGGGTAGACGAAGGGGTCGAGGCTGAAGTCGGGGTCCAGCCGCAACAGCGCCGCCACGTGCCGCTCCGCCTCGTCGAGTCGGTGCAGGTTGAGGGCGGAGAGGCCGGCCAGTTTGTGCAGGGCCACCAGCGCGTCCGCATCGAGCCCGGCGCCGTCGATGCGCGCATCGGCACGCTCCAGCACCTCAGCGTAGCGGCCATAGTCGTAGGCTGCCGACAGGGCGGCCAAGTCCGCCCGGAGCGCCTCGTCTTGACTCTGCGCGGCTGCCGGGGCGCCGGCCACGAGCAGCACCAGTTGGGCGAGGAGGGCGCTCACTGTGGCTCCAGCTTGCCAGAGAGCGTCTCGCTCTGCCCGGGGAGAACTTCCACTGTCCCGGTGGTGTCCCGGTAGCCGGGATGCGAGACGACGTAGGCCACCTGGTGGACGAAGCGGGTGGCAGCCCGTGGAGACAGAAGGGCAAAGGGCCGGGCGAGGCTCTCCTGGCTGGTGCGCTGCTCCCCGGCCACCGTCACCGTCGCGTCCCGGGGCTGGAAATCGAAGCTGAGGTAGGCCGTCTTCAGCCGGGCCGACAGGGCAAACGTCTGCGGGCCGCCCGGCAGCACGTCAATGGCGTGCTCTGAGTCCTCACACCACTGGCAGCTGACGCGGATGGTGTGCCGGCCGGGCGTGAGCTGCAGCGTATGGGCCGCCAGCGGGTCGCGACTGAGCGGGCCGCCGTCCACACTCACCGAGCCATAGGGGCGCACGAGCAACTCCACCCGGACACTCTCCCCCCGAGCGCTGCGCTTTTCCACCGCCGCGACGGCCGCCGCGCTCCGCTCTGGGCCAAGCAGCGCTGGGCTGGCCGCGGAGGCCGGTCGCCCGGGGGCGGCCGCGGCCGGAGCGGGCAAGGAGGCTGCCGCCAGGGCGGGCCGCTCCTCCAGAGGCTGGGCCCCGGTGCGGCGCCCGCGCAGCGCCCGCACCGCGCCGACGGCCAACAGGGCGAGGAGGCCCAGAGCCAGGGCGCCGCCGAGAAGACGTGTGCTGCGTCGGCGCCGCCTTTGGCGCAGGGCGCGCTTCAGGACGCCGTGGGCCACCGCGTCCTTGGGACGTAACCCGAGCAGCTGGTCCACCTTGGCCAGGGCCACGGCGGTGCGGCCCGCGCCGAGCGCGGCTTCGGCCTGCTGTCCCAAGCGCTCCGCCAGCCGCTCCACCAGGCGCGCGCGGGCTTGGGCCGGCGCGAGGTGGAAGGCCGCCAGCTCGGCGGCTGGCTCCCCCAGGCCCGCTTCGGACAGGGCGGCGGCGAGCGCAGCCTCCACCTCCGCGGCGCTCGGGTAGCGGTCCTCCACCTTGTGCTGCAGGCACCGGGAGAGAATGACGGCCAGCCCGTCGGAGAGCGCGGCCGTCCGGCCTCGGGGGTCCTCGTACAGCCCGTCGAGGATGCGCTTCAGCATGGCCGAGGTGCTGGCGGCGGCGAAGGGCAGGGCCCCCGTCCACAGCCAGTACAGCAGCGTCCCCAGAGCGAAGACGTCCGCTTCGGGGCCGGCGGCCTGCCCGTCAATGACTTCAGGCGCCATGTAGGCCGGTGAGCCCACCAGCGCCCCGGTCTGCGTCATGCGCTCGGCAGGGTCCAGGACGCGGGCGATGCCAAAGTCCATCAGCTTCAGGACGCCGTCCTCGCGCAGCATGACGTTTTCCGGTTTGAGGTCGCGGTGCACCACCCCCGCCTGGTGCGCGTGCGCCAGGGCCGAGGCCACCTGGTGCACGACGAGGGCGCCCAACTCCGGTGGCCAGCAGCGCTCGCGCTCGGCGAAGGCGCGCAACGTTTCGCCCCGGACGAGCTCCGTCACCAGGAAGGCGTCCTCCAGGCTGGCGTCGGCCACGTCGAAGACTTCGACGATGTTGGGGTGGTGCAGTCGGGCCACCGCCCGAGCCTCCCGCTCGAGCCGCCTCCGGGCCTCGCCGTGCTGCAGCAAGAGGTGGGGGTGCAGGACCTTCACCGCCACCTCCCGCTGAAGGGCGGTGTCGAGCCCGCGGTAGACGACGCTCATGCCGCCCGTCCCCAGCATTTCGAGCAGCCGGTAGCGGCCCAGCTGGCGACCGGCGAGGCTCATTTCCGGAAGCTCATGCAGACAAGGCCTGGCACGGTGCCCGAAGAACGACGGCGCCCGAAAAACGGCCCTGGCCGCGGCCAAGGCCGAAGGGCGCGCAAACCAAGGGGCGGCAGCTTAGGCGCTGCGCTCATGGAGCGGCAATGCGAAGTGGAACGGGCGTTTGCCGTCCCCGGGCCCGGGGGACGAGAGGGGCGGTTGGCCCCCCTCGGCTGGCAACGCGGTTAGGCCCGCACTTCGGGAGCCGGCGGGACGTCCGCCTTGGGGAGCTCTGTCGGGGGCTGGAAGGGGTTGGTTTCCAGGGCGTTGGCCAGCACCTCGTCCATGCGGCTGACGAAGATGAATTCAATCTCCTTCTTCGCCTGCTCCGGGACGTCCTGCAGGTCCTTGCGGACGCGCTCGGGGAGAATGACGCGTTTGATGCCGGCCCGGTGCGCGGCCAGCACCTTCTCCTTAATGCCCCCCACCGGAAGCACCAGGCCTCGCAGCGTGGCCTCTCCCGTCATCGCCGTGTCCCCTCGGACGCGGATGCCGGTCAGCAAGGACGTCAACGCGGTGAGAATGGTGACGCCGGCGGAGGGGCCGTCCTTGGGGATGGCCCCGGCCGGGAAGTGCAGGTGGATGTCCATCTTCTCGAGGAAGTTGGGGTTGATGCCCAGCACGTCGGCCTTGCTGCGCAGGTAGCTGAGGGCGGCTTGCGCCGATTCCTTCATGACGTCGCCCAGCTGGCCGGTGAGCGTCATCCCGCCCTTGCCCGCCATCTTGGTCGCCTCGATGAAGAGCAAGTCGCCGCCCACCGCTGTCCAGGCGAGGCCGGTGGCCACCCCGGGGACCTCGGTCCGCTCGGCCACCTCGGAGTAGTAGGACTCCGGGCCGAGAATCTCCTTCACCCGCTCCGGGGTGACGGTTTGCTTGGCGTCCTTGCCGCCGGCCACGTCGACCGCCACCGCCCGGCAGCAGTCGGCGATGCGGCGCTCGAGGGCGCGCACGCCGGCTTCCCGGGTGTAGCTGGTGATGAGGGTGAGCAACGCCTCGTCGGTAATCTCGATGTGGTCTGCCGAGAGGCCGTGCTCCTTGAGCTGCTTGGGGACCAGGTGCAGCCGGGCAATCTGCTGCTTTTCCTCGAAGGTGTAGCCGGCCAGCTCAATAATCTCCATGCGGTCGCGCAACGGACCGGGGATGGGGTCGAGCTGGTTGGCGGTGGCGATGAAGAGCACCCGGCTCAGGTCGAACGGCACGTCCAGGTAGTGGTCGCTGAAGCTGTTGTTCTGCTCCGGGTCGAGCACCTCCAACAGCGCCGCCGAGGGGTCGCCCCGGAAGTCGGCCCCGAGCTTGTCGATTTCATCCAGCATCATCACCGGGTTCTTGGTGCCGGCCTTCTTCATGCTCTGGATGAAGCGGCCGGGGAGGGCGCCGACGTAGGTGCGCCGGTGCCCGCGAATCTCCGCCTCGTCCCGAACGCCGCCCAAGGAGAGCCTGACGAATTTGCGTCCCACCGAGCGGGCAATCGACTGGCCGAGCGACGTCTTGCCCACGCCGGGGGGGCCGACCAGGCACAGGATGGGGCCCTTCATGTCGTTCTTCAGCTTGCGCACGGCCAGGTATTCGAGAATGCGCTTCTTCACCTTCTGGATGCCGTAGTGGTCCGCGTCCAGCGTGGCCCGCGCATTCTCGATGTCCAGGTTGTCGTCGCTCTGCTTGCTCCACGGCAAATCGGCAATCCAGTCGAGGTAGGTGCGCGCGACGGTGTACTCGCTCGACGCCGCCGGGATGGTCTTCAGCCGGTTGAGCTCTTTGGTGGCCACCTTCTCCACCTCCGGAGGCAGCCCCGCCTTCTTCAGGCGCTCCTGGAGCTCGTCCAGCTCCTCTTCCTCCTCGCCCATTTCACCGAGCTCCTCCTTGATGGCCTTGAGCTGCTGGCGCAAGTAGTACTCGCGCTGCGTCTTGGACATCTCGCCCTTCACGGCGGAGTCGATTTTGTTGGAGAGCTTGAGAATCTCCCGCTTGCGGTTGAGCACCTCGAGGACCAGTTTCATCCGGGCCTTGAGATCGACCGTCTCCAGGACGGCCTGCTTCTCCTCGATGGGGACGTCGACGTTGGCGGCGATGAGGTCGGCCAGATGGCCGGGGTGGTTGATGGACTCAACCAACTCGGTGGCGGCGGCCGGCAGCTCCGGCATCAGCTCGATGACTTCCCGGGCCAGTTTCTTCAGGTTGATGCCGAGGGCCTCGACTTCGACGTTCTCGGCGGCGGTCTTGTCCTCCACCGCCTCCACCCGGGCCTTGAGGTAGGGCGACTCCTGGACCAGCTCCAGCACCCGGAAGCGGGCCAGCCCCTGGACCACCAGCGAGTAGTTGTCCTCGCCCATTTTGAGCAGCTTGACGATGCGGGCCACCGTCCCCATCGCATAGAGGTCATTGCTGCCGGGGTCTTCCTCCTCGGCCCGGCGCTGGGTGACGACGCCGATGACTTGGTCGTCGCGCACCGCGTCCTTGATGAGCGCGATGGTCTTCTGACGCCCCACCGCCAGGGGAAGCACCCCTCCCGGGAAGAAAACCGAGTTGCGCAAGGGGAGGATGGGCAGCACCGCCGGGATGTCCTCCTTGTTGATGGTCCCAGGAGGCACCATCGGTGCGGCCATCGCGGTGGCGGACTGGCCGCCCTTCTTCTTTTCTTCCGACATATGAATCTCGACTCCGTTTCTCGACACGGGCCACGTCACCCGACAGCACTGTGGTACCCAACAACCCCCAGGCTAGCAATCAAAAGTCCCCTGAAGAAACGCAAGCGGGCGGGCGGCACCGAGGAAGACAACACGGTTTAGGCAGTAAGACAGTTTTCAGCGCCGTCAAGGACGCGGGCGAGCGACGGCCGGCTTTCAGCGCAAGTCCGCCCTCGGCGCTTTCCCTGACGGCCAAGGAATTACCGCCGTGTTGCCACGGCCGCAGAGGAAGAAGACTCCCCCCGTGCAGCAGCCACGCTGTGACGCTTGGGGCAGCAGACAAGGTAGCGGCCCCCCCCCGGGCGCGTGTTGCATGGGGGAGGGCGACGACGCGGGCGCACCGAAGCCTCTGGGGGGAAAAGGTAAGAGGCGCGCCCTGGCGAAGAAGCGGGGCCTCTTTTTGCGGGAAAAGAGGTTGTGTGTCGGCCATCCCGGAGATACTGAACTAATGTTTAGGTCAGGGACGTAGGGGCGCCATGGACGCGGCACGGAGCAACCTCGAGACGGTGGAGCGCTTGCGTGCGCACATTCAAGCGCTGCAGGCCGCCCCCCGCACCCACCTCGCCGTGCTGCGCACCGGCGTGGCCGAGGTGGACGCCCTGTTGCCGGCGGGCGGCTTCCCCTTGGGCCAGGTGGTGGAGCTCTGGGGAAGCGCGGCCTCCGGGCGGACGCGACTTGCCTTGCGCGCGGTGGCCGAGGCCCACCGTGCGCTCCGGCTGGCGGCGTACATCGACGGCCCGGGGGAATTGTACCCACCGGCGTTGGCAGCCCTGGGGGTGGACTCCGCGCGACTCCTCTGGGTGCGTTCTCCGGCGGTGCCCTCGGGGAGCCACCTCAAGCCCTCGCAACTGGGTTGGGCGGCGCTGCAACTGCTTCGCAGTGGCGCCTTTGCCTGCGTGGTGCTGGACCTCACCCACACCGGCCACCGGCTTGCGCCCCAGGCTTGCAAACGCCTCCTCGACGCTGCCGTCCATTCCGGGGGGCTGCTCTTGCTTCTCACCCAGGAGGAGGCGCCGGCCGACGGCTCCTTGCGTCTGCGGCTGGCGGCCGGTCCGGACGGGGTACACGTGGAGGTGGTGCGGAGTCGTCAGGGCATGCGGGCGCGCTCCGCGGACATCCCCTGGGAGACACTCGCCGCGTGGGGCCCTTCTTCCAAGGAGAAGGGCCTGGTCCCCCTGCCGGCGGCGGCCGAGCCAGACAAGCCCTTCCAGCGTCCCCGTCCCTCCGAGGTCCGCAACGGCCGCTGCGGCATTCAAGGGCAGCGGCCAGGGCGGGACTTGGCCATGCCCGAGCTCGCTTCGAGGCTTTCCTAAAGGTGCGCGTGGCCTACTTGCACTTGCCGCGTTTTCCGGTGCAGCGCCGGCTGGCCCTGTTTGCCGAAGCGGCCTCTCGGCCGGAGGGCCGAGCCGCGCCAGGGGCTGAGTCGCCGCTGGTGCTGGTGCAACAGGTGCGCGGCGTGCAGAGGGTGGCGTGCCTGTCGGCCTCAGCTTCCACGGCGGGGGTGCGGACTGGAATGTCCCTGGCTGCGGCCCGGGCCCTCTTGCCGTCCCTCCAAGACATGCCCTACCACCTCGCCGAGGAGGCCTCGGCGCTGGGCACGGTGGCCGAAGGGCTGCTCGCCCTGTCGCCGGCCACCATGTCGTCGGTGCCCGACGGCTTCTGGCTCGACGCCTCCGCCGCCTCGCTTTTCGGCGGCGAGCAGCCGTGGCTGGAGCGCGCGCTCGGCCTGCTGCTGACGCTTGGCCTCCGCGGGCGGGGGGCGGTGGCCTCGGAGTTGTTTACCGCCCGGGCGCTGGCCCGCTTCGGCAGTGCCCGGCTGTGTGTGGTGCCCCGCGGCACCTCGGCCCAGGCGCTGGCGCCCTTGCCACTGCAGGCGCTGGAGGGCGTGGAGGCGCCGGTGCGCGACGCCTTCGGTGTCTTCGGGCTTTCCACGCTGGGGGAGGTGGCGAGGCTTGCGCCAGCCCAGGTGGTGACACGGCTCGGCGCGCGCGGGCTACGCGCCCAGCGGCTGGCCCGCGGCGAAGACGAGGCGCGCTTTCTGCCGGCCCTGGTGCCGGAGGTGGTGGAGGAGCTCCGGGTGCTGGAGGCTCCGGCCGAGGCTTTCGAGCCACTCCTCTTCGTCCTCAAGGGCATGGTGGAGATGCTGTGTGCCCGGCTGCGCGGCCGCGGGAAGGCCGCCGTGCGACTCAGCCTGACGCTGCTGCTCGAGCCGGACGGCCCGTGCGCGGTGCCTCTCGTCCTGGCCCGTCCCAGTGCCGAGCCAAAGCTTCTGCTGGACCTCCTTCGCCACCGGCTGGAGGACCTCCGGCTGCCCGCGCCGGTGGCCTCGGTGGTGCTCGGCGTCGAGGAGTCCTGTGAGGACCATGGCCAGCAGCACGTCCTGGGGGCCATGCCGGAGGGGGACACTGGGCTGCAGAGCGTCCTCGCCCGCCTGGTGACGGCCCTGGGTCCCGAAGCCCTGTCCTCCCCGCGGGCCGCGGAGGACCATCGCCCCGAGGCAGCCCGGGCCCTGGTGGCCTTCCGTCCGCCAGCGGCCGAGCAAGGGCTACACGCCGACCTGCGCCAGGCCCCAGCCGCGCCGCCGGCCTTCGAAGCACGCTCCGCGGAACGTCCCTTGCGACTCTTCCCAGTGCCGGCCCCTCTGCCCGTCGAGCTCGGTCCGGCGGGTGAGTTGCAAGGGGCACAGCTGCTCGGGCGGCGTCGCGCGGTGCTCGGCCTGGCCGGGCCGGAGCGCCTGGGCGGCCAGTGGTGGACGCCGACGCCCTTCGCCCGTGACTACTACCGGGTGCACTTCGAAGGGCTGGGGCCAGCCTGGGTATTCAAGGACGGGCGCGACGGGCGCTTCTACCTGCACGGCTTCTTCGACTAGGCCGGGCCCCCTGGCACCCCGCTGGCTGGGGCCCCCTGGCGCCCGTGGCGGCCGCCCGCGCCCACGCTTATGCAAGCCTTCCCCGCAAAGAGGGACGCTTCCCTCT
The DNA here is from genome assembly GCA_052147975.1 of Myxococcaceae bacterium. Lineage (GTDB taxonomy): Bacteria > Myxococcota > Myxococcia > Myxococcales > Myxococcaceae > JADGRA01. The sequence goes on from JBKQJL010000119.1 coordinate 9,161, forward strand.
TTTGAAAGCCATGTCCACCGACGCTTCCGCCGCGCCTCGCGTCCTCCTCGTCTCCGCCGACCCGCTGGTCCGGGCGGGGCTGCGCGCCGTCCTGGCCACGGCCG
>JBKQJL010000120.1:0-43880 GCA_052147975.1 Myxococcaceae bacterium
GGGCTGAAAGCCTTGGCGCCCGGCTCGAGGAATCGGTTCGGGATCGCCTTGAGCTCGAGCATCGTGTCGTTGATGTCTTCGCCCTCTTAGAGATCGCGCTTGGCTTCGACATCCCGGGCGCCCTGGAGTCCGAGCGCGCACCAGCCCGGGTCGCCTCTCCCTTGGGCGACTTCGCCCACACTGACTTGCACGGCTCGGCCGCGAGGACTGACCCTTCTCGGGACTCACGCCGAGGAGGCTCCAGCTGGCCGCTCGCCCTCGGCGTCCTCGGCCTCGCGCTCGGCGGCGGCTGGTTTGCCTGGACGCGGGCTTCTCAGGAAGCTGCACCAAAGCCAGTGGCCGCCACCGCTTCCGTCGCTCCGCCGCAAGCCGAGACTCCAGCCCCGCCAGTGCTGCCTCCTCCAAGCCAAGCGACTCCCCCCGCGCCTCCCACCCCAGCGCCGCCAGCCCCGGCCCCTGCAAAACCGGCTGCCGCCCCGGCGAAAGTGCCACCCCCCGCCCGGCCGGTAACCGCCACCAAGCCTGCTGCCCACGCCAAGCCAGCGGAGTCGAATGCCAAGGGCGAGCAGGCGGTGTCCAACAAGCTGCTCGGCGCATTCGCGGCCATGGAGTCTCAGGCCACCAAGGAGACGGGCGGCGAGGAGGCGGGCGCCGCCAGCGTCCGCTTCGAGAGCCAGCCGCCGCTTCATGTGCGCGTGGGCGACCGCATTCTTGGGACGACGCCGGTGGTAGTGCGCCTGCCCGCGCCCGGGCCGGTCGACGTCGAGCTCTTTGACACCGGCCTCGGGCTGACGCGGCTCGAGCACGTCGAGCTGAAGGCTGGCGACAACGGAATACGCTCCGTGACGTTCCAAAAGGGCGCCATCGACTTCCAGCTGCAGCCCGGCATTATTGTTTACGTGGATGGGAAGAAGGTCGGCGAGGCGCCCTTCGACAAGCCAGTGCCTCTCTACGAGGGGAAGCACCCGGTGCGGCTGGTTCTCGAAGACGAGGAAGAACGCCGCCTGGTGACGGTGACGGCGGGCGAAACAGAAACTCTCGAATTCAGCTTCTCGCGCTAAGCCCATCCGGTAGGGCTCGAAGTGCCAGCACCCGCCCGCCCCTCGCCTCCCCCGCTACCTTCGAAACGCCAGCGCCCGAGCGTTCGAATTGTCTGTGCTTGAGGAAGGTGGCACTTTCATAGGCAAGGAAGGACGCACTGATGGACGCACCGAATTGGCGCACACAAGGAGTCCACATTGTCAGGGCTGGCACGCTCGACCCGAATACCGCTCAAACCCCCGGAATGAGTCGCGAGGCTGCCATCACGCGAGCCCGGGTGGGTGCAGAGAAGCTTTGGGCTGGCACTGTGACGATTCAGCCCAGTGCGAAGACGGGAGCCCACCACCATGGGGCCGTCGAGTCGGTCATCTACGTCGTCAAGGGAAAGGCTCGAATGCGCTGGGGCGACCGGCTCGAATTTCTAGCGGAGGCCGGCCCGGGTGACTTCATCTACGTGCCGCCCTTCGTGCCGCACCAGGAAATCAACGCAGCCGAAGAAGTCCTGGAGTGCGTGCTCATGCGGAGTGGGCAGGAGCCAGTGGTGGTGAACCTCGACATCGCACCCGTGGAAAACCCCGAGTCAATTGCCTGGGTGGACGACATCCACCGTCCGCCCTGACGAAGCTACGTCCCGCTTCGGGGCGACGACTCACTTTCGGACGCGTGCGCCAGCACGGCCGATGCTTGCGCTCGACGCGGTTTGTCGGTAGACCCCGAGACACGCGCGATTAGCTCAGATGGATAGAGCGTCGGCCTCCGGAGCCGAAGGCCACTGGTTCGAGTCCAGTATCGCGCGCTCTCCACTCCCCCGGGGGCTTTGAGTTTTTGAGCGCTTGACTCCTCGCATACCGGTCCAGCTCGTCAGTCGACCTGAACCTGGCAGGGCGGCGTGACCGGTGTCAGCTCGTTGATTAGGCAGCCGGTCACCGTTATCGGCTCTGATCCACACATCTCAGTGAAGAGATTGTCGTCACAGGTCCAACCCAAGTTGGCGTAAGGGTCGCATCAGGTGAATGGGGAGATGTCAAGGCCCGCAACGCCAGGGAAAGTGTCAGCCCCGGCCTTCGTGCTTGGCAGTCGTTTGTGACTGGTTTCAGTGCGCCGACGTCCCTGATTGCCGTCGAGGGCTCGTCTTATGGACATAGGCAATAGTCACTGTTCACATCCGGTGTGCATGTCGGGTCGTTCCCCGTCGTGTAGTTGAATGCAGCCGACGTCGCCTGAGCAGGCAACGTCTCGACCATCGGTGACAAATCCGGGCCCGCCCAGGGCCAGGCCGCGCCCTCGGGCCACCATGCCGGTTTTTGCTGGTAGTACAGCGACGCAGGCAGTGTATGCGAGGTTGTGGTGCTATTCCATGTCGTTTGTTGATTGACCGTGTCGAAATTGCCTGTGACCCAAAGGCTCGTAGCGGAAATATCGGTCGCGCCACCTGGCAGCTCGAAAATGGCTCCCGATTTTCCGGAATAATCCATGTAGACCTGTGAGGCAGTTCCGGTACCGAGGTCTAGCGGAACTCCCAAAGAGGCGTTGGTCGTACTGCCGAGGACATTCCCGACCACCGAGACACCAATGTCGCCGGCAGAAAATTCAAAAGCCTCAACGTTCGCCGTCTGGAATACCTCTGCCTCAGCCCAAACGATGGGATCGGGAGCGTATTGACTCGAAATATAATTCCGAAAGTAAGTGAAGTACCCGGCGTTGCCGTGCGTTGTGGTTAGCCCCATATGAGGTGAGTAGTTTCCTTCGACGAGTTCCATGTGGGGAAACGAGCAGTGCTCGTCGAGAGTCGTCACCTGGTACTCATCGTCATCCTGGGTGTCGAGCGTCCAAGCATTGTCCGTGTAGTTGTAGCCCACGACATTGCCGCCGCCCGACACGGCAAAGTCAATGGGAATGTCGAGATATCGAACGATGTTGTTCTCGATCAGATTATCGGCTGCCCCACAGCGGACGACGATCCCATAATTGTCGACGCCAAATCCGTACAGTTTGGAATTGTGGAAATGGCTGTCGCGCACAACACAGCGATATGTCCCCGTCATAGTCACCGACATTCCGACGATCGTGCCGTCGGTTTGAACGTCCTTGACCCAACAGTACTTCGCGTTGGTTATATCGACGCCACCCGCGTACGCGCCGTCGTACGAAGACCCTACCGGTGGAACGGGATTGTTTCCGTTTTGCAACCAAAGGTGCTCGATACCGGCCCAGCTCGTCACTGGTTGACCGACCTTCGAGATCTGCGCACCCCCGCTGGCGCTATAAGTCCAATGAAGGGGCGTGGTGAGGGTCAGGGTACCGGTGGTCGTGTCCACTGCAGAGACTTCGACGCGGTCGCTGATGCTATAATATTTGCCGCCGACGACCCGCTTGAAATAGGTGCAGTCGCCGATTTGCACGATGCTCGTGTCCGGCTGGTCGACCAGCGCGAGATCGCCTGGGGCGAACGTGCTGTTGCCGACGGCGATTTTGACCGTGTTGGTCTCTTTGAGGGCGTCGGCAACTAAGTTGACCGATCCCGTGTAGCCATTCGCGTAGCACGTTTGATCGTAGACGCCGGCAGGGCCGACGGCCACGACCGGCCCGTTCGCACCTGACTGCAGCGATAGGATGGTGGCATTGGCTCCCGACGATGCCTGGCCGCGCAGAACCACGCCGCTCGGCACCACGAGGGTTGCCTGAATTGTGAAAGTACCGGCCTGTAGCGTCAGAACCGTCCCTGCGGAGCACGCGTTTAAGAGGGTCTGCAGCGTCGATGCGGCCGATGGCGCGACTGGAGAGCCTGCGCAGGCAGTATTGCGTACTGGCAACCCATCACTGCCTAAGGCTTGACCCGTGGGAGCGTCAGCAAGGATGCCGGGATTCCAAGTGGTCGTTAGGGCGGGATCCAAAAGCCCGTTGGAGTTCGCCGCGCACGCGACCGATTGCCACACATTGCTGCAACAGTAGCCCGCCGTTTGCGTCGTTCCCTGGCAAGTACAAGGAGTAGTGATCGCTGCCTGATCCGTGCATGCCTGCGGGGTGCCGCCATCGGCGAGTGTCCCGCCGTTTGAGCTCAGTGTGGAGACCACATTCCCTGTACAGCCCGCCGCCGCGAAAAGCACCAGGACCAACCGGATCATGGCGCGAGTGTGGCAGAACTTCATGCACGTCGCAGCTGCGCGGCCCCTCGGGCGCTGATGATGTGGGAGACAGGCGCATCCCGGCCGACCTCTTTGTGCAGCTACCGGCTAGCGGTCAGACTCCTGAAGAAAATTCCGGGACCCGACGGAGACTACGTGATCACCACAATGCGCGGTTGCGTTTCGAACCGCTACCCTGATTGCGCCCAATCGAGTAAGGGCACCACTTTCCCGAGGATCAGTGCCCCAACAGCTGCTTTGATGAATGCGCCATAGGTGACCGAGCACTGGGCGACGAACAGCTTGACGAGCACGAACAGGATCATGAAGGCAACGAAGAAAAAAAGAACCTTCGGCGCCATTTCGCGGAAAAGGGTGGTCGCTACCCTGCCAATTCCCCTTATGAACCCCTTGAGAGGATTGTGGCGTGAACGGTTCATAGCGACCGCGAGTCAGCCCGCATGCGGAGTCGCATCGTCCGCTCGCTGGGTTGTGCATCCCATCATTTGGTTGTTGGGTGCGGGGGGGTTGTCTGAGCCTCTGCAGCCAGCTTCGTGAGTTCCTCGGCAAGGATTGCAACGCCGAGATTGCAAGCTTGCACGCCCTGGATCACGCACAGCTTCAATACCTCCATGATCTCTTCAATGCTCGCTCCGACTTGTAAAGCATTGCGGATGTGTCGCCGGGTGCCGGGCGCGTACATGTGGGTAAAGGACGCATCCAGGGCAATGCTCAGCAGCTCGACGTCCTTCGCCGGCATCACTCCGCTGCCGTAAATCCCCGCTCCAGTAGCCATGAATGCATCGGTCCAGACCGGGTCGAGCTGGTAAAACGGGTCCCATGCGGCGTTCCACTGACCGATCGCTTTCATCTTGTCGGAAGCGGGTGTCGCCGCGACAGGCTTGGACGCCGGCTTCCTGCTAGCAGCGCTCGCTTCTTCTAGCAGCATCGGTGCTGCCAGGCTGCACGAATGGATAGACATGACGGAGGCGCATTTGAGCACGAAGAGGATCTCATCGCGGGTTGCGCCGACCGCGAGAGCAGCGCGGATGTGTCGACGAGTTCCATCGCGGTTGAGGTTCGTGCAGGCGGCGTTCAATCCAACACACACCAGCTCGATGAACTTGCGCGGGAGTACCCCGGTCGTCCATGGGTTCGTCGTCATCGCGACGCAGCACTCGGTCCACTGAGGGTCCCAGGCGCGCAGGATGTCCACCGCCGCATCCCACGGCCCGCTCGCCCCTGTACTCTCCTCTGCCGTCGTCATAGAGCCTCGCAGCTGCATGTTGACGTTCCTCTCGCCCGCGCCGAGGACGCAGCCCGGCACTGCAGAGAGCCGGACTCGCCTGGTTTTTACCGACGGTCTTGCGCGCGCCCCGTTAGAGAATGCTGGTCGGGCTTGGGTGTCCAGCAGCCGCGGCCGCGGGGCGCCGCCCGTCGGTGTCGTACGTCAGGAAACCACGCTGACCCTCAGCGCGGTTAGGCGGCAAGCCCAGATGGCGAAGTGTCTCCTCCACCGTGTCGTACCAGACGCCGAGCTTCATCATCTGGCGGGCTTCGTCGGCGGTCGCGACCTTACGGCCGAACTGTTGGGCAGTCTTCACGGCCCACTCGACTTGCTTAATCGAATCCCACCGCTTCTTGTGCATATCCCAGATGTTGTCCTCGTTTCCGACCCTGACGTGGGCGCCGAGAATGGTCGCCAAGGTTTGGATCGCGATGTTCCCGCGCATGCTGCTCCAGAACGTCACGGTGCTGGAGCCGTGGGGCGTGCGGCGCAACATCTCCATCCAATCGAACGGATTGCGTCCCATCGAGCCGCCGCCGTATCCGCAAAGGGCTAGGTTGAGTGGGCCCATGTACACGCCCGAGCGAATCAGGCGCTCGATGATTTCCAGCTGATGGACGTGGCCGGGCACGAAGTACGGCGAGATCCCGTTCTTGCGTAGACGCTTGAGGTGCTCGACGTAGAATGCCGGCGTGGAGTCGACGACCATCCCGCTCCACGCGGCAGCCACCTTGGGGTCGTCCAGGTGCGTCCCATTGGCATCGCCCGGCACGAACGCTTGGGTGACGTCCCACAGCGTCGTGCCGGTTGTGATGGTCACGCAGTCCGGCTTCGGGTTCAGCTCCGTGAGCATGTGACGGGTGTCGTAATCAAGCCACTTCGCCTTGGCGTCTGCGGTGTGAGGGGCAAAGGAGATCGATCCTCCGACCTGAAGGATCATTTTCGGCACCGCTTGCCGGAGCCGACCGATGAAGTAGTTGTATTCGTCGAAATTGGACGATCCCTGGCCCGTCTTTGGATCCCTCACGTGGACGTGCAGCATGGTGGCGCCAGCATTGTAACAGTCCACAGCACGCTGGACCTGTTCGTCAAAGGTGACAGGAATGTCGGCATCGCCCGGAAGCCATTCTGGACCAAACGGCGCGGCAGTGATGATGAGCGGCTGCATGTTCTCCGGGAACAGCGAGTCGTCTGTGAAGTACATCGCTCCTCCTAGTTGGGCGCGCACCCGGCGAGCGCCGGGGCTTACACAGAATATGCCAGCTCGAGGCTCCTCGACTACACAAATAACGCAAAGCCCTCGTCTCAAGGCCGTCCTTCCACCTGGTCGATGCGCTGGGGCGCGATCAGGTGGCCGCTGGGCCGGCCGTCAGGTTCCTGAGTCGCATTCTCAAGGAGCGTCTAGCTTCGTCTATTGGCGCCAAAGCGCCGAAAGGAAGCAGCCTAGGGTGCCGATCAGGGAGCCCAGCGACAGCGACCGTCGAGCTTCAAAGTATAGCCGTCGCAAGGGGTTGAGTTGTTGGCGATGCTGCCAATAAGCGATGACGTGGGTCAATGCCCAATACCCTATCAAGCGAGGCCGAACGTACGTGCTGCGAAAATCTGCCCACCATTCTGAGCACTCTGTCCTGGTGCCCGGCAGAAAAAGAACTTATAGAGCGCGAACCCGCACATAATCATTGACGTCTGAGGCCCGATGGCATTTCGCTCGAGGTTGCGTCGTTCAGCGAGCGCGCGGAGGGCCTACGGCATTTTTTCCCATTCAACCTTACCCTCCGGCATCCCTGGTCGCGCGAGGCAAGCGATTTCAATCGGTTTGGATGCGGTCGGTAGGCATCGACCGCCAGCGTTGGTCCGAGGAGTCTTTGGGCGTCTAGTTTTTCCGGGAGGCTCTGCCCCACCGCCAGTAGTTGTGGATGGTTGGACTATCGTCGGCTTCCATTTCGGCGGACTCGCGCAAGATTTCGGGAGCGAAGAGAGCCTCCTGAAGCTGGGCGGCCCACCTCGGTATGCTGCCTCGTCCCCTCTTGTCTTCCGCACTCTGCACGCCGACAAACCGAACGGCGCCGAGGCTTCGGCGAAGTTCCTGACTACGGGGCAGGCCCTGCCCACGCGCTCCTTATCCTGAGCGCATCCCTTCGCATGTGCATTCAGCGCCATCGAAGAGGTGAAAGAGAACACGCGGAAGCGCTCGAGCGTAAGTTCTGGGCAAGGGTTCTGGCAAGCGCGTTCGACAAGAATACCCTGGCATCGTCAAAGAACCTGCGGTTTAGGCTGTTTTCTTTGGTCCGGACCTCGCCATGATTCAACGTACCTCTCGTCGCAAAGCCGTCCACCACGCATTGAAGAGTCGACCGCGTGGAGACTCGTGCGGAATCACCGCTTGCGTTTAGGAATCACTTGGGCAAGACACGCCGCTCAGGAGCCGCCATGCCAACCGCCACATCAACTGCTGCAAAGCGCACAAAAGACCGGAAACACCTGTCAAGGACAAAGGCTGTAAGTCAGAGTTGGGTGGGCCGCGTGCCCCAGCTCAAACCGAGCCAGTATGCGGACGGTATGCCCATCCATTCGCCCGAGTACATTTGCTGCAAGCTCATCCTCCGGCCCAATAAGTTCCACTCGCGCGAAAGTTTATTCGACTTCGGCAAGGTCTTTAAACAGCCCGCAAAAGAGCACGGCGTGAAGTACACAACGGAAGGCTTCATCGAACAGCCGGTCAAAATCCGCGAAGTCCTGTTCATCGACACGGCTGACTTCCGTCTCTACAACAACGCTTTCATCCTGCGCCGGCGGATCCCCTACAAGGACGGTTTTCCAATCGGCGAGCCCGAGATCGTCTTCAAGTTCAGGCACCCCGAGTTGCAGGTTGCGGCCGAGACCGATGTTCGGCCAAATATCCTCGGTAATCACCGCGTCAAGTTCAAGGTCCAGGCTTTGCCTTTAAAGAATAAACTAGGCGGTATCCGTCTGCTCTTCTCTCACAACGTGCAGTTCACCCGCGGAGCTATCGGAATGGGTCACGAAAATATCCGCGACATGGACGCTTTGATTGATGTGCTGCCGGTGCTTGGGAAAGTCAGAAAGACTCCAAAAGAAGAGATCCATCTGGTCAGCAACACCATTGTCGAGGAGGTCCTTCAAGACATCGGCCTGCTCGACTTTGGCGACGGCCTGACCTGCAAAGCCAATGTGGCCATCTGGCGTACCCGCGGCGAGCATCGCCCGCTCATCGGTGAGTTCGCTTACCAGTTCCGTTTCCAGGACCGTTCCCAACTCAGCCCTGACGCCTTGCGCCGCACCGAAGCATTCTTCGTCTCGCTGCAATACTCGGCGCAGGAATACATCGCCTTAAATGCCACGAAAACCGCCACCGTGTACCGCCTAATGGGTAATCCCCCCAAGTCCCATGAGTGATCCGCAAGTTCCGTTTGACCGAAGGTGATGACACCCCCCGCCATGACTGATACCGCCGCTAAAACAGGATTCCAACTCGAAGGACATACTGCGAAACCGCCGTCGGCAACCATCGGGAGGATATTCCTGGAGTTCCTTATCATCGGAGCGACCAGCTTTGGCGGCGTCGTACCCTATCTCCGCGGCAGTTTGGTCACCAAGCGGCAGTGGATCGACGACAAGGAATTCGTCGAGATGCTCTCCATCAGCCAAAGCCTTCCCGGCTTGAATGCTACGAACATGGCAGTCCTAGTCGGAGAGAAGCTGCGTGGCTTCATGGGCTCAACCGTCGCCATCCTAGGAATTTGCCTGCCCGGCGGGGTGCTGATGTACGCCGTCGGGATTTTCTATCACCTTCATGGCGACCACGCCTGGACGACGGCGGCGTTAAAGGGAGTTGCGGCCGCGGCGGTCGGTCTCATTTTATCGACCGTTGTAGGTCTCAGCAAGAGAGCGCTGTCTCACAAGTTTGACTTCGTCTTCATGGCCGCGACTCTGCTGGCGGTCAACCGGCTGCACTGGTCAGTCCCGCGGGCGTTGGTCGTCGTCGGGATTCTGGCCATCCTGTTCCACTACCCCCGGCATTCGGCGAAATCGAGCGCGGCCCTATGAACCAGATTCCCACACTGGTTCGCGTCTTCGCATACCTGTCCATTCTCACGGTAGGCGGCGGCATGGCGGCCTTTCCCGAAATGAAAGTGCTGACGGTTGATGTGCACAGGTGGCTTACGTTCCCGCAGCTTATCCATCTCTATAGCGTTGGGCAGATGGCACCCGGGCCCAACATGATGATGATTGTCGCGATTGGACAATGGGCAGCGGGTTTCCTAGGGGCAATCGTTACTCTGCTGGCGTTCTTCGGACCGACGGCAGTGCTGACGTTTGCAGTTGCGCGGTTGTGGAAGCGATTGGAAGCATGGCCATGGAGAAAATCTATTCAAGAGGGGTTAGCGCCCGTATCCATTGGTCTCTTGCTGGCAGGCTGCTTCACCATGGCCAAAGGTGCAGTCACCGGACTGGAAACCGGCGCCATCGCCGTCGGCACGCTACTGGTGCTTCTGCAGTACAAGATTAATCCTGCGCTCCTGGTTGTGGCTGGGGCGGGCATTGGATTGCTCTCGTTCTTGCCCAGTTGATCGGTCTGCAAGCCACTTCGTTTCGCGACGTTGCTTCAAACGGATGGTCCAGAGTCGGGTGCCGCTCATGGCAGGGCTGATGGTAAATGTTGGTTGCCGAGCCTCCGGCCCCTCGCCTAACCCTGCCGGCGACCCTGCTGCTCCTCTCGCGTCACGAATCACGAGCACGCTGCTGTGGCCGTTCGAGCAGACTCCTGAACAGCGTTCTTCACCTAGCACTTCGTCGATCTCCCCAATTGTCAAGTACGATTCCACCACAAGACTGACCAGCAGTACGAAGGAAAAAGGGCGGAGAACCAGGCGGGAAAGCGAGCGTCTTTTGCGCACGACTCGTGCCTGTCCGCCGGACCCGAAGGCCAGTGGCGGAGCCCACTATCCTGGGCTGGTCGAACCCTTAGTTAGGGTCGCTCGGGCAGCACAGACGGCGGTTAGCGGTACGGTGGGGTGTCGCCTGTTCCGCATCCCATCCGCTGAAGAGTCCATTCAACGAAGTCGAGGCTTCCTCCCGACGTAAGCCAACGGCGCGGTCGTTGTCGTTTCAAGCCCTTCGAGGTCCTGACTTTCCGAACCTTTGAGAGGCATTCAATTGGGTCCCTCACCGCGTCTCCGCTTACAGAATCGAAATCCATCCCTCAACAAGCGCATGGGCGCAACACTGGCCACCTTCGTTTTGCTCCTCGTTCCGTCATGGATGGGGACGAAAATCCAAGCCCCGGAGACCAGTCGCCGGCCGCAGACAACTCTCGCCATCGTTCGCGCCACGGTCATTGACGGCATCGGCAATGGAGGGCGCGCCGACACCACCGTTGTCATCGTTGGTGATCGGATCGTCACTGTCGGGTCCGCCGGAGCGACCAAAGTCCCGCCCGGCGCCCAGGTGGTGGATGCGCGGGGAAAGTATCTCATCCCCGGCCTTTGGGACATGCACGTGCACCTGTCCAAGGTCGGACCGGGGGTCCTGCCGATTCTCGTTGCTGCGGGCGTGACTGACGTGCGTGACTTGGGAGGCGACTTGGTTGAGCTACGCCTGTGGCGGGACGAAATCGCTGAGGGCTTGCGACTCGGCCCACGAATTATTCTGGCCGGCCCAATCCTCGACGGTCGTCGTGGCGCCGATTTCCATGTCGCCGTGATGAACGCCCCGGAAGCCCGCGCCGCGGTGCGCGAACTCGTAGACTTAGGCGTCGATTTCATCAAAGTCCACGTGTCGCTGTCGCGCGACGCTTACTTCGCGATTGCCGAAGAGGCCCGGCGCTCGGGCCTGAGGTTCGTTGGCCACATTCCTGGGCCCGTCTCCGCCGGCGAGGCGTCCGACGCGGGCCAGGCGATGATTGAGCACACGGAGTCGCTTCTAGCCGCCGAACTCCATCCAAAGACCGACGCCGAGCTGGTGGAGCAGACCGAGGCCTACCCGGCCGACCGCGCGCGAAAATTATTCGAGCACTTCGTCCGGAATGGTACGGCATTCGATCCGACACTAATTGAGTACTGGGTATGGGCATACGCCGACGATCCATCGATTCGCACGGATCCGCGCAGAGACATCGCGTCGCGAGAACTCAAAGCGACGTGGGTGCGCATGGGAGGCGACGACCCCGGGTGGAAACAGACCGGCGAGCGAAAGCATCGCGGGAAGGAATTGGGAACCATCGAGCCCGGCAAGCTCGCAGACTTGGTCATTCTCTCTCGAGACCCCCTCGACGACATCGGCAACATCACCTCGACCGAAGCCGTCATTCTTCGTGGAAGGCTCATTGACGCCGCCGAACGAAAATGCCTCCTTGAGGATGCCCGCCGCGCGGCGACGGCGCAGTGAAAGCGCGCCGCCGGTGCAAAAGGAGCGGCCGCCGTGGACGTTTCCCAGCGACCGAGCTGGGTCCGTCGCGGGTTGGCCGTGACGGCGGCGGCGAGAGGAGCCATGTTACTCTTAGCCTTCAATGCGCATCATCTTGAGCCGAAAGGGCTTTGATTCCGGAAGTGGGGGATGCCCAAGCCCGATTTTTCGAGACGGGTCGATGATAGCGATGCCGATTCCATACGAGCCTTCGCCAGTCACATATAAAGAACTTCGATGGCGCGGGCGCGAACTCGGCGACGTGGTCGAGACCATCACCAAGGGGAAGGCGCTGCGCAGCGCGGGAGCCCATCTCGATCCGGACATGAGAGCCGAGATGCGCCCTCGACTGCCGGGATGGAAACCCTCCCTGGGCCAGCACAAGATGGCCCAGGGCCATTTGAGGAAGAACGGCGTTGGCGCAGGCGACCTCTTCCTTTTTTGGGGGCTCTTTCGCCGTTTCGATGAGCAGACGGGCTGGGCCGGCGAGCGGCACCATGTCATCTGGGGCTGGCTACAAATCGGCGATGTCGTTTCGGTGGATGCGACGGTGAGGCCGGCGCTTGCCCGCGGTGAATGGCGCTGGGCTGCAGACCATCCGCATGTTGCCCTGCAGCCAGACCCCAGCAACACGCTCTACGTCGCGTCCCGGAAACTTAGCCTGGCGGGCAATGCCATCCGAAGCCTTGCGAGCGCCGGCACGTTCGACTTCGAGGCTCCAGAACGAGTGCTCACCGCGGCGGACGGGAAGTCACCCCTCAATTGGTCGTTGCCCTTGTGGTTTCTACCGGGGCGTCGACGTGCCCTCAGCTACCACCAGAAGCCAGAGCGCTGGAGGGTGAGGGGCGACCGTGTCCTCCTCAAGGCGGCTTCACGAGGACAGGAATTCATCCTGGATGCCGGCGAGAGTACCCAGAGGCGATAGCTTGGGCAGAGGGACTTCTCACCGCACCGCCTCGGGCAGTCTGAGCGTTAGGCCCCGGCTACCGCCCGAGTCCCCGAAACCGTGTCACCGACGCGGAGCCAGGGGTCTCGTTCGGCGGTCGAGCCCTTCTGCGCTCAGAATGAAGCCAGTGGCGAGTCAAGGTCGAAGTCACTGCGCATTGTTTTAACCAGCTAAACCGACGGCGCCCAGAGAAGCCATTGGAGGAACGTCAGGTTTCGTTTTGCCGGTGGACAGAAGGGCTGACGCAGTTTTTTATTGGCCTTCCAAAGTTCCACAACAGTGGACGAGAGCTGACGGCGCCTTTCAGGGGAGCTCATCACCGCTGGTCGAGGTCTCCCAACAACGAGCACTGGACGGAGGTCACGGAACGTTATGGGTCATCCCGTTCTCTGGCAGTTAGTTGCAGCGGTCGCGGCGCCGCTCCTCACGGAGATACCCCTCGGCATTCGGGTGCCGGTCGTGGTCCTAGAAGTCATCCTTGGAATCCTCATCGGCCCTCATGTACTGGGGCTCGTTCGCTTCGATGGTTTCGTTGCGACGATGTTCACGTTTGGCATGGCAGCTTCACTTTTCATGGCCGGAATGGAGCTCGACTTCGCGCGCATCCGGGGCCGACCGTTGTCGTTGGCAGTTGGCGGCTGGGGCGTCAAGGTTGGGTTAGGCCTCGCCGCAGTAAGCCTTCTTCATGCGATGCCCTATGTGCACGCCCCGCTCATGGTCGCGCTGGCACTCACCACCACCGCTCTGGGGACGCTCCTGCCAGTCTTTCGCGACAGCGGTGAACTCGACACTGTGTTCGGGCGCCTCTTTCTTGCAGCAGGTACCGCCGGCGAACTTGGACCTATCGTCGCGATGTCCCTGCTGCTGTCACAGCAATACAGCACGTGGCGGGAGATGGGATTCCTGCTTCTCTTCCTTGCACTGGTGTTTTCGGCCGCTGCGGTCGGAATGCGTGCCAGGCCGCCGAGATTCGTCGCCCTGCTCAAACCGCACCATGCACACGAGTACTCAACTGCCGGTCCGTTTGTCGCTCTTGACGCTGGCAGCGTTCTTCGTGCTCTCCGAGGAGTTCGGCTTCGAGAACATTCTCGGCGCCTTCGCCGGGGGAATGGTGATTGGGATGGCAGCCCGCGGCAAGGAGGGTAAGCCCCTGCGCGATAAAATCGACGGTGTTCTCTTTGGTTGGTTCATCCCATTTTTCTTCGTGGGGACAGGAATCAAGTTTGATGTCGGAGCCCTGACCCGAGACGTGACGACGTTGCTTCTCGTCCCCACCTTCCTGGCGCTGTTTTTGCTCGCTCGCGGTGGGCCAGTGTTCCTCTATCGAAGGGACCTCGCGAGAAGCGAGCTTCTCCCGTTCGGGCTCTTCAGTTCGGTCGCTTCCCTTTCGCTGGTTGTGGTCATTACTGACATTGGCGTTCGGGGTCGACTCATGAGCACAGACATTGCGGCTGCCCTTGTTGGAGCTGCGTTATTGTCGGTTCTGCTTTTTCCAACGGTCGGCGGAGCTCTTTTGTCAGCGAGCGCTGGGCGGGCGACGAAGCGCGATGCCAACATGCCGGGGTGATGGAAAGAAAACTTCTCCGGTGCGCCGTAGGGAGCCCAGTACGCTTTCGCCTCGGCGAGGCGTTTTCACCTCGCGGCATACCGCCGGGGTGAGTGTTGCTCACCCGGACGTGTGCCACTTCGCCGGGCCCGGACAACTGTGCGTGGCGCTCGGGCGTGCTGCTGAACACCCGCCCGGACGTCGTCGGGGTTTGCTGGCGGCGACTCCTTCTCGCCGCTGCGACCTCGACGGCAACCGCCGCTCGAGTTGCGCGAGGAGGTTCGAGCCACCAGCAGCAGGCGTCCCGTAAACAGGCAGAGTGCCCGAGCCCGAGGAGTCACCCCAGCAACGACGCTGCGTCCCAGACTGGTTGCTGACGCGCACCTCCTCCCCGAGTTGTCTCGCTTTCGAGGACCTCGTTCAGCGCTTCAGTGTGTCCTATGGGAACCCACGAGGCGCCACCAATGCTCGAATGCATGAGCCAAGGCCCGGAGGGTGCCATGTGGAAGCGCTTTTGTCTGCTGACCAGTCTGGTGTGCGCTTGCGGTACAAACGACAACTCCAATTCGTCTTTCCTTGGGGCACTCCCTTCCCGACAAACCCTCGAGGTTTCGGTGCCGGACGGCGGAACGGCGACGCCACCCCGAGGCTCGGCGCCCGTCGAGCCGGCGCAACTCTACGTCCTGACGCGGCAAACCACGGACACCGTCAACGGTCTTGTCGGTGGCGTGCTTGACACGCTGGGAAAAATTGCAGCTAACCCACCCAGTGCAGTCTCCGCGGACAGCGCGGCATGGGGACCCTTCTCGGAGGCCCTGTCCCCTGTGGCATGGCGACTTGCGATTACCCAAGTGGGGCCTGGACAGCATTCATTCCAGTTGGACGTCCGGCCGAAAGCCGGGACGGATGCGGACTTCCAACCATTCCTCCAGGGCGCTTCGCAAGGGGCCGGCCAGAATGGGCCAAGTCAGGGCACCTTTTCGGTGGACCTCGGAGTGGCACAAAGGCTCGACCCAGTCGGAAACCCCGACGTCGGGCAGGTCGTCGCCTCATGGAATGTCGAGACGAGTGGGCGAGAGGTTCATGTCGGCCTGGCTGGAGTCCATGGGCCCTCAGGGCTGTCGGCCAACGCTGCTGTGGGCGCGGCTCTCTTTCCCGACGGTTCAGGAGCCCTCACCTTCGACGCCGACACCACTCTCGTCGCGAGCGGAAACGTCGTCGAAGTGGGCCAGGTAGCCTCCCAATGGGTGGCCACCGGGGCGGGGCGAGCCGATGCCGAGGTGCAGCAGGCTGACGGCGGCTGGGGCGTGGGCCTCACCCAGTGCTGGAATACAAGCTTCGACAGCGTCTACGTGCGCGCCGAGACGAGTGGCGGTGACGGTGGCACCGAGGGCAACCCATCCGCCTGCGTCTTCGCGAATTCCCTGCTGTAGGTGTCTGATGGCCGCAATCCGTGGAGCCCGCAGACCTCGAGCAGGAGATTGCCCGACTTCATTCGGCGAGCTTTGCCTGGGCCCTGGCCTGCTGCGGCTGGGACAAGGGCGAGGCCGAGGAGGTGCTGCACTCCGCCTACCTACGGGTGCTCGAGGGGCGGGCCCACTTCAAAGGGCGTTCGTCTCTGAAGACTTGGCTCTTCGCCGTCGTCCGGACGGTGGCAGCGGAGACTCGCAGGCGCCGGTGGTTCCGGGACATGGCGCTGAGACGGTGGCTCACAGCGGCGCCTCCGCCGGAATTGCACGCCGGCCCCGACGAGGCCTTGAGCGCCGAAGAACGCGGCGAGCGGGTGCGGCGCGCCCTGGGCCAACTGGCGGTCCGCCAGCGGGAGGTGCTGGACCTCGTGTTTTTTCATGGGCAAACCATCGAGGAGGCAGCACTGGTGATGGGAGTTGCGCTCGGGACCGCCAGGGTCCATTACCAGCGCGGAAAGCGCCGTCTGCTCGCGCTGCTCGCTTCGGAGGAAACCGATGAAGCCGGACCAGGACGACGCCCTCCGAGCGGCTCTCGCTGACGCTCACCGGGCTGACGCCCAAGGAAGGCCCGCCTTTCACAAGGTGTGGGGGACAGCGCAGCGTGCCGGGCGACCGCGCCACTCCGCGGCACCGTGGCTCGTCACCTGCGCCACGCTGGCCACCGCAGCCGGGCTCGCGGTCTGGCTGGTGGGCCGACTGGGCCCACCCCCGGCGCACCTCCCGATGGGAACCACTTGGAAGGGCCCCACCGACTTTCTTCTCGAGACCCCGGGCCTCGTCACTCTGCAAACTGTTCCGAGCCTCGTCCCCACTCTCCCCAACACCGTCATGCGCCCGGACTCGGACGCCCGTCGAGCCTTCCCATGAAATGCCATCCATCTGGCCGTCGGCTTTTCTGCCTATTGGCAATCCTCGTCCTCCCGCTGCCCGGGCTCGCCCAGGAGGGACTGAAGCCCTCGCCGGGCGTAGGTGCGGGCCAAGCTGCCGACCCCATCGGTCGGAAGCTCGTTCCGCCGGAGCTCATCATGAGCCACCAGACGGAACTGGGCATCGACGAGCATCAGCGCGACGCCATCCTCAAGGAGCTCGAACGGGCGCAAGCACAGTTTCCGCGACTACAGTGGCAGCTCCAGGCGGCCACTGAGCAGCTCGTCGCCCTCCTCGAGGCAGCCAAAATTGACGAGGCCAAGGCGTTGGCGCAGGCCAGTGAGGTCATGAGGCTGGAAGTGGAAATTAAGAAAATGCACCTGGGGATGCTCATCCGCATCCGAAACCTGCTCAGTGAGACTCAGCGGGTGAAGCTCCTCGAACTTCGGCGAACGGTGCCCTGAGCGGTCCGCGTCGGGCCTCGACGCCTGCTGACAACCGCGCGCGACACCAAATTCTCGGCTCTCGCCACGCCAGCCGGAGGCCTCCAGCCAAAGCGAGGTGCTGGCTGAAGTCGTCAGCTGGGACCGGGCAAGGCCATGGTAGGGTGCCGCCCCCTTGAGACTCCGCGCCCTGTCCCTTTCCCTCCTGCTCAGCACCGCCAGCTTCGCTACCAGCCCCGGGCCGCGGCCCGCGCCGCCCAACGCTCCCCTCCCCCTCTCATTGGACGAGCCCTACCCAGGGACGCTGCAGCTTTCTGTCGATGCCACCGACGTCGACCGGCGCGTCGTCGTCGTCCATGAGGAGGTGCCGGTAAGCGAAGGAAAGGAGCTCATCCTCGTCTACCCGCGCTGGCTACCGGGGACGCACGCCCCAGAGGGCACGCTCGACAAGCTGGCAGGAGTGGTGGTGACCGCCGGGGCCGCAAGGCTGCCGTGGGTGCGCGACACCACCGAGGTGTTTGCCTTCCACGTGCCCGTACCGGCGGGAGTCAAGAAGGTGTCTGTGGACTTCACCTACCTCTCCCCGGTGAGCCACGCCGTCGGTCGGACCGAGTTCTCGCCGTTGCAGTTGGCGGTGGACTGGAACTCAGTGGTGCTCTACCCGGCCGGCTACTTCACCCGGCAAATTCCAGTGGAGGCCTCCATTCGTGTACCCGACGGGTGGACGGTGGCCACCGCGCTCGAAGTGGCGTCCGTCGAGGGTGGACGCACCCACTTCAAGCCGGTGTCGGTGGAAACGCTGGTGGATTCGCCACTGCGCGCCGCACGCTACGCCCGCGCCTACCCGCTCTCACCTGCCGGCCAAGTCCCGGTGACGCTCAACCTCATGGCTGACCGGGCGGACTTGCTCACCATCAAGCCTGAGTTGGTCGAGCTGTACCGTGCACTCGTGCAGCAGGCCTACCTGCTGTTTGGCGGGCACCACTATGACCATTACAACTTCCTTCTCCAGCTGAGCGACGACATCGGCTGGGACACCACACTGGAGCACCACCGCTCCGCGGAGTACGGCGAGCCCATCGCCGACTTCACGGACTGGGCAAAGACGGCGGCGGACCGCGACGTCATCCCGCACGAGTATGTGCACTCCTGGGACGGCAAGTTTCGGCGGCCAGCCGACTTATGGACGCCCGACTTCCACACCCCGATGCGGGACTCGCTGCTGTGGGTCTACGAGGGCGGCACCCAGTACTGGGGCCACGTACTGACTGCGCGCTCCGGGCTGTGGAGCCGCCAACAGGCGCTGGACGCACTGGCGATGACGGTCGCTGCACTCGAGCACCAGCCCGGGCGGCGTTGGCGGTCAGTGCAGGACACCACCAACGACGAGATTATTAATCCCCGCCGCCCGCAGTCCTGGCCAAGTTGGCAGCGCTTCGAGGACTACTACGCCGAGGGGGCGCTCATCTGGCTCGATGCCGACACGCTCATCCGCGAGAAGACGCTGGGGAAGCGCTCTCTTGACGACTTCGCCCGGGCATTTTTTGGCATCCAAGACGGCAGTTTCGTGCCCGTCACCTATACCTTCGAGGACGTGGTGAACGCGTTGAATGCGGTGCTGCCGTACGACTGGGGCAGCTTTCTCCGAAGCCGTCTCGACGGGCACGGCCCGGGCGCACCTCTCGACGGCGTCCATCGCGGCGGCTACCGGTTGGTCTTCACGGAGGAGCCCAGCGAGTACTGGAAGTCGGTGGAGATGAGTCGCACCAAGAGCGTCGACCATACGTACTCGCTTGGCCTCGTGGTGGACAACGAGGCAGTTGTCACATCGGTCCTGTGGGGCAGCCCCGCCTACAAGGCCGGCTTGACGGCGGGGGCGAAAGTCATTGCGGTGGACGGACTGGCGTACGAAGCGGAGCGGCTCCAGAGCGCCATCGCGCGCACGAAGACGAGTACGGAGCCGGTGGAGCTGCTGGTGCGTGTGGGAGACCGCTTTCATACCGTGCGCATCGACTACCACGGCGGGTTGCGTTACCCCCACCTCGAGCGCGACCCCGCCCAGAAGCCGCTGCTGGACGAAATTCTTGCTCCTAAGACATGACGCACGCCTCTCGTACCCCAGCGCGTAGGACGTCAGTCGGTTGGGGAGTCACGGGCGTCAAGACTTTGGCGAGCGTTTGTCGGCGGCGTGCCGCAAGCCACGCGTCCAAGGCCCAGTCACAAACGGCTTCTCCCTGGGTGAAGCCTCTTAGGTCTCGCAGACGAAGGGTTCGAGCACCGGCGCATTCTTGGGTAAAGGAGTCCGCGCGACGTTGAGCACCATCGCCAGAAAGCCGTAATAGCCACACACGCCGACGAGGTCGATGGTGCCTTGCTCCCCGAAGTGGCGGACCATTGTCTGGTAGGTCGCGTCCGAGACAGCCTGGTGGTCGAGCAGCTCCGTCACGAAGTCATGGATGGTTTGCTCGGCCTCATCCAGGCCGCCCGGACGCCGTCCCTCCCCGACGGCGGCCACCACTTCAGGCCGCAGCCCGGCTTTGAGAGCGCTTGGCTGGTGGATGGCCCACTCGAAGCGTTGGCTCCAGTGGCGCGCCGTCAAGAGAATGGCGAACTCGTTTAGCTTTTGCGGAAGAGAGCTCTTGAAGCGCAAGTAGTCGCCCATCGCCTTGGCCCGAAGCATGACCTCGGGGCTACGAAGGAGGGGAATGAATGGACCGAAGACTGGCAGTCCGCGGCCGGCGGAGAATTCGGCGGAGGCCTGCTTTTGCGCGTCGGTTTGTCGGTCCACCGGAATTTCGGGCATCCGGTCGCTGCATACCGGCGCACCTGCCGAGGCCGCGGTGGCGTCCTTTCCGGCCGGGGCAGCCTCGACGCGAGCGGCAGCAAGCATGACGCCCGTCCCGAGCAGCGTCCTTCTAGACAGCGACATGGTCTCCTCCTTGGTTGACAAGACAACCGCACTCATTCACTGAGAGTCGGCCGTCGGAGTGCAATTTGATGTTTGCCCTTGTGCGGCGCAACCGAGGCGAGGCCGGCTGGTCCAAGCCCTCAGGAGGTCCAATACCCGGGCGCTGCATAGGCACTGCGCAGGTATTCTATAAACATCCTCACCCTCGCCGGGACGTGGCGCTGCTGCGGGTAGACAGCCCGGACGTCGTACTCCGGCAGCGCGTACTCGTCGAGCACGGTGACGAGCTCATGGCGCGCGAGCTGGCCTTGAATCTCCCAAGTCGAACGCCAGGCGAGCCCCAGTCCCTCGCACGCCCAGCGATGGAGCAACTCGCCATCGTTACATTCGAGGCGTCCATGCGTCCGAACGGTTACCAGTTTCTCGCCGTCGCGAAAGGTCCAGCCACTCTGCTGCCCGCCTAGGGGGCTAAAGGCCAAGCAGTTGTGGTGCGCCAGGTCCGAGAGTGACCGCGGGGTCCCGTGGGCCTCCAGGTATTTGGGCGACGCGCACACCACCCGACGGTTTCGCGCGAGAGGAATGGCAACCAAGTTGGGGTCGAGCACCTTACCGATGCGTATCCCCAGGTCGCAGCCCTCTCGCACCAAGTCCACGACACGGTCGTTCAAGTCGAAGGAGAGTTGTACCTGGGGAAAGGCTTCAGCGAAGGCTGGCCCCAGCGGCGCGACGTGACGGCGCCCAAACCCAGCCGGGGCGGTGACGCGCAACTGGCCTACCGCCGTTTCCCGTCCGGCGCGCACCAGCTCCTCTGCCGATTCGAGACCTGACACCAGCTTGCGGCAATGGTCGATGAAAAGCGCTCCCTCCTCGGTGAGGTCCAGGTGCCGCGTCGAACGATGGAGCAGCTTCACCCCCAGACGCCGCTCCAGGGCATCCACCCTCCGCCCGAGCATCGCCGGCGTGACTCCGGCGTCGCGCGCCGCCTTGGCCAGGCTGCCGCAATCGACCGCGCTGATGAAGGCTTCCATCTGCTTGAGTCGGTCCATGGGTCGATACCGAAAGTATCGATTCAAGTGACAATGGCGGCCCTTCTCAAGGCCCGAGACGCCCTTTAGGTTGGGGCTGTACTCAGGGGAGCTTGGCCTATGGCGAAGATGACCGCGGCGGATGCAGCAATTCAGGTCCTGCGCAAGGAGGGCGTCACAACCGCGTTCGGCGTTCCCGGGGCGGCAATTAACCCCGTTTACGCCGCAATGCGTCGAGCCGGCACCTTCCACCACATTCTCGCCCGGCATGTGGAGGGCGCCTCACATATGGCCGAGGGCTACACCCGCGCCAGGGCAGGAAACATTGGGGTGTGCCTCGGCACCTCGGGGCCGGGGGGGACGGACATGGTGACCGGCCTCTACTCGGCGTCGGCGGACTCCATTCCCATCCTCTGCGTCACTGGGCAGGCGCCGCGGGCTCGGCTGCACAAGGAGGACTTTCAGGCTGTGGACATCGCCACCATTGCCCGGCCGCTGACAAAAATGGCCGTGACGGTAATGGAGCCAGCCCAGGTGCCGCTCGCCTTCCAGCAAGCCTTTCACCTCATGCGCTCGGGGCGTCCGGGGCCGGTGCTGATTGACTTGCCCTTCGACGTGCAAGTAGCCGAAATTGAATTCGACCCGGACACATACGCGCCGCTACCCGTCTACAAGCCAAAGGCGAGCCGCGCGCAGGTTGAGAAGGCGCTGGCCATGCTGAATGCCTCGGAGCGCCCGCTCATTGTGGCCGGCGGAGGCATCATCAACGCGGACGCTTCCGAGCTGCTGGTCAAACTCGCCGAGGCCCTCGATGTGCCGGTCATCCCCACACTCATGGGATGGGGCTGCATCCCGGATGACCATGAGCTCATGGCCGGGATGGTGGGGCTGCAGACATCTCACCGCTACGGCAACGCCACCCTGCTCGCCTCCGACTTCGTGCTCGGCATTGGCAACCGATGGGCGAACCGCCATACCGGCTCAACGGAGGTCTACACGCGGGGAAGGAAGTTTGTTCACATCGACATCGAGCCGACCCAAATCGGCCGTATTTTCGCTCCCGACTACGGCATCGTTTCCGACGCGAAGGCGGCCCTCGAGCTTTTGGTTGACGTTGCCGCGGCTTGGAAGGCTGCCGGCCGGCTGAAGAACTTCCGGGGGTGGGCTTCCGAATGCGCCGCAAGGAAGCACTCAGTGGAATTTCAGCGCAAGACCAACTTCGAAAACGTGCCCATGAAGCCGCAGCGGGTGTACCAGTGCCTGAACCGCGCCTTCGGCCGTGACGCCTGCTACGTCTCCACCATTGGCCTGTCGCAAATCGCCGCGGCGCAGTTCCTTCATGTTTACCGGCCTCGACATTGGATTAATTGCGGTCAGGCCGGCCCGCTGGGGTGGACCATCCCGGCAGCGCTTGGCGTCCGTGCGGCAGACCCCAACCGCAAAATTGTGGCCCTCTCCGGCGACTACGACTTCCAATTCATGCTGGAAGAGCTGGCCGTGGGCGCCCAGTTCAAACTTCCCTACCTGCACGTGCTGGTGAACAACTCCTACCTCGGGCTCATTCGCCAAGCCCAACGCGCCTTCAACATGGACTACGCAGTTCAGCTCTCCTTCGAGAACGTCAACTCGCCGGAACTCAATGAGTATGGCGTCGACCACGTCAAGGTGGTGGAAGGCCTCGGCTGCAAAGCCATCCGCATTCGCACCCAGCAGGAAATCGACCCTGCCATCGAGCAGGCAAACCGCTGGATGGCGCAGTACCAGGTGCCGGTCGTCATCGAGATAATTCTCGAGCGGGTCACCAACATCGCGATGGGCTCGGAAATCGACAAAGTCGTCGAATTTGAGGAGCTGGCACTTGCGCCCGAAGACGCGCCCACTGAGTTCGGCCTCCTCGACTAAACACCTGCAACGCCACCGAAGGGACCAGTGACATGCCCAAATTCGCCGCCAACCTGTCGCTGCTCTTCAATGAGGTGGACTTCATCGACCGGTTTGCCGCCGCCGCCGCTGCCGGTTTCCGAGCCGTCGAGTACCTCTTCCCCTATGCGTACCCGAAGGAGCAGCTTGCAGAGAAACTCCATCGCCACCGTCTCACCCAGGTTCTCCACAACCTTCCTGCGGGCGACTGGGCGAAGGGCGAACGCGGAATTGCAGTCATGCCCGACCGCGTCGGCGAGTTCCAGGATGGGGTGGCAACGGCTCTTGACTACGCGCAGGTGCTCGGCTGCAAGCAGCTCAATTGTCTGGCCGGCGTCACGCCGACCGGCGTGGACGTCGAGACCGCCGACCGCACGCTGGAAGCAAACCTGCGCTTCGCCGCTGACAAACTCGCTGCCGCCGGCATCAAGCTACTGGTGGAGGCCATCAACACCTTCGACATTCCCGGTTTTCACGTGCACCGGACGCAGAAGACAGTGGACCTCATCGCCGCCACGGAAAGCGACAACATTTTCATCCAATATGACATTTACCATATGCAGCGCATGGAGGGGGAGCTGGCGGGAACCATGAAGAAGCACCTTCCCCGCATCGCGCACGTGCAGCTTGCGGACAACCCGGGCCGCAACGAGCCGGGGACTGGGGAAATCAACTACCCCTACCTCTTCAACTTTCTCGACGGCGTCGGCTACCGCGGCTGGATTGGCTGTGAGTACAAACCCCTGAGGACCACCACCGAGGGTCTTGGCTGGCTCAAGCCATACCTACTCTAGAGCGATACCCCTTCGACGAGGAGTCAACACCATGCGCGTTGGATTCATCGGGCTGGGCATCATGGGCAACCCCATGGCCAGAAACCTCATGAAGGGCGGTCACGAGCTCTTCCTCTACAGCCTGCCGAAAGTGCCGGCGGCTCTCGTCGAAGCGGGCGGAAAGCCCTGCGGCAGCAGCCGCGAGGTGGCGCAGCGTTCCGACGTCGTCATTACCATGGTGCCGGACACGCCGGACGTGCAGGAGGTGCTCTTCGGCGCCGAGGGAGTCGCCCAAGGCCTCTCCCCGGGAAAAATTGTCGTGGATATGAGCTCCATCTCCCCCATCGCCACCAAGGACTTCGCCCGCCGGGTGAACGAGCTCGGCTGCGAGTACATCGACGCCCCCGTCTCTGGAGGGGAAGTCGGCGCGCAGAACGCGACGTTGTCCATCATGGTGGGAGGGCAGGAAGCGACGTTCGCCCGGGTGAAGCCGCTCTTCGACCTGATGGGGAAGAACATCACCCTGGTCGGCGGCAACGGCGATGGGCAGACTGCCAAGGTCGCCAACCAAATCATCGTCGCCCTCACCATCGAAGCCGTCGGAGAAGCGCTGCTCTTCGCCGCAAAGGCCGGCGCGGACCCAGCACGGGTACGGCAAGCCCTGATGGGGGGGTTCGCGTCATCGAAAATCCTCGAAGTCCACGGTGAGCGGATGGTGAAGCGGAGTTTCAACCCCGGCTTTCGCATCGAGCTGCACCAGAAAGACCTCAACCTCGCCCTGAGCAGTGCCCGTACCCTCGGGTTGTCGCTTCCCAACACCGCCACCGCGCAGGAGCTCTTCAACGCGTGCGCGGCGCACGGGGGCAAAGCTTGGGACCACTCGGCGATGGTGCGCGCTCTCGAGATGCTGGCCAACTTCGAGATTGGGCAAAAACCGAGCTGAAGCGACCGGGACTCTTGGTGTGTTTCGGCTCGCCGACGGCGGCATGCCATGGGGAGCCAGGCATTGCGCTTGCCTTGTAACGGCCCTATCTCGAGTGAATGGTGCTGAGCGGAGGGCCCCGTGTGGCCATGCGCTCAGGACGACAGGAGCATCCGCTTGCGAGTTGAAGGAGGTCCCATGACGAGGCTCCCACGCACACTCGTGGCATTCGTTTTTTTTGCCAGCGCTGGCTGCGCGACGGTCCAAGGACCGCCCATCCAGTTCCCTGCAGTTATCGACCCTCCCCGACAAGAGCATCACGTCGGAAAGGTCATTTTTGTTGAGCTGGTGACGCCAGACCTCGCCGCCGCCAAGCAATTCTATGGCGGACTCTTCGGCTGGACGTTTCGCGACATTGAGGCCGGGGGGACACATTACGCCGCGGCCTCGCTCAATGGACACATCGTCGCGGGGCTAATTCACAAGGACTTTCCGGAAGGAAAGCGCCGGCAGCCGGCCTGGCTGACGTACATCTCGGCGGGCGATGTCGACGCGGCAACCAAGACAGCCGTGGAACGAGGCGCCAAGGTGCTCTTCGAGCCACACACAATTCCAGACCGTGGTCGCGAAGCTGTCTTCGCCGACCCCCAGGGGGCCGTTTTCGCGGCTCTCGCCTCGAGCAGCGGCGACCCGCCCGAGGTGTTGGCCGCCCCGGGAGACTGGATTTGGAGCTCGCTGATGACGACCGACCCGAAAACCGATGCTGCCTTCTACCAGGCACTCTTTGGCTACGAGGTCTTCGACTTGCCAGCCGCACCAGGAGCTCAACACCTCATGCTCGCGTCTGACAACTACGCTCGCGCGAGCGCGAACACGCTGCCTGCCACCGGCGCTGACTTTCACCCCTATTGGCTCAATTACGTGCGCGTCAAAGATGCGGTGAAGACGGCCGCTCAGGTGGTGGCGCTCGGCGGCCACGTGCTGGTCGAGCCGCGGATTGACCGTCACGGCGGAATGCTCGCTGTCGTCGCCGACCCGTCGGGAGCACCCTTCGGCCTCCTTGAATGGCAGGACACCGAGACCAAGGAGGTGACCAAGTGAAAACGTCACTCTGGTCAGCACCGGCCTTCGTGGTTGGCGCCTTCCTGTTGGTGTCCTCCGGCTGCGCGGGGGGCGGCGGGTACGTCTACGCGGACGGGGCCGGTTACTACCAAGCCCCCGGTTACAATTACGGTGGCTGGGGACCTCACTACGCTGTTGCCCCAGTCGTCGTTGTTGACCACCACGACGACGGCCATCATCCAGAGCCGCAAGGCGGCCACCCGGCTGACGTCCACCGAGCGGAGCCTGCTCGTCCCGTCCCGTCCATTCCGACTCGTACAGAGCCCCAACATTCCCACTGACGTCAGCCCTTCGGGCACTACGCCGCGCGAGGTTTGACAGCCCGGGTCTCGTCGGGCACGTAATTGGCCGCCGCTGAAAGCGAAGTTGGTACAATGGGTGGGTGGCGAAGAAAAAGCCTGCGAAGACGAGTGGCACACGGCTTCCAGAAGCCGACCCCCGCTTCACCCCTGTGGCCGAGGCCTTCGCCGGCACGCCCGCCTTTTCACTGATGGAGAGCAAGTCCGGCGCGATGCGCGGCCTCATGTTGAATGGAAAGTCCTTCGGGATGTTATCCAACGGACGCTTCATGCTGAAGCTGACCGAGGACCGAGCAACGGCGCTCATCGCCGAGGGAATTGCCAAGGGCTTTGCCCCCACCGCCGGCCGGGTGATGAAGGGGTGGATTGAGGTCACCCACCCCGAGGCAGACTGGGTGGCGCTCGCCAGGGAGGCACATCGCCTCGCAGCAGCGAGCAAGCCAGCAGTCCGGAAGTCTCGCCAATAGCGCTCACCCGCGCGCCTCCCCCCAGCCTGAGGCTGGCAGAAACCGCCCCGGCAGCGTTGAGCGAGTAGGGTCGGCCCGAGCCGGTGGCCCTACGGGACGAGCACGGCGCGGAAACGAATTTTGTTCGCCATGACCTTCCCGAAGGCTTCTTCGGCCCGCTCCAGGGGAAACTTTTCGATGCGCGGCCGGACGTTGGAGAGCGCGCTGAAGGCGACAGTTTCTTCCGAGTCAATGGAGCTCCCGCTCGGCCAGCCGGCGATGGTTTTGCCACTGAGCAGCGAGAGGGCAGAGACCTGCAGGGGCTCGAAGGAAGCGGCAACGACGAGCAGCCTTCCGCGCGGCTTGAGCCCTTCGAGCGTGCTGGCGATGGCTGCACTGCTGGGCGCGGTCGCCAGCACCAAGTCGGCCCCGCCCAACTTCTGAAGGCCCTCGGAAGCCTTCACCTTTTGGGTGTCGACGTACTCGTGCGCCCCGAGCTGCCGGGCCAGCTCCTGCTTGTCGGCCCCGTGGGAGAGGGCCACCGTGCGAAAGCCCATGCGAGCCGCGTATTGAATGGCGAGGTGGCCGAGTCCGCCGATGCCCTGCACCGCCACCGTGTCTCCGGCGCGTGCTCCACTGTTTCGCAGCGCGTTAAAGGTCGTCACGCCAGCGCACAGCAGGGGCCCGGCTTCCGCTGAATCCATTCCGTCCGGAATGCGCGCCGCCGCCTCGGCCGGGGCGACGACGTACTCGGCATAGCCACCGTCGAAGCTGATGCCCGTAATTTTCCCCTTCTCGCAGTTGATGAAGAGGCCTTTGCGGCAAGGGACGCACTGAAAGCAGTGACCGCCGTGCCAGCCGATGCCCACCCGTTGGCCAACTTTCCACGCCGTCACGTTTGGGCCGACCGCGTCAATGCGTCCCGCAATCTCATGTCCGGGAATTCGGGGCAGTGTCAGGCCGGGGAAGGCCCCCGAGCGCGTCAGCGCATCGCTGTGGCAAATGCCACACGCCTCGACCTTGACGCGGATTTCGCCGGTGCCAGGCTCCCGCACTTCGCGCTCCACCACCTCAAACGGGCCATTTGGCCGCGATGCCTGCACTGCCCTCATTTTCGCCACAGGGAGCCTCCTTGAAAGCCGCTGTCCTAACCGCAGCCCCTCCTGGCGCGCCTTGAAAAAATTGCTGGGGCCAGTAACCCCAGCGCTGTGCGCGAACGACGGCCTTGTCCCCTACACTACGTTGACGCCGTCCCCATCCACACTGCACGCATGACCCTGAGCGCATTGGAGACGGAGACGGAGGCGCCTCGTCTTCGCTCCTGTTTATCGCGGCTTCTGCCACACCTCGACCGCGACAAAGTCGCTCTCACCGGCGGAGTCGCGCTGGAGCTACACCTTGCCGCGGCATCCCGGCCCGGGCGTCGCCAGCAGCTCGCCGACGTTGACTTCGTGGCGAGTCACCTCGGCGCCATCGCGCCCACCGTTGCAAATGCCTTTCTCGTGTCCCACTACCACGTTGCCCAGCAAGGCGTGCCGAAGGCAATGTTGCAGCTGGTGGATGGCGTCACACGGCTCCGTCTCGACTTCTTTACAGGCGTCGCCGGAAAGGTGCCTTCGGGGCGGCGCCTGTCTGTGGCCGGCGAAGTCGTTCTCGTCATTGACGCGCAGGGCCTCCTCGACCACAAGCTTCAGACGCTGAGCAAACCGCCGGTCGACGAAAAGCATTGGCTCGACGCAGTCGCCCTGGCTGCGCTGTGCGCTGCACCTGTGCCTCCCAGGCCAGCGCGCTTCATGCCGGACCGCTACCAGACGGACCTCAGTGTTGTCTGTGAGCGCTGTGTCCGAAGCAAGTCGGATGTGTTTCCGTTGGCGCCGAAGGCGGACATTCTTAAGCTACTCGGCTACGTCTGACGCCTCAGCCCGACTGGGGAGTGCTTGGCCGCCCGCGGCTGTGCGCGCTCGACTCCCCGGGCGTCCGTCCCGCGACGACCTGCTAGGCTCCGACAGAGTCGCCATCGAGCTCCTCGGAGAATGCCATGCCGCGCCGCGCGCTCCTTCGTTCGTTCGTCGCACTGTGGTGGATTTTGGGCATCTCGCTCTTCATCGGCGGTGCCCAGACGGCCCTTGACGCGCTGCAGTCGAGTCGTGGAGTGAATCCGCACTTGGTGCTTCTTGGCTCGCTCGAAGCGGCGGCCGCCCTCTTCTTCCTTCTTCCATGGACGCTGCGGCTCGGTGCGGGCGGACTGCTTCTCGCGCTGTCCACCGCCCTCGTTTTCCACCTGACGCGCCAGCAGTTGCGGTGGGACCTCCTCATTTTTGGGGCGGCGGTGTTTTTCGTGGCAATCCACGGAACGCTTTCTATGGACCAGTGGAGAGTCCTCTTCTCGCGACGGACAGCTTGAGCCCGCTGCGGCAAGAGCCAACGTGGCCACCACCGTCCAGCTCCCCGACGCCAGCATCGCCGTGGAGGACGCCGGCGCGGGCCCTGCCGTCCTCCTCCTGCACGGCTTCCCTGCGACCGGCCACTTGTGGTCGCGCGTTGTGCCTTTGCTGAGAGCGGCCGGCTTTCGCGTCCTCGTTCCCGACCTGGTCGGGTACGGCGCGTCGGTGGCTCCGGCCGGCGTCCGTGTCGATATGGCCAGCCAGGCAGGCTGGATGCTCCAGCTCCTCGATGCGCTGCACCTCGAGCGCGCGGTGGTGGTGGCGCATGACGTCGGCTCGGCTGCAGCGCAGCTCATGCTCGTCAGCGCGCCCAACCGTATGCGCGGCCTCGTCATTCTCGACGGCGTCTACAAAGCCGAATGGGCGATGGAGGCCGTGTCCAGCATTCAGGCCTGGGAGCCAGGCGACGCCCATCGGCTATTTCCAGTCCTCGTGCGGCGCCTAGCGAAATGCGGAGGCCTGCGCGACGTGCTCGCGGCCTACCAGGGTGAAGAGGGCGGACTCCGGTTGATTCGCGCCGCGCGGGACCTCGACCCGCACCAGACCGAGCACATCGGCCCCGCTGTGAGCGCGAGCGGTGTCCCGGCGCTCGTCCTCTGGGGCGAGCACGACGCCTTCCTACCCCTTGACAGGGTTGCGCGGCCCCTCGCTGAGCTGCTGGGGGCGCCCCTTGTTCTCCTCCCGGGCGGGCACTTCACGCCGATGGACTGCCCAGAAGCAGTCTCCTCGGCGCTGCGCGCCTTCCTTGCGCGCCTGCCCAAAGAGGGCTGAGCGGCCAACAACCCGCAACGCATAGGGGCGCCGTCCCTCGAGGAGGGACGCGAACCATGCGCCGGTCCTTTCGCTGTAAAGCGCCCGGTTGGAGGTGCGACCGGGTGGACACGGTTTTAGCGCGCAGGTGGCGCGGGGACTCCGGCCAGGTACCGGTCCAGCCAAGAGACTTGCCGTAGGGTGCGGTCGAGTACGTTGGCCGGGTCCCGGAAATGGTGCCCTTCATCGGCGTAGACAACGAGCTCGGTAGGCACGCCCAGCGTCTTCAACGCGTGCCAAAACTCGAAGCTTTGCGGAGCTGGGCACTCGGCGTCGCGCTCACCGACGAGAACGAGGGTAGGCGTCTTCACCTGGTTGATGAAGTTGATGGGAGAGCTTCGCGCGTAGACGGCCGGGGCCGCATACACGCTCGCCCCGAAGTACGGGACCATCCACTGGTCAATCTTGTTCTCGCCGTAATAGCTCTGCCAATTGGCGATGCCGGCGCTGGCCACTGCCGCCTTGAAACGCGTTGTCTGCGTCACAGCAAACATCGCCATGTAGCCCCCATAGCTGTGGCCGGTGATGCCGACGCGGGACGTATCCACCGCACCGGTGCGACCCACACGGTCAACGCCAGTTAGAATGTCCCGTAAGTCTCCGTGGCCAAAGTCCTTGACGTTGGCGCGGGTAAAAGCCTCGCCTTGTCCAAAGCTTCCGCGGGGATTGGGTAGGAAGACCGCATACCCCTGGCTAACCAGCACAAGGACTTCCGTTTGGAAGGCGTTCTCGGCAGCGCTGGCCGGGCCGCCGTGGACATGGACGACCAGCGGGGGCTTCCCCGCCGTCGCTTCGGGCGGCGGCAGCAGGAGCCAGCCCTGGACGTCCCGACCGTCGCTGGTCCACGTCAGGCTCCTCACCTCAGCCGCTGGGCTGCGGGCGGCAATGTTGGTTTGAGACAGCCGCGTCCAACCGCCAATTGGCCCAACGTAGACGTCCGGGGCCTGTAGCGCTGACTCGCGGATGACGGCGCTGGTTTTCCCGTCGCTGGCGAAGGCCGCCGAGGCGCCCCACGGACGAGACCGCACCAACTCGGGGCCACGCCACAGCACAACGGGAGAGTGTGCCTGGTCGGCATCAACATGGAGGAACGCCGAGTCCCCGCCTATTACCGCCGTGGCCACGAGGCCGGACGCCGCCGACCACCTCAGCTGCGTGGCCGAGGCGTGCATGCCGGGCGTGACGTTGCGCGCAGGGCCGCCAGCCGACGGCACAATGAAGACGTCGCCACCGTTGGCCCCGGCGTCGCTCATCAGCCCCTCGACGAAGGCCACGCGGGTGCCGTCGGGACTCCACGTCGGCTCGCACAGTTGAAATTTGGGGTGGTACAGGCGGGTCGTGCTCGCGCCGGAAGCGGGGATGACGAAGAGGTCAGCAGTCCACCAGTTGTTGTCGCCATCGCCGTGGGCACCGGTGGCCACGAAACGCGTCCCATCCGGGCTCCACGCATACTCGTAAACGAAGAGGTCCGGGGGCGAAACACGCGCCAGCTCGCCTCCCTCGGCAGCCACCAGGGCAATGCGCTGCTCGCGAACGACGGAGGCGATGACGCCCGTCTCGCGAGCACTGGGGCCAAGCGGTCCGCGCGCATCGGCCGCTCCCTCGAGGAATAGGACTGCCAGACGCCGCCCATCGGGTGCCCACAATGGCCTCTCCAGGTGCCCGGTGACGTGGGTGAGCTGCCGAATTGCTCCGCTCTTGAGCTCGGCAACGTAGAGCTGGGGCTGGCCAGAGGCTTCCGCGTCGGACAGGAAGGCAACCCTCGAGCCATCCGGGGAAAAGACTGGCTCGTCCTCCTCGTGAGGGGAGCCGTTGGCTGCGGCGGTGAGGCGGCGGGCGGCGGCGCCAGAGCGGTCCATCAACCGGATGGTCCGCAAATTGCCCGACGGGCCATCTGCCGTAGCGACGGCCTCGACCCAGGCCACACGCTCACCGTCCGGTGAAATGGCGACGCGCTGGAACTCGACGACACGGTGCAGCGCGGCAAGCGCGGCTTCCACTGTCGGACGCTGGGGGCTCGCTGCGAGGACTGAAGCGGCGACGACGGTGGACAGTAAAATTCTGACTCCCTTCGGGGGTGCGGCACCCTAGCCGGGGAAGCCGACGCCGCCAACAGCGGGCTGCGGGCTTGCAGCGAGCCGTCGTCGCTTCAGTGGCGCTGTAGAGGCCTGAGCCGAGTCGGTCGACGGCGCCGTTGCACGTGCCGCCCGGGGCGGGGCCCCACCTCGCACGGGCCAAGCTGGGCAATTGCCTCGCGGACAGCGGTGGCCGCGACTGCCGGGCGCGAATGGCGCACAAACGCGGACGCCAGGGCCGCCAGAGAAAGGAAGCGGCCCGGAGGGCGCCTTTTGGAATAGCCAGCGTAGATGGCAAATCCCTAGGGACAGGCTTGCCCGTCAACTTGTGCTAACCGTCGGAGGACTTCAGAGGCCCACCAAGCCCACCAGAGGAGCCCAGTTGGTCCGGCCGTCGGCTGCGGAGTTCGAGCGTCTTGCCCTCCCCCATGCTGCGGCTGCCTTAAGGCTTGCCCGTGCCCTGGTGCGCCGCGATGCCGACGCCGAAGACGTTGTCCAAGAGGCTTTCATGCGTGCCTTCAAGTACTTCCGCGGCTTTTCTGGCGAGCACCCACGTGCCTGGCTGCTGTCCATCGTCCGCAACGTTGCCTACGCCATCCTTCGGAAGAACGGGCAGACCGAGCTGGTCGAGGAATTCGATGAGGAACGAGAGCCGTCGCCCTCGCCGTGGAGTTCCGAGGTGAGGCCAGAGACGCCGGAATCCACCTTGCTCCGGGCCGTCGACGCGGGGGCCGTCCAAACAGCTCTGGAGGGCCTCCCGGCAGAATTCCGTGAGGTGGTGGTGCTGCGAGAGCTCGAGCAGTGTTCCTACAAAGAGATTGCAGACATCGTCCAAATCCCGATGGGGACCGTCATGTCCCGGCTTTCCCGGGCGCGAAAGGCGCTCCACACGCGACTCTCTGCGCACCGTGACGGGGGGACCGAGGGATGAACGAGAGGCACCTCGGGGACGCCCTTCACGCCTATGTCGACAACGAGCTGAGCGTCGAGCGCACGCTCGAAGTGCGCTCGCACCTCGCTTCCTGCGCTGCGTGTCGGAGGGACCTCGACCAAATTCGTTCCCTCCGGGCCGTCCTCCAGCGAACGCTCACGCCGTCCGAGCCCTCGGCTGCCTTTTTGCGCAAGCTGCGGCACTCCGTCCGGGCGGCAGACTCGTCACGCTGGCGCACCCGCCTGACGCGCACAGCTTGGAGCCTCGGACCGCTTGCTGCTGCTGCGCTGGTGGTGGTTTTCGCCTCTCCCCCAATCCGACGAGCTTCCGGGGATTTGACAGGCGAAGTCGTTTCCGCGCATTTGCGATCACTGCAGGCCGCCCACCTGACGGACGTCGCGTCTTCGGACCGCCACACGGTGAAGCCGTGGTTTCAGGGCAAGGTGCCCTTCAGCTTTCCAGTGCGGGATTTTGGCGAGCAGGGCTTTGTGCTCGAGGGCGGTCGGCTGGACTACTTGGCTGGCCAGCCCGTGGCAGCGCTCGTGTACCGCGCACGCCAACACGTCATCAACGTCTTCGTCTGGCCTTCCAATGCCGCTGGCGACGTCGCCCCTCAGTCGGCCAGTCGGGCTGGTGTCAACTCGCTACACTGGGTGAGTGACGGAATGGTGTGGTGGCTCGTCTCCGACGTCGATGCGGCAGAGCTCGAACGCTTCTCCTCGTTACTGCACGACTCGAGGCACTGACGACATTCTGGGCTGCGCGCTGCGGCGAGAAAACCCAGGCCCCCGGCTTGCGCCAAGCACGCGCACTGCAGCGAAACAGCCCACGAGCGCGGCGGTTGGGGACGCCCCTCGTCAGCGCAGGGTGTCGCGGTACGCGCTGGGAGTCTGAAGAGTCAGCCGCCGGAAAGTGGTTGTGAAGGAGCTCTGGTCTCCAAACCCACAGCGGAGGGCGACCTCCGCGATGTTGAGCGCTGCGTCCGCGAGCAATACTTTCGCCCGCTCGACGCGCTTACGGAGGACGTAGCGGTGCGGCGGAAGCCCGGTGATGGTTTTGAAACGTCTTACGAAGGCAAAGACGCTGAGGCGCGCCACCTCGGCCAATTTCGGCAGCGTCAGCCTCCCGTCGAGGTTCTGCTCGATGTACTCGAGCACGGACGCGAGTTCCGGCCTCACCACCCGCCGGGCTCTTGCCAAACGAGGTTTCCCACGGTCCGCGTATTTCCGCACCAGGTGCGCGGCGAGCGCGCCAGCGAGCGACCGGATGTAGTCACTGTGCGGCTCGGTCGAGAGTGCCTCCTCCTGCAGCGCGTAGACGAGTTGTTGGATGAGCCCGTCCTCGAGCCCGAAACCCGTGCGTAGCCCGACGTGCGGCTCGTCCGGCCGCGGGCTAACCTCGGACAGCAACCTCGGGCTGAGCGTCACGACAATATTTTCAGCCGGGCCGAAGAGGCGAATACCGACCGGCACGTTGGCAGTGAGAATGTGAACCTGCCCTGGCGTCACCACGACATGCTGCAGCGGAGCGTTCGGAACCATGACGTCGATGGCCCGTCTGGCGCCGGTCGCCACCGAAACCACATGTGCCGTTGGACGGTATTCGACCAAGTCGCCCGCTGGCGTGGAAACGCGGTCCAAACGCAGCGACGGCCAGTCGACGACTGGCACTTCCAGCCGGTCAACCCCAGCGGAACGCCCCACCGGCAACATCGTTGTCTGGCCTCCCCTCCAGCCCGGCCAACTGCTCTTCCAGCGTCTCGAGGTCAACCAAATAAGGATGACGCGCGGCGCCAGTCACACTGAATAAGCCAAACGCATTGCCTTGCCGGCACTCCCGCTCGCTGAGCATCGACGGGACGCCGCGACCGCAAGATACCCTGGAAACGGGCAAACTTTCCGCAAGGCGGTCGCTCCCGGTAGGCGGGGTGCCTGCTGTCCGGAGGGCGGGTAACCGACGCCCGACCGGACAGGAGGCGGACAGCAAGCACTTGTCCATCGGCGTCGGCCCATTCGCACCCTCCTTTGGGGATGGCAGGGCCTCGCCGCTGGATGGAGCGTCCCTCTAGCCCCTCATGAAGCCGAGCAACTCTTCGTTGACTTGGTCCTTGAGCGTCGTGCACATCCCGTGCGGGGCGCCCTTGTAAACCTTGAGCGTCGCGCCCTTGACGAGCTTGGACGAAAGCATTGCGGAGGCCCCAATCGGGACAATCTGGTCGTCGTCGCCGTGAAGGATGAGCGTCGGGACGTCGAACTTCTTGAGGTCCTCGGTGAGGTCGGTCTCAGAGAATGCCTTGATGCAGTCGTAGGCAGCAGGGAATCCAGCCATCATTCCTTGTAGCCAGAACGACTGCCGCACTCCTTCCGAGACCTTCGCGCCTGCCCGGTTGTAGCCGTAGAATGGCAAGCTCAAGTCCTTAAAGAACTGCGACCGGTCTGCCTTGACCGCCGTCCGAAGCTGGTTGAACGCTTCGATGGGCGTGCCAGCCGGATTGGCCGGTGTTTTCAGCATCAGCGGCGTGATGGAGCCAATTAAGACTGCCTTTGCCACACGCTTCGTCCCGTGACGGCCAATGTACCGGGCGACTTCGCCGCCGCCGGTGGAATGGCCCACGTGAATCGCGTTCTTCAGGTCGAGCGTCTGGACCAGCGCCGCGAGGTCATCAGCGTACGTGTCGAGGTCATTGCCATTCCACGGCTGGCTCGAGCGTCCGTGGCCGCGGCGGTCATGCGCGATGCAGCGGTAGCCACGCGAAGCCAAATAAAACATTTGGTCTTCAAAGGCATCTGCCGACAACGGCCAGCCGTGGCTAAACACGACTGGCTGCCCACTCCCCCAGTCATTGAAATAAATTTGGGTGCCATCCTTCGTCTTGATTGTGCTCATAACCTCTTTCCCTTTGCTCTGAGTGGTACCGCCCGCCAGCCTCAAGTGACGACATGCCCCGCGCTACCCAATGAGGCTGCGGCGAACGGATACGCCAACGCGGCGCTGAACGCGAGCGTCGGCAAGTCAACGCTCGAGCGAGTCCCTTCGGCTGCCGGCGCGATGGCCGAAAGGCAAGCAGGCGTCCGAGACCGGAGACTCGCCCTCCAGCGGCGAGGGTGAACGACTGTCTTCTCTGCCGCAGGGCGCTGCTCACGTCTGGACGCGAAGTCCGGATGAAGCCCCTGGTCTCTTTGCGCCGAGGCCGACGAGAGATGGTGCGAAGGCGTCCTCCTCACGACGCCCCTGCCCGGCTGCCAATCGACCTCG
Source organism: Myxococcaceae bacterium (assembly GCA_052147975.1). Lineage (GTDB taxonomy): Bacteria > Myxococcota > Myxococcia > Myxococcales > Myxococcaceae > JADGRA01. Next base: position 36,082 of record JBKQJL010000120.1, read on the forward strand.
CGGGCCCATGCACACTCGAGAGAGCGAGCCTCTCTGTCGACTTCTTGTCACCCGAGCGCCTGACACCACGATTGAGCCAGCCCGGCGCTCCCCGACGAAGGCCATCTGGCATTCGCTTTCCGCGCATTACTTGAGGACGTTGCCCGCGGGGTTGGTGTGTCTTCTGGGCGGCGCCCCGCAAGCGCAGCAGGCGCCTTTGCGAGTTTGAGGCGCGTCGTCCTGACTGCTTGGGGCGACAGTCGTGAGGACATGCGCCCTCAGAGAAGCGCCAACAGAAGAGCCTTCTTGACGAACCCGCCGCCGACTGCCCCAGGTTGAGCCGGTGCAACCGGACGTGTACGGTCACCGAGTGCGTCCTTAGACGCCTCAACGGCTCGGCGACACCACCATGACCAGCCCATCCCTGCTTGTCTTCTTCGCGCTTCTCGTCTCGCCCCAGCCAGAGCTGACCTCGCAGCTCCTGGCGCAGACTCCGCTGCCGCCAATGCCGAGTCAGACGCAGCCGCAGCTCGTCCCCCAGCAGCAACTTGCGCCGCCGCAGCTCGCGCCGCAGCAGCAGCTCAGCCCCCCAACCGCGCCCCAGCTTGGGTCAGAGGCGCTCACGCCGCCCAGCCAGCCCCAGCTCGCCCCTCAGCAGCGGCTCGCACCCGTGCCGCAGCTCGCGCCTCCCGGCCAGCCAGCGCTCTCGCCGATGGCCCCAGCCAACTCCCAGCGAGATGGCGGCACCAACGGTGCCTCCGGGGCGACAGCGCAGCCCGGACAGCGCAGCACTGTTCGGCCCGACGCCGGGCCCTGAGTCTGGCCCGTACGCAACCTAGGCTTTCCACGCCCCCACGAACACCCGTCCGCTCGGTTAGCCCGCTTGGTAACGGGAGTCGCCGAAGCCCAGCATGGGAAGGAAGATGAAGCCGAATACGTCATTCCCCACCCGAAACCGGTGCTCTTCCCGAAGCGGTGTGCCACCTCGATGTAGACGAGGAGCAACACCACAATGTTGATAAACGGGATGAACATGAGCAGGACCCACCAAAGGGGCTTGCCGGCAACCTTCATCAACACCACGAGATTGTAGATGGGCACGATGGCCGCCCAGCCCGGCTTCCCGGCTTTCTCGAAGACCTTCCACAGCCCGGCGATGGTGAGCACTACAATCGCCAGCCAGACGAGGCCGGTGCCGGGGCCTGGCATCATGGGTTGGTCCGACTGGACGAGAGCCATGGGAAAGAGCAACGTCATGTGCACCTCCGGCGAGCGGGCGTGCACCATACGCCCCACGCCCCAAGGCGACAGCTGAAAAAGCGGGGCGGCCTCGGGGGTCGGCCGCGTCGTGGAAGCGCCGCAGCGCTGGGAGAGTGTGTAAATCGACCGAAATGGTGGATGTGGACATTACCGGAGAGGAAGTCGTCATTCGCCCACGCGGCCTGCACAGGCTGTGGACGTTGAAGCGGGAAGTGCGCATTCCACGGAGTCAGCTCAGGAGTGTGGAGGCTGGCGTTTCGCCAGAGGCTCGGGCCGCGCTGTGGCGCAGCGTCCGGCTGCCAGGCACCTTTGTGCCAGCACTCATTGCCGCCGGCTCCTTCCGCACCCAGGGGCGCTGGTTCTTTTGGGATGTCGTCGGGGATGGCCGGAACGCTCTGACGCTTTCAACGGAAGGCCACCACTACGCGGAGCTCCTGGTTGACGTCGCGGAGCCAGGCCTGACGCTGGCGGCCCTTCGCCGCGCCATAGGCGCTAATTAGGCTGCCCCGCCATCCCGGTGCGGCGCCGGATGGTGGTGCGCTGAGGTGCGCAGGGCTCGGCCGGGGACTTCAGAGAGTCGAGCTCACTGGATGGTCCCAGTGGTGGTGACAGCATGCGGGTTCGTCCCGGCACCGGCCGTGGTGCCGCCGCCGAGCGTCCCGTTGCTGGCGTTGATGGTGTAGGCGGAGACGTTGTTCGAGCCGCTATTCGCGACATAGGCGAACCTTCCGGAGGGGTCGACCGCCACCGAATACAGCGAGCCTCCCACGGAAGTCGTGCCCACGTTGGCGAGCTCTCCGTTGGTCGAGCTGACACTGTAAGCCCAGACGGTGCTCGAGTTGGCGACGTACGCGAAGCTCCCCGCAGGGTCGACGGCAATGCACGTCGGAGTCGTCCCCGCTCCGACGGTTGCCCCAGCGCCGTCCGCGCTCAGCGCCCCGCTGCTGCTGGCGATGACGAAGATGGAGACGTTGTTCGAGCCATAGTTGGCCACGTAGACGTAGTTGCCCGTGGCATCGACCGCGACCGAGTAAGGGTTGGTCCCCGCAGCCACATTCGCTCCGACGCTGGTGAGTACCCCCGTCCCGGACGCGAGGCTGAAGGCGGCGACATCGCCCGACCCATAATTTGCGACGTAGACAAACCTCCCCGACGGGTCGACGGCGACGGAGTTGGGATTTGTACCCGCTGTCAGCGTTGCACCTCCGGAGAGCGCCCCGGTGCTCTGGTCGATGGTGTAGGCCGACACGTTGCCCGAGCCGTAATTGGCCACATAGGCGAAGCTCCCAGTGGGGTCGACGGCCACTGAGATGGGCTGCGTTCCAGCGGCCACGGCCGAGCCCACGGCGCTGAGCGCTCCGGTGCTCGCGTCGATGGTGTAAACCGAGACGTTGTTTGAACCGTAGTTCGTCACGTAGGCGAAACGACCGAATGGGTCGACCGCGACGGAACTTGGGTTTGTCCCCGCGGCCACGGCGGCGCCCACGGCGCTGAGCGCCCCGGTGCTCGCGTTGATGGTGTAGGCCGAAACGTTGTTGGAGGTGTAATTCGCCGCATACGCAAACTTTGGAATATAGGCCACGGCCGTCGCGCCTTGGGCGAGGGCGATGGAGTTGGGCGCCCCGCGCGTCGACATGGTTTGCACCTGCGCCAAGGCGCCAGTACTCGCGTCGATGGTGTAGGTCGATACCTCGTTTGTGTAGAAGTTGGTGACGTAGGCGAAGCTTCCAGAGGGGTCGACGGCCACGGAGCTCGGACCGTCCGCCGGCGCAGGGGTGTCAACGCTGGTGAGGGCTCCCGTCGTCGCGTTGATGGAGTAGATGGAAACGCTGTTCGAGACTGTATTCGAGACGTAGACGAACGTTCCGGTGGGGTCGATGCTGATGGAGTTGGGTCCCGTCTGCGCAGCGACATTGGGGCCGACGCTTGTCAGTGCTCCGGTGCTCGCGTTGATGGAGTAGGCAGCGACGTCACCGCTGGTGGTCCCCGTGTCCGCCACGTAAGCAAACCGACCTGAGGGGTCGACGGTGACGGAGATGGGAGTGACGCCCGTCGCCACCGAGCCCACACTGGCCAGAGCCCCAGTCCCTGGGCTGATGGTGTAGGCGGAGATGGTGTTGGAGCCTTGGTTGACGACGTAGGCGAACCTGCCGGTGGGGTCGACTGTGACTGAAATGGGCGTGGACCCCGCTGCTGTCGTCCCGAGGCTGGTGAGCGCCCCGGTGCTCGCGTTGATGGAATACGCCGAGACATTGTTGGAAGCCGTCCCGGAGTTGGTGACGTAGACAAACTTGCCGGAGGGGTCGACCGCCACCGACGTAGGAGCCGCCCCGGCGGCGACCGCCGCGCCGACGGGGGTAAGTACCCCAGTCGTCGAATTGATGGTGTACGCCGAAACCGTTCCGGTATTCGTCCCGAGGTTGGCCACGTAAGCGAATTTTTGGGTGGGGTCGACGGCCACCGAGATGGGAGTGGTGCCTGCCGCAACGTAGCCATTCGCGCGCAGCTCGCCGGTGCTCGCGTTGACGGTGTACATGGAGACGGTGTTGTCTCCCCGATTGGCAACGAAGCCAAAACGGACTGGCAGCCGGGCATTGACGGTGATGCTGACGCTGGCCTGTGTGCTGCCTCCCGAGTTGCTCGCGGTGACGGTATAGCTGGCCGTCGTCGTGACAGCGGTGGGGATGCCGGAGATGACGCCGGTGCTAGCGTCGAGGGCCAGGCCCGCCGGCAGGCCGGGCGACACCGAGTAGCCAGTGACAGTGCCACCACTGTTGCTTGGGACGTTGACTGGGATGAGTGTCCCGACAGTGTAAACCGCTGGGTTGGACGAATAGGTGAGGTTGGTGGGCGGGATGTCGGTGACGGTGATAGTGAGGCCAACAGTGGTGCTACCCACGGAATTACTCGCGGTGACGGTGTAGGTGGCCGTCGCCGTGACGGTGGTTGGCGTCCCGGAGATGACGCCGGTGGTGGCGCTGAGGGCCAGGCCCGCTGGCAAGCTGGGCGACACCGAGTAGCCGGTGACTGTGCCACCACTGTTGCTCGGCGTGTTGTTGGGGATGAGTGTCCCCACCGGGTAAGAAGCCGGGTTGGACGAGTATTTGAGGTTGGTGGGCGGCGCATTGTTGACGGTGATGCTCACGCTGACGGTGGTGCTGCCGCCTGAGTTGCTCGCCTTGACGGTGTAGCTGGCGGTGGCCGCCACGACGGTGGGCGTCCCCGAGATGACGCCCGTGGTGGTGCTGAAAGCCAGGCCTGCCGGCAGGGCCGGCGACACCGAGTAGCCAGTGACAGCGCCACCACTGTTGCTCGGCGTGTTGTTGGGGATGGGTGTCCCGATGGTGTACGTCGCCGGGTTGGACGAGTAGGTGAGGTTGCTGGGCGCCACGTCATTGACGGTGATGCTCACGCTGACGGTGGTGCTGCCTCCCGAGTTGCTGGCGGTGACGGTGTAGCCGGCCGCTGCCGTGATGGCGCTCGGCGTTCCCGAGATTTCGCCAGTGCCGGCATTCAAGCTGAGGCCTGCCGGCAGGCTGGGCGACACCGCGTAGGAGAGGACGGTTCCGCCGCCGTTGCTTGGCACATTGGGCGGGATGGGCGTCCCTTTGGTGTAGACGGCCGGGTTGGACGAGTAGGTGAGGTTACTGGGTGCCACGTCATTGACGGTGATGCTGACACTCAGCGTCGTTTGCCCCCCGGAGTTGCTCGCCGTCACGACGTAGCTTGCCGTCGCCACGACGGCAGTTGGCGTGCCGGAAATGACTCCGGTGCTGGCGCTGAGGGCCAGCCCCGCAGGCAGGCTGGGCGACACCGAGTAGCCAGTGACAGTGCCACCTACGCTGCTCGGTGTGTTGTTCGGGATGAGCGTCCCCTTGGTGTACACCGCCGGGTTGGAGGAGTAGGTGAGGTTACTGGGTGCCACGTCATTGACGGTGATGCTGACACTCACCGTGGTTTGGCCCCCTGAGTTGCTCGCCGTCACGACGTAGCTTCCCGTCGCCACGACGACAGTCGGCGTGCCGGAAATGACTCCGGTGCTGGCGCTGAGGGCCAGCCCCGCCGGCAGGCTCGGCGACACCGAGTAGCCAGTGACGGTGCCACCGCCGTTGCTCGGCGTGTTGGCGGCGATGGCCTTGCCCTTGGTGTACACCGCTGGGTTGGACGAGTACGTGAGGTTGCTCGGCGCCACGTCATTGACGGTGATGGTGAGACTCACCGTGGTGCTGCCTGCGGAATTGCTGGCGGTGACGGTGTAGGCGGCCGCAGCCGTTACGGCCGTTGGCGTTCCGGAGATGATGCCCGTGGTGGCACTCAGGGCGAGGCCCGCTGGCAGGGCGGGCGACACCGAGTACATGCCGACGCCGCCGCCGCTGTTGCTGGGCACGTTGAGCGGGATGGGCGTCCCTTTGGTGTACGCGGCCGGATTGGACGAGTACGTGAGGCCCGTCGGCGGCAAGTCGTTGACGGTCATGCTGAGGCTGACCGTGGTGTGGCCGCCCGTGTTGGTGGCCGTGACGGTGTAACTGGCGGTCGCCACGACGGCGGTGGGCGTCCCGGAAATGGCGCCGGTGCTGGGGTTGAGGGCCAGGCCCGCCGGCAGGCCCGGCGACACCGCGTAACCAGTGACAGTGCCACCCCCATTGCTCGGCAGGTTGGGCGGGATGGGTGTCCCTTTGGTGTAGACGGCCGGGTTGGACGAGTAGGTGAGGCTGCTCGGCGCCACGTCATTGACGGTGATGCTGAGACTGGCCGTGGTTTGGCCCCCTGAGTTGCTGGCGGTGACGGTGTAGCTGGCGGTCGCCACCACGGCGGTGGGCGTCCCGGAAATGGCGCCGGTGCTGGGGTTGAGGGCCAGGCCCGCCGGCAGGCTCGGCGACACCGCATAACCAGTGACGGCGCCACCGCTGTTACTCGGCAGGTTGGCCGAGATGCCGGTCCCTTTGGTGTAGACGGCCGGGTTGGACGTGTACACGAGGTTGCTGGGCGCCACGTCATTGACGGTGATGGTGAGACTGGCCGTGGTTTGGCCCCCTGAGTTGGAGGCCGTGACGGTGTAGTTGGCAGTCGCCGCGACGACGGTGGGCGTCCCGGAGATGGCGCCGGTGCTGGAACTGAAGAGGAGGCCGGCGGGCAGACTGGGCGACACCGAATAGCCAGTGACGGTGCCACCGCTGCTGCTCGGCCGGTTGGCCGAGATGCCGGTCCCTTTGGTGTAGACGGCCGGGTTGGACGGGTACACGAGGTTGCTGGGCGCCACGTCATTTACGCTGATGCTGAGACTCGCAGTGGCTTGGCCCCCCGAGTTGCTCGCCGTCACGGTGTAGCTGGCCAGCGGGGTGATGGCCGTCGGCGTACCGGAAATGACTCCGGTGCTGGTGTCGAGACTCAGTCCCGCCGGCAGCTCCGGCATGACGGAGTAAGAGGCAACCGCACCGCCGCTACTGCTCGGTGCATTCGCTGGAATGGGCGCTCCGAGCGTGTACACCGCCGGGTTGGACGCGTAGGTGAGGTTACTGGGGGCCTGCAGCTCGATGAGCTTTGGGCTTGAATTGGTGTCGCAGTGCACGCTGCCCAGGCCGAGCACGCTCACGGCCAAGACAAAGGCGAAACCCCCACTCGGGCGACGTTGGTACATCCCATCCCTTCCTTTCGACGGCCCCCCAAAGGGACGTAGTGGGTCGTCTGCCCCCCTCTGAGAGCCAGACGGTCCCCGCGCCTACCACCACCAACTCACTGCACGCGCCGAGAAACTGGACGACGGGCGTGCCGAGCGCAACGGGTGAAAAATGACCTTCGGGGCGTGCGCGAGCGGGAAAAAACTGCTGTTTTTCGAGGCACCAAGCGACGGCCGGCCGGCACATGGCAACGACGCCGGCTCGCACTGCGGGTGGGTGTCCCAAAGGGAGCGGCCGTGCCCGGCTGGAGACTGCACCAGGCCACCCTGCGGGCTTGGCGCCGAACGGTGGCCAACGCCTGAGTCCAAGCACGAGCCCGTCCCGCTTCGCTGCCGCGGCTTCACTCCGGGCCACGCCTCTCAGCGCGTGCAGCGCCCCTAGCGTGCCCGAGCGATGGCGCCAATGAGAAGGCGGAGCTCATCGGCAAGTAGCTCGAACGGGGCCTCGGCCCCAGCGAGCGCAAAGCCGTGCACCAAGTCAATGAAGCCGTTTCGAGCAACCTGGAACTCTCGGGGCCGAAGGTGCATCGGCCCAAGCGCGACGGAGAACAGTCCGTCGAAGTGGTGGACGGGGCCGGCCAGCGCCTCCGAGGCAGTCAATAAGTAGCGGAGCAGGTGGCGCGAGGCCCGTAGAAAGCGCCCGTACGCAAGGCCGAGGGCGAGCAGTCGCGCGCGAGCGTCCCGCTGGTCCAGTCGCGGGCGAAAGTGCCGGTAGCGGTGGGCGGCCGCTGCAACCAGGACCGCCTCCTTATTCTCGAAGTAGTGGTACGCGGCCATTGGATTTACTCCCAACCGCTTCCCGAGCGCGCGCATGGTGACGCTCTCGGGCCCTTGCGCCTCGAGCAAGTCCAGCGCGGCCGTCATCAGCCGTCGGCGGTCCAGC